>DASREB010000001.1:0-9350 GCA_035652275.1 Burkholderiales bacterium
CCACTTCGCCCTTGCCGGCCGCGCGCTGCAGCTCGTCGCCTGGGACCGCACGCATCAGTACTGCGGGCGCTGCGGCACACCGACGGCGCTGAAGCCCGACGAGCGCGCGCGCGTCTGCCCGGCCTGCAAACTGACGGCCTACCCGCGCCTCGCGCCGGCGATCATGGCGCTTGTTCATAGGAGAAATCAGGACAGGAACGAGTTGCTGCTCGGGCGCAGCCCGCACTTTCCGAGCGGCATGTACAGCGCGCTTGCCGGCTTCGTCGAGCCGGGCGAATCGCTCGAGCAGTGCCTCGAGCGTGAGGTGCGCGAGGAAGTCGGCGTGCGGGTTCAGCGCATCCGTTATTTCGCGAGCCAGCCCTGGCCGTTCCCGCATTCGCTGATGATCGCGTTCGTCGCCGAATGGCGCGACGGCGAGATTGCGCCGCAGGCCTCCGAAATCGAGGAGGCAAAATGGTTCGATGTATTGCAATTGCCGAAACTTCCTAGCAGAATCTCGATCGCTCGCCGATTGATCGATGCGGTTTGTCAAGAGCTGGTTGAAAAGTCGAACGAGCAAATTTGAGCACTTAGGAGGTTTTGCACGAATTGAGCGCATTTGAAGAGCGCTGTGCGCCGCAAGGCGTGGATCGGGGGCGTGGTCCTGACACGAGGGGCCGCGCCTTCGCGTTTTGGAGGGTACAAAAATGAATGGTCTGCATCTCATCGGTGACCTCACCGGCTGCCGCTGCGATCCGCAGCTCCTACTGGACGGCGAGCGATTCCGCGCCAAGTGCGTCGAAATGGTCGAGGCCGCCGGTCTCACCACCGTCGGCGTGAGCTTCCATCAGTTCGATGGCTGCGGCTTTACCGGCTGCGTGGTCCTCGCGGAATCCCACCTCGCGATCCATACCTGGCCCGAGCGCCAGGGGCTGACGCTCGACGTCTACGTCTGCAACTACAGCGCGGACAACTCCGCCAAGGCGCGCAAGCTCTTCGACAACATCGTCGCGTTCTTCCAGCCGACTGAAGTCGCACGCCAGGAAATCGACCGCGGCGAGCACCTGCTGATGGAGTCGCTCTCGCCGACCACCGGCTTCTACATCAAGGCCTCGAAGCAGCTCGGCGAGTGGCAGACGCGCTACCAGAAGATGCAGATCTACGAGACGCCGCACTACGGCAAGCTCTTCCGCCTGGACGGCTTCAACATGACCTCCGAAAAGGAGGAGTTCGTCTACCACGAGAACCTGGTGCACCCGGCGCTCACCGCGCATGCCGGGCCGAAGAAGGTGCTGATCATCGGCGGCGGCGACGGCGGCTCCTCCGAGGAGGTGCTGAAGCATCCCTCGGTCGAGTCCGTGACCATGGTAGAGATCGACGCCGACGTGATCCAGGTGGCGAAAGAGCACTTCCAGGCGGTGCACAACGGCGTCTTCGACAACCCGAAGCTGAAGGTGCTGGTCGACGACGGCATGAAGTTCGTGCGCGAGACGCAGGAGCGCTTCGATCTGATCGCGCTCGATCTCAACGACCCGGTCGGGCCGGCGGCGGCGCTCTACTCGATGGAGTTCTTCCAGCAGCTGCGCACCGCACTTGCGCCCGGGGGCGCGCTCGCGCTGCACCTCGGCTCGCCGGTCGCCCAGCCACAGCGCGTGGCGGACCTCGCGCAGCGGTTGAACAGCGTGTTCCGCATCGTGCGCGTCTACACGATGTACATCCCGCTCTACGGCTCGCTGTGGGCGATGGCGGTGTGCTCGGACAAACTCGATCCGAAGTCCTTCACCGCCGACGAGATCGACCGGCGCATTGAAGCGCGCAAGATGCAGGAGCTGCGCTTCTACAACGGCGAGACGCACGAAGGCGTGTTCGCGCTGCCGAACTTCGTGCGCGACCTGGTGACGCCGGCGCGCCTGAAGCAGCCGGCGCGAGGGCGCCGGCTGGGCGTGGTACGGACCGCGATGAAGTAGAGAAACCGAGCCGCGAAAAAAGGGCGCCGGATCGGCGCCCTTTTTTATTCCAGCGTCTGCAGGACCTTCCGCACCGTCTCGAAGATGCGGTCGATCTGCGCTTTCTCGACGATCAGCGGCGGCGAGAAGGCGAGCGTGTCTGCAGTGTAGCGAGTGAGCACGCCCGCTTCGAAGCACTTGACCAGCGCGTGGTAGCCGCGGCTCCCCGGTGCGCCCTGGCGTGGGGCGAGCTCGATCGCGCCCATCAGGCCGTAGTTGCGGATATCGATGACGTTGCGCTCGCCTTTCAGCGCGTGGATAGCGTTCTCCCAGTGCTTCTCCAGCGTCGCCGCGCGCTCGAGCAGCCCTTCCTCCTCGTAGGTGTCCATGGCGCCGATGCCCGCCGCGCACGCGAGGGGATGCCCCGAGTAGGTGTAGCCGTGGAAGAGCTCGATGCCATCCGGGCCCTGCATGAACGCATCGTAGAGGTCCTCGCGCACCATCACCGCTCCCATCGGCACGGTGCCGTTGGTCATGCCCTTGGCGATGGTGAAGAGATCGGGCATCACGCCCAGGCGCTGCGAGCCGAAAGGCTTGCCCAGACGCCCGAAGCCCGTGATCACCTCGTCGAAGATCAGCAGAATCCCATGTTTCGTGCAGATCTCGCGCAACCGCTCCAGGTACTTCACCGGCGGAATCAACACCCCGGCGGAGCCCGGAACCGGCTCGACGATCAGCGCGGCGATGGTCGACGGATCGTGCAGCGTGCAAAGCCGCTCGAGATCCTCGGCAAGCTCGGCGCCATGCGCCGGCTGGCCACGCGAGAAAGCGTTGCGCGCGACATCGTGCGTATGACGAATGTGGTCGACGCCGGCGACGCCGGGCCCGAAAAGCTTGCGGTTCGGCCCGAGGCCACCGACCGACATGCCGCCGAAGTTGACGCCGTGATAGCCGCGCTCGCGGCCGATCAGGCGGAAGCGGCCCGGCTCACCGCGCGCGCGGTGATAGGCGAGCGCGATCTTCAGAGCGCTGTCGACCGCCTCCGAGCCCGAATTGGTGAAGAACACGCGCTTGAAGCGCTCGGGCGCGATCGCGGCAAGGCGCTCGGCGAACTCGAAGGCGATCGGATGGCCCATCTGGAAGGTCGGCGCGAAATCCATTTGCGCCGCCTGGCGCTGGATCGCCTGCACGATCTTCGGCCGGCAGTGGCCAGCGTTCACGCACCACAGCCCCGCGCAGGCGTCGAGGATCTGGCGGCCTTCGGGCGTCCAGTAATACATGCCCTCGGCACGGGCAAGGAGCCGCGGCGCTTTCTTGAACTGCCGGTTCGCGGTGAACGGCATCCAGAAAGCGGATTGCTCCAGGTCGGTTACGAAATCAGCGCGCTTGTTCATGGCGGAATCTCGAATTGCGCAAAGGACTTAGGAGCTTACTCCTTTAGGAATTTTCGCGGGAGGAACCATTCGGCGCACGCACGAAGAACCGATGGCGCAGCGCAGAAGAGCGCGCTGCGGCGATTTCGCCTACGACGCGGAGTAGGCGACCACGCGCTGCTTCTGCTCCCCGAGTCCGGCGATCGTGAGGCGCATCACGTCGCCGGGCTTCAGAAACACCGGCGGCCTCATGCCCAAGCCGACACCGGGCGGCGTGCCGGTGGCGATGATGTCCCCGGGCAGCAGGGTCATGTACTGGCTGACGTGGGAAATGATCTTCGCCACGTTGAACACCATGGTGCGCGTGTTGCCGCTCTGCATGGTTTTGCCGTTCACCTCGAGCTTCATGTCGAGCGTCTGCGGATCGCGCACCTCGTCAGTGGTGACCAGCCATGGCCCGATCGGCCCGGCGCTGTCGAATCCCTTGCCCTTGTCCCACTGGCTGGTGGCCATCTGGAAGGAGCGCTCGGACACGTCGTTCACGATGCAATAGCCGGCGACATGATTGAGCGCCGACTCTTCGTCGACATAGCGCGCCGTGGTGCCGATGACCACGCCGAGCTCCACTTCCCAGTCGAGTTTGGTCGAATTCCTCGGCTGGATCACGTCGTCGCTCGGGCCGCTGATGCAGGTCGTCGCCTTCATGAAGACGATCGGCTCGGGCGGAATCGGCAGGCCCGCTTCCTTGGCATGGTCGGAATAGTTGAGGCCGATCGCCACGAACTTGCCGATGCCGACGTACGGCACGCCGTAGCGCGGCGCGCCGTTCACGAGCGGCAGCGATTCTGGCTTGAGCCGCGTCAGCATCTTCAGGCCGCGCGGCGAGATCTCGTTCGGCCCGATGTTGTCCACGATCTTCGACAGGTCGCGCAGCTTCCCTTCGTCGTCGATCATCCCCGGCTTCTCGTAGCCGGGTTTGCCGTAACGGCAGAGCTTCATATCGTCATCCCCCCATCGATCGAAAAAACGTTGCCCGTCGCGAAGCGCGATTCGTCCGAAGCCAGATAGATGAAGATCGGCACCATGTCCTCGACCGTTCCCAGCCGTCCCATCGGCTGGCGCGCGACGAAGTCCTTTCTCGCCTGCGCCGGATCGGGCTGCGCGTTGATGCGCCCCTGCAGCGACGGCGTGTCGATGGTGCCGGGCGCGACCGCGTTGCAGCGCACGCCCTGGCGCACGTAGTCGGCGGCGATCGACTTGGTGAGGCCGATGACGGCGGCCTTGCTCGCGCCGTAGACGCAGCGATTGGGCAGTCCGCGGACCGACGAGGCGACGGACGCCATGTTGATGATCGAGCCGTTCTGCTTCTTCAGCATTCCCGGCAGGAACGCTCGCGTGACGAGGAACATGGAGCGCACGTTGACGCTGAACGCCTGGTCCCAGTCCCGTGGACTCGCATCCAGGATGCTGCCGTTATGCACGATGCCGGCGCAGTTGAAGAGCACATCGATATCACCCACTTCCTGCGCGAGGCGCGCGATCGCCGGCTCGTCGGTCACATCGAGCGCTCGCGTGCGGATGCCGTCGCGTCCGTCGAACGCCTTGAGTTGCTGTGCATTGACATCGGTCGCCCATACTTTCGCGCCCTCGCGCGCGAACGCGAGCGCCGCCGCCTGGCCCATGCCCTGCGCGGCCGCGGTAATGAATGCGGTCTTTCCTGCGAGACGTCCAGCCATGTGGGATCTTCCTGAAGGGCAGCGATTATACTTCGCGTCTTTATGATCGAGTTCGATTTCGCCGGGCGCACCGCGGTGGTGACCGGCGGCTCGCAAGGCATCGGCGCCGCGATCGCGAAACGCCTGCGCTCCTCCGGCGCGAAAGTGGCGATCTGGGATCTGGATGGCTCGCCGCGCGTGGACGTGGCGGACGCCGGCGCGGTACAAGCGGCCGCGGAGCGCACCGTGCGCGAGCTCGGCAAGATCGATGTGCTGGTGAACAACGCCGGCATCGCCGGGCCGAGCATGCCGGTGGTCGACTATCCGATCGAGCAGTGGAAGCGCGTGATCGATGTCGACCTTAACGGGCCGTTCCTCTGCTGCCGTGCCGTCGTGCCGCACATGGTGCGGGCCGGCTACGGGCGCATCGTCAACATCGCCTCGATCGCCGGCAAGGAAGGTAATCCCAACGCCGCTGCCTACGCGGCGGCGAAGGGCGGTCTGATCGCGTTTACCAAGGCGCTCGGCAAGGAGCTCGCCAAGACGGGCGTGCTCGTCAACTGCATCACTCCCGCGGCCGCGCAGACCGCGATCCTCGACCAGGTGACGCCCGAGTTCGCGCAGTACATGCTTTCCAAGATTCCGATGGGACGCTTCGTCAAGGTCGAGGAGATCGCGGCGCTCGTCTGCTGGCTCGCCTGCGACGAGTGCTCGTTCTCCACCGGCGGGGTGTTCGATATTTCCGGCGGCCGTGCCACCTATTAAAAAGCGCCGCAGCGCGCAGTGGTTCAGCCGCCAGGATATCTACGGCTTCATCTACCGCAGCTGGGTGCGCAACCGCGGCGTGCCGAACGATCAGTTCGACGGCCGAGCGGTCATCGGCATCTGCAATACCTGGTCCGAGCTCACGCCGTGCAACACGCATTTCCGCGTGCTTGCGGAGCACGTGCGCCACGGCATTCTCGAAGCCGGCGGCTTCCCGCTCGAATTCCCGGTGATGTCGCTCGGCGAGACGCTGCTGCGGCCCACCGCCATGCTCTACCGCAACCTGGCGAGCATGGATGCCGAGGAATCGATCCGCGGCAACCCGCTCGACGGCGTGGTGCTGCTCGGTGGCTGCGACAAGACCACGCCCTCGATCCTGATGGGGGCGGCGAGCGTCGACATTCCGACGATTTTCGTTTCCGGCGGCCCGATGCTTTCGGGCAAATACCGCGGTCACGACATCGGCTCGGGCACCAACGTCTGGTCGATGTCCGAGGAGCTGCGCGCCGGGAAAATAACGCTCGACGAGTTCCACGAAGCCGAATCCTGCATGCACCGCTCGCACGGCCATTGCATGACCATGGGCACGGCTTCCACCATGGCTTCGATGGTCGAAGCCCTCGGCGTCGGCATGCCCGGCAACGCCGCCTACCCCGCGGTCGACGCGCGGCGCAACGTGATCGCGCGCATGGCGGGCCGGCGCATCGTGCAGCTGGTGAACGACGACGTGCGCCTGTCGCAGATCCTCACCAAGCAGGCCTTCGAGAACGCGATCCGCGCCAACGCCGCCATCGGCGGCTCGACCAACGCGGTGATCCACCTCATCGCCATTGCGCGGCGCATCGGCGTCGAGCTGACCCTCGACGACTGGGACCGTGCCGGCAGCGGCGTGCACACGCTCGTCAACCTGATGCCGAACGGCAAGTACCTGATGGAAGACTTCTGCTACGCCGGCGGCCTGCCGGCGGTGCTGCGCGAGCTCGGCGAGAACGGCTTGCTGCACAAGGATGCGCTCACCGTGAACGGGCAGACCATCTGGGACAATGTGCGCAACGCCGAGTGCTGGAACCGCGACGTCATCCACACCTTCAAGGCGCCGTTCAAGGAGCACACCGGCATCGCGGTGCTGCGCGGCAACCTGTGTCCGGACGGCGCGATCATCAAGCCGTCCGCGGCGACACCGGCGCTGATGAAGCATCGCGGCCGCGCCGTTGTATTCAGCAACATCGAGGATTTTCACCGGCGCATCGACGACCCGAGCCTCGAGATCGACGAGCGCTCGGTGATGGTGCTGCAGAACTGCGGACCGAAAGGCTATCCGGGGATGGCCGAGGTCGGCAACATGCCGCTACCGCCCAAGATCCTGAAGCGCGGCATCACCGACATGGTGCGCATTTCCGACGCTCGCATGAGCGGCACTGCCTATGGCACCGTGGTGCTGCACATCTCGCCGGAAGCTGCGGCCGGCGGCACGCTGGCGCTGGTGCGTAACGGCGACGAAATCGAGCTCGACGTCGGCCAGCGCAAGCTGCAGCTCTTGGTGAACGAGAGCGAGCTCGCCGCCCGCCGCGCGCGCTGGCAGCCGCCGAAGCCGCCGCTCGAGCGCGGCTACTGGAAGCTTTACGTCGACCATGTACTGCAGGCGAGCGATGGCGCTGATCTCGATTTCCTCGTCGGCAAGAGCGGTGCCTTTGTCCCGAGGGACAACCACTGATTTTGCCGCGCGACAACCACTAGAGGCATCGCATGCTGCAGGCTGCTGATCTGACCATTCGTCTCCACGCCGATGACGACGTTGTCATCGCGCGCACCGAGCTGCCCGCGGGCACGCTCGTCCAGCAGGAAAACGTGCGCGCCGCCGTGCGCATCCCGGCCGGCCACAAGATCGCGGCGCGCGCGCTGGCCCAGGGACAGCCGGTGCATCGCTATAACCAGATCATCGGCTTCGCCACGCAGCCGATCGCGCCGGGGGACCACGTGCACGTGCATAACGTGGCGATGGGCGATTTCCAGCGCGACTACGCCTTCTGCTCGCTCGCGAAGCCCACGGCGTACGTGGACACGCCGGCGACCTTCATGGGCATCAAGCGCGCCGATGGGCGCGTTGCGACGCGCAACTACATCGGCATTCTGACGAGCGTCAACTGCTCGGCCACCGTGGCGCGGATGATCGCCGAGCATTTCAAGAACCGGTTCGACGACTTTCCGAACGTCGACGGCGTCGTCGCGCTCACCCACAAGACGGGATGCGGCATGGCGTCCGAAGGCGAAGCGACCGACGTGTTGCGCCGGACCATCGCGGGGTATGCGCGCCATCCGAATTTCTACTCGACGCAGATCGTCGGTCTTGGCTGCGAGGCAAACCAGATCAACATGCTGATGGCGGCGCAAGGCTTGAAGAAGAGCGAGAAGCTCGGCGCCTTCACCATCCAGGAGAAGGGCGGCACGAGGAAGGCGGTGGAAAACGGCATCGCACGCGTTAAGGAGATGCTGCCGCAGGCCAATAACGTGAAGCGCGAGCCGGTGCCAGCCAGCCACATCGTGATCGGCCTGCAATGCGGCGGCTCCGACGGCTATTCGGGCATCAGCGCCAACCCGGCGCTCGGCGCAGCAGTGGACCTGCTGGTGCGCCATGGCGGCACGGCCATCCTCTCGGAGACGCCCGAGATCTATGGCGCCGAACATCTGCTCACGCGCCGCGCGGTCAGCCGCGACGTCGGCGAGAAGCTGATCGCGCGCATCCGCTGGTGGGAGGAGTACACCCGGCGCAATGGCAACGAGATGAACAACAATCCGTCGCCAGGCAACAAGGCGGGCGGCCTCACCACCATCCTGGAGAAGTCGCTCGGCGCAGTCGCCAAAGGCGGCACCACCAACCTGGTGGCGGTCTACGAGTATGCCGAGCCGGTGACGGCGAAGGGCTTTGTCTATATGGATACGCCGGGCTACGACCCGGTGTCGGCCACCGGCCAGGTCGCGGGCGGCGCCAATATGATCTGCTTCACCACCGGCCGCGGCTCCGCGTACGGCTGCAAGCCCGCACCGTCGCTCAAGCTCGCGACCAACACGCCGCTCTTCGTGCATCAGGAAGACGACATGGACTTCAATTGCGGCACCATCATCGATGGCACCGAAACCATCGCCCAGGCTGGCGGGCGTTTCTTCCAGTTGATCCTGGAAACGGCCTCCGGCCGCAAGACCAAGAGCGAGGAGTTCGGCTACGGCGAGGACGAGTTCGCGCCGTGGACCCTCGGCGCAACGATGTAACAAGCAGGGCCGCCTTTCCGAGGCATGAACATCCCCGACCTCGCTATCGCCCTGGCGCTCGCCTGGGGTGCGGGACTGCGCGCTTACGCGGTGATTTTTGCCGTCGGACTCGCCGGCGCAATAGGCTGGGTGGAGTTGCCCGGCTATCTCGAAGTGCTGCAGCACCCGGTGGTGATCGGCGCGAGCGGCTTGATGACGCTGGTGGAGTTCGGCGCGGACAAGCTGCCGTGGCTCGACAGCATCTGGGACGCGGTGCACAGCTTCATCCGCATCCCGGCAGGTGCAGCGCTCGCAGCGCTCGCGTT
>DASREB010000002.1:0-7713 GCA_035652275.1 Burkholderiales bacterium
GTGGGCGCTGACGAGGGAATTGTTCGCGCCGAGGGCGTAATGGCGATAAGTAGACCAGCGGAAGGACGCCGGATGGTCCACCAGCTGCGCACGCACCGGATTCAGTTCGATATAGCGCTGGCAAGTCAGAAAATATCGCTCTGTATCCACCATGGCGGCTTTGTATCGGCCTTCCCACAGCGTGCCGCTGCGCCTATGGATGTCGTTGAAGAGCCGCACATAGCGGCGTCCCAGGTCCTGCATCATGGCAGCCACCGCGCCAGAATCCGTCGGCGTCAGCAGCAAATGGACATGATTGGGCATCAGGACATAGGCGTGCAGGGCGCAGCGGTGGCGTGCGGCCGCCTCCCCAAGGAATTTGAGATACATCTGTCGATCGCCATCGGCGAGGAAGCACGGCGCTCGGTTATTGCCGCGCTGAATGACGTGCAGCGGAACCCCCGCGAGCTCTAATCTTGGCCGCCGAGCCATCGGAGCAGTGCTTTGATCCTCCCTGCTCCGATTAACGCGCGAGTCAAAGAAACGTTGGCCGGTTTATCTCATCTGCCGGAAATGTTGATCTGACCCCATTTATTTTGGTCAGAAGACGAAGCGGACTTGCGCGATGCCGGCGTTGTAGCGGTAGTTGCGCTCGGCGATGTTGGAATCGCGGTTGCCGTGCTCGATCGAGAATTGAAAGTGCAGGCGCCGGGTGTACTCCCAGTAAGCACCGAAGCGAACGCCGCTCACCTCTTCCTGCCGCACCGGTGTTACGCCGAGGGCGGCGTTGGGGTCGCCGAGAAAATCCTGGTGCTGCTTGAAATAACGCGCCTGCAGGTTCAGCTTGGCGGTGACCGCCCAGCCGGGGCCGACCGCCCAGCCTTTGCCCAGCACGTGGCTCGCGCCGATGTCGATCACCGAGGTGATGGTCTTCGCCGATTCGAGAACGATCACCGTCTTGGTCGTCGGGAACCATTGCGCCGCCACGCTCCATGTCGGGCCGCTGAAGTCGCGGCCGGGCAGCGCGGTGTAGCTGCGCGTGGTGCGGCCGACGCGGCCGACGACGTGCAGCGTGGGCGAGGCGCCCCAGGTGCCGACGAGCGAGACGTCGTGCTGACGAAAGTCGTTGTTAACGAAAATGTGCAGCGGATCGACCACCTCATCGACCGGCGCGTCGCCTTTCGCTTGCTGCACTTCGACGCCGATCACGTTGCCAAGCGGGCTCACGTACTCCACCGCGCCGATGCCGGTGAGGGTCCTGATGTTGACGAAGTTGCGCTCAGGCCGATCGGCCTTGACGTAATTCAGCCCGCCGCGAAGGCGCACGTTCGGCCCGACGGCGTAGCGCGCGCTCGCGCCAAGCGCCGTCTCCGTGATCGGATCGTAGACCGCAGCCTGGTTCTCGGCGAGGCTCGCCTGGTAGCGCCGCCGCGATGCGGTCAATGCGCCAGCGAGATCGTTGCCGAGCTCGTAGCGCCATTCGGCGAGGCCCGCGTAGGCGACATTGTTGATGTCGCTGAAGCGATCGTAGAGGTAGCCGTCGACCCGGCCCTCGAGGTGCATCGCCTGGCGCCCGATCACGCGCTGATCGAGTCGCCCGCCGACGCCCGCGCGCGTGACGAAGTCGTGGTTGTCGCCGGAGTTGCGCCGCAGGATGTTGTCGTCGTACATGAGGCCGGCCTGCGCCCAGACCGTGTACGGTGGGAGCGGGTCGGCCGGGTATGCCGGGTAAAGGCCGTTCATTGCCGGCGTCAGGGCGTCGACCGCATCGAAGCCGAACGCGCAGACCGGAGCTGCCAGCAGCGCCCACGCCGCCTTGTGCCAGTGCCGCATCAAAGGGAAACCCTTTCTGGAGTTGTTTGCGGGCATTCTAGTGTCGGCTTGTGACGCAAATGTTTGTCGCCGGGAGGCAACAGGATCATGGCCGTTTGGCCGCCTGCGAGCATGAACCCTTTGATTTATCAGCGTGGCACGAGCGTTGCTCCTGCCTTTCGCCTCATGCTCCAGCTGGCAGAACTCGGGGTGCTCGCGCACTCCGCATGGATGAGGCGCCAAAGCCGCCGCGTCCGCGGTGAGCGTGAGCTCGTCGCGGCGATCGGCGATCCGCTGCTCGCGGCGCGGCCCTCGCGGCCCGAAGCGCTCGACGCCCTTTGCAAGCAGCTGCTGGAGCACTGGTTCGGCGCCGGCCGCGCGCTCCTGCCGCTTATCAGCCTGCGCGCGGGTGACGGCCGCAGCCGGCTCGCCGCCGAGCTCGCGCGGCGCTTCGCCGCCGTGGGAGAGCGGACGCTGCTCGTCGATGCCGACTTTCGCGCGCCGTCGCTGCACCGGCGCTTCGGCCTGCCCAATCGCCGCGGTCTCGCCGATTTGCTGGACGGGCGCGATGTGCAGCTCGCGGCATGCAGCGAGAACCTGGCGCTACTTGCCGCCGGGACGGTGCGGAAGGACCCGCTCGAGCTTCTTTCGCGCCTGCGGCTGCGCCACTTCCTTGCGGCAGCTGCGCGGCCCTTCCGCGTGGTGCTGATCGACACCCCGGCAGCGGACCGCGGCCCAGACCTCGAGATGTTCGCGGCACTTGCCAGGGGTGCGCTCCTCGTCGTGCGGCCGGGCGAGGACGGCGAGCGCCTGGCGTGGTTGCGCCGCCGCTTGGGGCATTGCGCGGCAGTGCCGGTGGCAACCGTGTTCAACCACCGCTGATGGAGGACCGGGGCTACGTCGCCGAGGCGCTGCTCGAGCGCCTGCGCACGGAAGCGGTGGAGTTTCGGCTGCTCGACGACATGGCGAGCCTCCCCGAACGTGCGCCGGAGGAGCTGCCGCTTGCCGTCCCCGCGTACGCGCTGCCCGCCATTCCGCGGCACATCGCGCGCTTCGCGCAGGATTTCGATCTGCATCTGGTCGAGCTCTATCGGCCGGGCTGGGCGGCCTGGCGCGCAGTGCTCGCGTGGACCGACGACATCGGACGGCCGCGCTTCGTGGCGGCGCGCTTCTTCGTCGGCATCGAGCAGGGCCAGTCGGCCGCCGAGCTTTTCATTTGCGCTTTCGCCGACGCGGTGGAGAAGGGCGCGCTCGGCGAAGAGCGCGCGCGCTGGCTCTCCGAGCTCTGGCGCGCCGAGCCGCAGGACGTCGCCGAGCGCATCGCGCACCGCTGGCGCGAGCCCGACGAGCAGCGTCTCATCGCCAACGCCGCCCGCACTGGCAATTGGCAGGCGGCGCGCTCGCGCCTGCGCGAGCTGCGCCGCGCGCTCGGGCGCTTTCGTTTGCCGCGCTTACCAAGGCGCGCGCCCGCCGTCCTCTTCGCCGGGCGCGACAGTCCCACGCGCACCAATCTCATGGTGCATGTGAACGGCCGCCTCGCGCCGCTTGGCCTCGAGATGTTCGAGCAGCTCGCCGGCGGCTCGCGCCGCGGCGACTTCCGCGTGGTGTACGACGGCCCGGGCGAGCTCGACGCCGCCGACAGCGTCGCGGTGCCGCCGGGGCAGCCCTTCGGCACCATGGTGTCGCAGGTCGAGCGCGCCATCCTGCGCTGGCTCGAGTGCCGCGTCGAGCGACGCTACCCGGAGGCGGTGGTCGGGCCGAACCCGCTCGCTGCGCGCCTCTTGCAGACGCCGCTCGTCGGTCGTGCGCTCGGGTGGCTCGTCAACTGCCGGCTCGACTGCCGCCTGCGCTCGCCGCTCCTCATGCCGGTGCCGATGGGCATCGTGATCGAGCGCGGCGTCGAGCTCGGCAGCCGCGTCACCGTCATGCACCAGGTCACCATAGGCCGGAAGGACCCGATCGCACCGCTGGGACAGGGCGGCAGGCTCGCCGTGATCGAAGATAACGTCTTCATCGGCGCGGGGGCCAAAGTGCTCGGTCCGGTGCGGATCGGCCGCGGGGCAACGGTGGGGGCCAATGCAGTCGTGACGCGCGACGTGCCCTCCCACTGCACCGTAGTGGGTGCGAACCGTATACTGGGCATCGAAACCCCGGCTGTCGCCGCGGCCCGACGAGAGGAAGCGGCGACACTGTCGTGAACAAGTGACATTGGCCGTAGTCCAAGGCCATGGAACGATTCGCCGATGCTCGATGCTGTCAAGGCCGCTGCAAAAAGCGTGGCGGCCGTTCTGCCGTACCCGCGCTCGTTCCTGGCGCTGCTCCTGACCGGCTTCATGCTGGTCACGATCCCGCTGGTCGGCGCGCTCGCCTATTCGGCCTGGAATACGCAGAAACTCGCCGGCCTTAGCCGCACCGCGGTCTTCAATGCTTCCGAAGCGGCGCGCGCCAGCCGCTCGCTCGTCGACCGCATTTCCGCGATCGAGCGCGTGGCGCAGCAGATGGCGGTGCTGAACGACCCGGAGCTCGCGGTCGATTACGCGCGCGTGCACCGCAGCTTCAAGCAACTGTCAGATGAGATCGCCGATCTGCCGCTCGACGATTCGCAGGTGGCGGCGCTCAACCGCACGGTAGAGCAGGAACAGAGCCTCTACGATCTGCTCACCGAGCAGCCGCGGCGCAAGTTCGATAAGCGCATCGTCACCGAGCGCATGGACGGCCTGATCGAGAGCGCGCGCGAGGTGCTCGCCATCAATAACCGCATCGTCGATCGCGAAGTGCATCGGCTGCGTCTCAAGGCCGAGCAGGCGCAACGCGGCCTGATCGTCCTCGCCATGCTTTCCACGGCGGTCGCGCTGACCATCGCGCTCGCGCTCACGCGCTACATCGCGCGTCCGATCTCCGAGATCGACGGTGCGATCCGCCAGCTCGGCGGCGCCGATTTCTCCAAGCCGATTTCAGTGCGTGGGCCCGAGGACCTGCGCTATCTCGGCCGGCGCCTCGACTGGCTGCGTCGAAGGCTGGATGAATTCGAGACGCAGAAAAACCGCTTCCTGCGCCACGTCTCGCACGAGCTTAAGACGCCATTGACCGCGTTGCGCGAAGGGGCGGAGCTGCTGCACGATGAGGTCGCCGGACCGCTCGCGCCGCCGCAGCACCAGGTGGTCTCGATCATGCGCGACAACAGCGTCAAGCTGCAGCGGCTGATCGAGGAGCTGCTCGACTATCAGCGCGCGCTGCACGCCGCCGCGTCGCTCGAAGTGCGGCCGCTCGATCTCGACCAGCTGGTGCGTGAGGCGGCGCACTCGCACGAGCTCGCGGCGCAAGCGAAAGGCTTGCGCCTCACGATCGAGGCGCAAGCCACCACGCTGGAAGCGGATCCGCAGAAACTGCGCTCGATCGTGGATAATCTGATCTCCAACGCGGTGAAGTTCACGCCGCCGGGCGGCACCATCGCCGTGCGCGCCCGCGCCGCGGGCGGCGAAGCGGTGATCGAGGTGATGGACACCGGACCGGGCGTGCCGGCGGAAGAACGCGAGTCGATCTTCAATCTCTTCTTCCGCGGCCGTAGCAAGGCCGCCGAGGGTGGCCGCGTCAAGGGCTCGGGCCTGGGACTTGCCATTGCGCGCGAGTTCGTCGAGGCGCACGGTGGGCAGATCACAGTGGTGCCAGGCGGTGGCGAGGGCGGCCGGTATGGCGCTCATTTCCGCGTCACGCTGCCGCGCCGTTCGGCGCGTGCGCTGGCCGACGCCGCGTAACGACGCCCGGGCGAGAATCTTGCGGTTATTTCTGCATTCAAGGGGAACCGACAAACAATGAGCGGCGAGAATCCGAAGGTCCTTCTGGTCGACGACGACAAGGACCTGCTGCAACTGATCGCCATGCGGCTTTCGGCCGCCGGCTACGATGTGACGGCGGTGGAGTCCGGCGAAGCCGCGCTCGCGAGCCTCGCCGTGGCGCGTCCGCAGGTGGTGATCACCGACCTGCGTATGCAGGGCATGGACGGCATGGCCCTTTTCGACGCCATCCACCGCGACTCGCCTTCGCTGCCGGTCGTGATCCTGACCGCGCATGGCACGATTCCGGAGGCCGTATCGGCGACGCGCCGCGGGGTGTTCTCGTTCCTGACGAAACCCTTCGAGCCCAAGGTGCTGCTCGACACGACCGCCGAAGCGATGCGTCTTTCCTCGCCGCCGGCGGGTGAGCGCGAAAGCTGGAGAGTCGAAATCATCACGCGCTCCTCGGCGATGGAAGATCTCCTCGCCCAGGCGCGCCGCGTTGCCGCATCGGATGCGAGCGTCTGCATCTTCGGTCAGAGCGGCACGGGTAAGGAATTGCTGGCCCGCGCCATCCACCGCGCGAGCGCAAGGCGCGACGCGCCGTTCGTGGCGGTGAACTGCGGCGCGATCCCGGAAGGTTTGCTGGAGTCCGAGCTCTTCGGGCACAAGAAAGGCTCATTCACCGGCGCGGTGGCCGACCGGCGCGGTCTGTTCCAGGCGGCGACCGGCGGCACGCTGTTCCTCGACGAGGTGGGCGATATGCCGCTCTCGCTGCAGGTGAAGCTGCTGCGCGCTCTGGAGGAGCGAAAAATTCGCCCGGTCGGCTCGCACGAATCGCACGATATCGACGTGCGCGTCATCTCCGCCACGCACCGCAAGCTCGAGGAGCGCATCCAGTCGGGCGAATTCCGCGAGGACCTGTACTACCGGCTGAACGTCGTCAAGCTGTATATCCCGTCGCTCGCCGAACGGCGCGAGGACATTCCGCTGATCGCGAATCATGCGCTGACGCGGCTCGCCGACCGGTATCGGCGCGGCCGCCTGCAGTTCGCGCCCGAAGCGATGGAAGTCCTGGTGTCGGCGCCATGGCCAGGCAACGTGCGGCAGCTCTTGAACGTGGTGGAGCAGGCCGTCGCGCTCGCCGCCACCGAGGTGATTCCGGAGTCGCTGGTGCGCCAGGCGCTGGATGTGGCCGACACCGCGCTCACGCCGCTCGATGAGGCGCGCAAGGCATTCGAGCGCGACTATCTCGTGCGCATCCTCAAGATCACGGGCGGCAACGTCACCAAGGCGGCGCGCCTTGCCGGGCGCAACCGCACCGAGTTCTACCGGCTGCTCGAGCGCCATTCGCTCGAGCCCGGGATGTTCAAGGGCTCAGGTCAAAAGGAGAAGGCCACCGCATGACCAAGGTATTGGCGTTCCTCGGCGCCGCGGCGCTCGCATTCAGCGCCTGGGCGCAGCAGCTCGCGCCGAACGAGCTGGTGCAGAAGATCACCGACGAGATCCTTGCCGCAATCAAGAGCGACAAGCAGCTCGCCGCGGGCGACAAGCAGAAGGCGATGAAGCTCGCCGAGGAAAAGGTGCTGCCCTACGTCGACTTCGAGCAGGCGACGCGCCTCGCCGTGGGCCGCGCCTGGCGCGAAGCGACGCCGGAGCAGAAGAAGCGCCTGGTGAGCGAATTCCGCAACATGCTGGTGCGCACCTACTCGAACGCCATCTCGACCTACGAGGGCCAGACGCTGAAGGTGCTGCCGGCGCGCGGCAAGCAGGATCCTGAGGAGACGGTGGTGCGCACGCAGTTCATCCGCGCCGGCGGCCAGCCGCTGCCGATCGACTTCACCATGCACCAGAAAGAAGGCACCTGGAAGGTGTACGACATCACGGTCGAGGGCGTGAGCCTCGTGATGACCTACCGCTCCGAGTTCGATGCCATCGTCAAGCAGAAAGGCATCGATGGCCTGATCCAGGCGCTCGCGACCAAGAACATTCCGGCAGCCGGCGTCGGCAGCAGCGCGGCCGGCGACGCCAAAGCAGGATCCAAGAGCAAGAAGTAGCCGCTAGTAGTGCGGCGGCATGCGCGCGGTACGTGCGCTGCCGGCAAAGTGCGCTATTCGATCTGCGCGGCTGCGGCGGCGATGCTCGGCGT
>DASREB010000003.1:0-8424 GCA_035652275.1 Burkholderiales bacterium
GATGAATCCGGCGGTGTCGCAGGAGCCGCCGCAGCTACCGGAACTGCAGCCGCTGCACGACCCGCGCTACGCAGCCGAGCTGCACCAGTTCTCGGGCGGGACGCTGCTTTCCTTCCGCCATCCGTCGCTCGGCTGGCTGCCCTTCCTGTTGCCGAGCCGGCAGCGGCGCACGCTGGTCGAATCGCTCGGCGCGCAGGAAGCGACCTGGAGCGAGATCCGGGTGCTGCACCGGCGTTAGCGGATCCCACTGGGCGCGCTCGGCAGCATCGCGGTGCTGCTTTTCGCCGGCTGGGCGGCGCTCAGCCCCGCGCCGATGGCGTGGATCTATATCGGCGTCGTGGCGACCTTCGAGCTCTGGCTTGCGCGCCGTGTGACGCAGATCGGGGCGGGCGCGGTGGCGCCGGCGCAGCCGCCCTACCACTTCGATGAGGAAGAAGCGGCGCTGGTGCAGCGCTACCGCTTCTACTTCACCTATCCGGCCCTTGCGCGGCAGGCCTCGTCGATCCTCGCGGCCATCGGCCTGACGGCGCTCGCCCTCGCGCCCTGGCTCACCTACAAGCGCGTGCTGCTGCCGGCGCTCGTCATCGGCCTCAACCTTTTCGCCGTGGCGCGCTTCACCAAGCGCGTGGCGCCGTTCATGGCGCTGCGGATGGCCGCCTCGCGCGGCGACCGCACGGCGCTGCGCGCGCTTGAAGTGCATGATCCGGCGTGGGAAAAGATCCGCGCCGGCAATCGGGCGCAGTAAAATGGCGCAATGAACGCACCGATCAAGACCGCTCATTTGGACACTGAGGCCTTCCATCAGCTCATCCACCAGAACCACATGTGGGGGCTGTGGGAGATCGCGAGCCAGATGACGCCGCAGCCGCGGCCCGAGGCCATCGCCTACCAGTGGAAATGGTCGCTCCTGAAGGAAGTGGTGAAGCAGTCGGCCACCGCGGTGCCGGTGGGCGACGAGCGCCGCGCGATGCAGCTCTTCAACCCCGGGCTGAACGGCCAGTGGGCCACCACCAATACGCTGATCGCGGCGGTGCAGGTGCTGCTGCCCGGCGAAGTGGCGCGTGCGCACCGCCATTCGCCCGCCGCGATTCGCTTCATCATGCAGGGCGACGGCGCCTACACGGCGGTGGAAGGCGAGAAGGTGATCATGCATCCCGGCGATTTCATCCTCACGCCGAGCTGGCAGTGGCACGACCACGGCAACGAGACGAACGAGACCGTGGTATGGATGGACGGCCTCGATGTGCCGCTCACCAAGTCGCTGAACGCGATGTTCTTCGAAATGGGCAAGGAGTTGAAGGCGGCGCACGGCAAGCCGGCGAACGGCTCGCAGGCGCTCTACGGCCACGGCAAGCTCACGCCGACATGGACGAAGGAACGGCCGCTGTTCTCGCCGCTCATGCTCTATTCCTGGGCGCAGACGCTGGAAGCGCTGCACGACCTGCGCAATCACGACGGCAGTCCCTATGACGGCATCTCGCTCGAATACACGCACGCCCAGACCGGCGGCCCGGTGCTGCCGACGATGTCCTGCCGCGTGCAGATGATCCGCAAGGGCGAAAAAACCAAAGCGAAGCGCGTCACCGGCTCGAGCATCTTCCACGTGGTGCAGGGCCGCGGCCGCAGCCTGATCGACGGCAAGACCTTCGACTGGGAAAAGGGCGACATCATCGCGCTGCCGTCGTGGGCCGAGCACAATTTCGCCAACACCGGCACCGAGGACGCGATTCTCTTCTCGATCAGCGACCGGCCGGTTCTCGAAGCGCTGGGGTTTTATCGCGAAGCGCTGTCCTAATTAACAACAACAGGGAGGATGTATGAAGCGGGCCGTAGCGGGTCTCGTATCGCTCGTCGCACTGGCAGCGGCATTGCCGGCAGCCGCGCGTGATGACCGCCTGAAGTTTCCGGTCGACGCGGCGCTCGCCAAAGGGCAGAACTACAAGGAGAAGATCGATCCGAAGATCAAGCTCTACTTCGGCAAGCCGTCGAACCTCAAGGTCGGCAAGACGATCGGCGAGTGGACCTCGAACAAGAAGACCAACGCTTTCAACAAGAGCGACCAGGAAGCCTGCGACATCGCCTTCATCAGCGCCGCGGTCTCGCTGCAGGATCGCGCGAAGCGCGAAGGCGGCAACGCCGTGATTAACATCCACAGCGTGTACAAGAACGACAAATTCGAGAGCACGCGCGAGTACCTGTGCGGCGCCGGCGCGACGATGGCCGGCGTGGCGCTGCGCGGCACGGTGGTGACGCTCGGGAAGTAGCGCCGCACGGATGACCCCGAGGGGGCTAGCTTTGGCGGCGCTGCTCGCGCTTGCCGCAACACCCGTCATTGCGCGCGACGACCGGCTCGCGTTGCCGCTCGAGGCGGCGCTCGCCAAAGGCCAGCAGTATCACGACAAGATCGACCCCCAGATCAAGCTCTATTTCGGCAGCCAGCCGACGCCGCCGGTAGCCAAAACGATCGGCCAGTGGACCTCCAACAAGAAGACCAATGCCTTCGGCAAGAACGACCAGGAAGCGTGCGAGATCGCCTTCATCGGCGCCGTGATCTCGCTACAGCAGCGCGCGAAGCTCGAGGGCGGCAACGCCGTCATCAACATCGTCAGCGTGTACAAGAACTCGAGGTTCGAAAGCCCGACCGAATACCCGTGCGGTGCCGGCGCGCTGATGGCGGGCGTGGCCCTGCGTGGCACGGTCGTCACGCTTGGCCAGTAATGAGCTATTGTCTGGCCATGAACCGCGAGTCACGCCGCCGTTTCCTGAAGCGCAGCGCGGCCGCGCTCGCCGCCCCGTACATCATCACGGCGCGCGCCCAGGAGACGCTCGTCGTCAACACGCAGGGCGGGGAATACCAGGAGCTGGTCGAGCGTGTCGTGATCCGGCCTTTCGAGAAGAAGTTCGGCGTCAAGGTGCTCCACGACCCGACCGGCACCGCGTCGCAGGACTACGCCAAGATCCGCGCCTCGCGCGGCGCGCCGGGGTTCGACGTTGCCGGGCTGCTGACACCGCCGGAGGTGATCCTCGGCGTGAAGGAAGGGCTGCTCGAGAAGCTCACCGAGCGCGAGGTACCGAACCTGCGCCACCTCTGGGACAAGACCTGGCAGGTGATTCCGCCCGGGTCGGGCGCGCCACACACGCTGCAGTACGCGGCGCTCGTCTACCACAAGGAGAAGCTCGAGCGCCCGCGCTCCTGGACCGACTATTGGGAGCCGCAGAAGAAGTACGGCCCCAAGGTCAAGGGCCACGTGATCCAGTACAACCCGGCGAACCTCCTGTCGGTGTATGCGCTGATCCACGCCGCGCAGCTCGGCGGCGGCGGCGTCGACAACATGGAGCCGGCGTGGCAGCGCCTGAAGGCGCAGAAGGCCTTTGTCGGCGTGGTGGTGACCGGCTCCGCGGAAGCGGTGCCGCATTTCGAGAACGGCGAGGTGTGGATCTCGCCGTACTGGAGCGCGCGCTCGGGCTATTACATCGACCGTGGGCTGCCGTTCGAGATGATCATTCCCGATGAGGGCGTGATCGGTCTATTCGACGTCGCCTGCGTGCCGGTGGGCGCGAAGAACAAGAAACTGGCCTACGAGTTCCTGAACTGGCGTCTCGATCCGGCAATCCAGCGCGAATGGGCGCTTGCGTATTTCTCCAGCCCGACGCGCCCCGGCGTCGAGCTGCCGGCCAAGTTCGCGGCAAGCCAGCTCACCACCCCGGAGCAGCTCGCCAAGACCCAGTTCCCGGACTCCGACGTGATCGGCGCCCGGCGCAAGGACTGGACGCTGAAATGGCAAGAGATCATGGCGTAAGACGCTCCGCCGCGCTGGATGCCGCGCGGCAAGGCGCACGGGTTCCCTGGCTTCTCATCGCAGCACCGATGGCGCTGCTGCTTTTCTTTTTCGCGCTGCCGAACGCGCTTTTGCTCTCGGCGAGCTTCGTCAAGTCCGAGGCGCAGCAGCTGACCCGCGAGCTCACGCTCGAGAACTACGCTTTTCTCTTTACCCGGGCGCTCTACGTGTGGGCGTTCATTCGCACCTTCCTCGTCGGGTTCGCGGTAGGCCTGATCGACGTCGCGCTCGGCTATCCGCTCGCCTACTTCCTCGTGCGCAGCCGCAGCCGCTGGAAAGGGCTGCTCATTGCCCTGGCACTCGCGCCGCTGCTGGCGAGCGTGGTCGTGCGCACCTACGGCTGGTACATCATCCTCAACCGCTTCGGCGTCGCCAACGACCTGCTGCTCGGCCTTGGGCTGATCGACGAGCGCATCGCCTTCATGCCGAGCACTGGCGCCATCATCATCGGCCTCGCGCATGCGCTCCTGCCTTACACCGTGCTCACCATCATGGGCTCGCTCCAGGGCATCAACCCGAACCTCGAGCTCGCCGCCATGAGCCTCGGCGCGAGCCGCACGCGCACTTTCCTGAATGTCGTCCTGCCGCTCAGCTTCCCCGGCATCGCCGGCGGCTTCATCCTCGCTTTCTCGATCGCCATCAGCGCCTACGCGACGCCCGCGATCCTCGGCGGGCCGGCGACGCAGGTCATGGCGACCGCGATCTACGGCTTCATGACGCAGCTTCTCGACTGGTCGATCGGCGCGGCGCTCGCCGTGATCCTCGTCGTCTGCGCCATGACGCTCGCCTATGCCGCGGCACGCCTGGGCGCGCGGCAAGGCGCACTATGAAATTAGGGACAGTCCCTGTTTCCGCAAAATAGGGACTGTCCCTATTTTTTGCCAATGAGTCCGTGGTCCGCCCTGCGGGCGCTGGTCGTCTTCATTTACGTATTCATGCTCGGCCCGATCCTCATCACCGCGGCCGTCTCGTTCAATGCGTCGAATCGCTCGCAGTTCCCGCCGCGCGGCTTCTCGCTCCAATGGTGGCAGCGTGCCTTGTCGGCGGAGTGGGTGGACCCGCTCGTGTTCAGCTTCAAGCTCGGCGGCGCCGCGGCGCTCATCAGCACGGCGCTCGCGCTGCCGTTGGCGTTCGCGCTGGTGCGGGAGCGCTTTGCCGGGCGCGCGGCGCTCGCCGCGCTGACGCTCGGGCCGCTGATGCTGCCGGCGCTGGTGACGGGCGTGGGACTGCTGCAGCTCCTGCAGTACGCGGGCCTGCGCGAATATCTCGGCTTCAGCGCGCTCCTCATCGGCCACGTGGTCATCTGCCTGCCGTTCGCCGTGCGCACCATTGCCGTCAGTCTGCAGACCGTGCCGCCGAACATGGAGCTCGCCGCGGCAAGCCTCGGCGCCTCGCGCGCTCGCACGCTGCGGCATGTCGTGCTGCCGCTCATCAAGACCGGGATCGTCGCCGGCGCGGTGTTCGCGTTCGTGCATTCGTTTACCGACGTCAATCTTTCGCTTTTCCTCGTGCGTCCCGGCGAGCAGCCGATCACGGTGAAGATCCTCGGCTTTCTCGAATACGGTTTCGCGCCGACGCTGGCGGCGGTATCGGTCATCACGCTGCTGCTGCCGCTCGTGCTCGTTGCCATCGTCGAGCGCGTGAGCGGCCTGGGCGAGTTCATCTACGGCGCGCGCGAGCGTGGCTGAGCTGCGCCTTGCCGGCCTGGAGAAGCGCTACGGCGCCACCGTCGCGGTGGCGGGCGTTGACCTCGAGGTGCGCGAAGGCGAGTTCATGACGCTCCTCGGCCCCTCAGGCTGCGGCAAGACCACGACGCTCGGTCTCATCGCCGGCTTTTTTCCGCCGTCGCGCGGCGAGATCTTTGTGGGCGGACGCGACGTCGCCGGCTTGCCGCCGTTTCGCCGCGACATCGGCGTGGTGTTCCAGGACTACGCGCTCTTCCCGCACCTCAGCGCGGCCGATAACGTGGCCTTCGGGCTGCGCATGCGCAACCTGCCGGCGGCAGAGATCGCCGCGCGCGTGCGCGAGGCGCTGGGACTCGTGCAGCTCTCCGGTCTCGGCGCGCGCCGGCCGCTCGAGCTCTCCGGGGGCCAGCGCCAGCGCGTCGCCCTCGCGCGCGCGCTGGTAATTCGTCCGACCGTGCTGCTGCTGGACGAGCCGCTCTCCAACCTCGACCTTAAACTGCGCGAGGAAATGCGCGTCGAGATCGCGGGCCTGCAGCGCCGTCTGCGCATCACCACGGTGTTCGTCACGCACGATCAGGGGGAAGCGCTGGTCATGTCCGATCGCATCGCGGTGATGAACGCGGGGCGCATCGAGCAGGTCGGGGCACCTGCCGAGATCTACGAGCGGCCGGCGTCGCGTTTCGTCGCCGAATTCATCGGCCGCATGAACTTCTTCGCCGCGGGAGGAACCATGATCGCCATTCGCCCGGAGCGCGCGCGGCTGACGACGGCAGCGCCGCAGGACACGTTCGCCCGTCGCGGGACGGTGAAGCAGGTGCTCTATCTTGGCGCGACGCTCGAGTACCACCTGGAACTCGACGGCGCCCAGCGTGCGACGGTCGAGGTGCCGAACGATGGCGCGGCGCCGCGCTACGCCGCGGGCGACGCCGTCTGGTTCAGTGCAGCGCGAGAGAACTGCTACGAAATACCGGCGCGCTAGCCGCGCGCGGCGCTTCGCCCTCCAGCGTCGTGCGATGCATGTGGCGCCGGTAGCGCGTATCGTCGAACGGCGTGGCGCAATGTTGTGCGCAGCGGTTGTCCCAGAGCACCGCATCGCCGGGACGCCAGCGATGGCGGTAGACGAACTCGGGCCGCACCGCGAACTCCTGCAGGTAGCGGATGAGCTCGGCCCCTTCGGCGGCAGGCAATCCCTCCACTTCGCAGGCCCAACGGCCGATATAGAGCGCAGTCCAGCCCGATCGCGGGTGCTCGCGCGCGATCGGATGCCAGACGTCCGGCCGGTTGTGCTTGTCCGCTTCGCTGAGCGCCGGCAGGTGCGGATAGTGCACGTGATGCAGCCGAACGCGGCTGAAGCAGGCGCGCCGTCCCATGATGGTGCTGCGCACGTGCGCGGGCAAAGCTTCAAAGGCGCCGTACATATCGGCGAACAGCGTATCGCCGCCTTCCGGCGGCAGTTCCAGCGCGTACAGGAAGGACGCGGCGTTCGGAATCGCCTTGTCCTCGCCGTCGGAGTGCCAGCCCCAGCCGGCGCGCTTCATGCCGAGCGCCTTGCCGCCTTCCTCGAGGTTCGAGACGACGAAGATCTCGGGGTGGCCGGGCAGGTTGTACTGCAGCGGCTCCATGATGTGCAGCGCGCCGAGGCGTCGGCTGAACGCGATTTGCTGCTCCGGCGTCATGCGTAGATCGCGGAACACCAGGATGCTGTGGCGCGTCCATGCCGCCAGGATCTCGGCGAAAGTGCGCTCATCCAGCGGCCGCGACAGATCCGCGCCGCTCACCTCGGCGCAGAACTCACCCTGGATGGGGCGGATCGTCAGCGGCATCTGCCTTACGATTATGCCGTATGGACATCCACGCCCGCATTGCGCAGATCGTCGAGACGCGCACCCAGGAACTCGTCGCGCTTCGCCGCCAGCTCCACCAGCAGCCTGAGCTTGCGTTCGAGGAGCACGAGACCGCGAAGGCGGTCGCCGCTTTCCTGTCGAAGCTCGGCATCAAGTGCCGCAGCGGAATTGGCAAGACCGGCGTAGTGGCCGTCATCGACGGCGCGAAGCCCGGCAGGACGGTCGGCATCCGTGCCGATATGGACGCGCTGCCGATCCTGGAACAGACCGGGCTCGCCTTCGCCTCCAAGGTACCGGGGAAGATGCATGCCTGCGGTCACGACGTGCACACGGTGATCGCGCTCGGCGTTGCGGCGGCGCTGAGCGAAGTGAAAAACGAGTTCGCCGGGCGCGTAAAGTTCATCTTCCAGCCGGCCGAGGAAACGCTGAGCGGCGCGCAGGCGATGATCGCCGACGGCGTGCTCGACGAGCCGCAGATGGACGTCATCCTTGGCTATCACAACTGGCCCGCCGTGGAGGCCGGCAAGGTGGGCTACAACGCCGACGTGGTGATGGCTTCGGCCGATGCCTTCGACATCACGCTCAAGGGCCGCGAAGGTCACGGTGCCCATCCGCACATGGGCGTCGACACGCTCGCCGCCGCGGCGCATTTCGTTTCGCAGGTGCAGACTATCGTCAGCCGCGAAGTGAAGCCGATCTCGCCCGCCGTGGTCACCGTGGGGGAACTGCATGCAGGCACGGCGCGCAACATCATCGCCGGCAGCGCGGTTCTCAAAGGCATCGTGCGCACCATGGAGGCCGGCCTGTCGCAGAAGATCGAGCAGGCGATGCGTCGGATGCTGGAAGGCGTCAAGACCGGCATGCGCGTGGACTACGCGCTCGACTGGAAGCGCGTGGCGCCGGCGCTGCGTA
Organism: Burkholderiales bacterium; assembly: GCA_035652275.1. GTDB lineage: Bacteria > Pseudomonadota > Gammaproteobacteria > Burkholderiales > SG8-39 > SCGC-AG-212-J23. The sequence goes on from DASREB010000003.1 coordinate 8,281, forward strand.
ATCACAAGCCGACGCTCGAGCGACTGCTCAAATCGGCACGGGACGCGCTCGGCGCGGAAAACGTGCTCGAGCTGCCCGAGGCGTCGATGGGCAGCGAGGACTTCGCCTGGTTCGCCGAGCGCGTGCCGGCGGCGCATCTGCGCA
>DASREB010000004.1:0-9193 GCA_035652275.1 Burkholderiales bacterium
CGCGGCTCAAGCTGACGCTGCGCGGCAAGCGCCTCGGACTGACGCTCGCCGAGATCCGCGAGCTCATCGATATGTACGAGCCGGGGCGCGACGAGCGCCCGCAGCTCGAGCGCTTCCGCGAGGTGCTGGAGGCGCACCGCAGGAGCCTGCTGCAGCAGCGGGCGGACATCGAGGCGCAGCTCACCGAGATCGCGACTTTCGAGAAGCGGGTGCGCAAGCAGCTCGGTCGCGGTCGCCGCTAGGACCATCGGCGCCAGGTTGACGTTTACGTAAACGTCAAGTAGCCTGCCCGGTTCGATGAACCCTCCAGCCGATCCGCAATTCGCCCGCCGCATCCGCGAGAGCTTCGCGCGCCAGCAGGCGATGGGGCTCATCGGTGCGAGCCTCGCCAGCGTCGCGCCGGGCGTGGTTGAAATTGCCCTGCCCTACCGCGACGAGCTCACCCAGCAGAAGGGTTACGTGCACGGCGGCATTATCGGCATGATCGCCGACAGCGCCGCCGGCTACGCGGCCTATTCGCTGATGCCCGCCGACTGCACGCTGGTCACTACCGAGTACAAGATCAACCTGCTCGCCGCCGCAACCTCCTCGCTCATCGCGCGCGGCGAAGTGGTGAAGGCGGGCCGCACGCTGACGGTGGCGCGGGCCGAGGTGTACGCTGACGACCGCACGCACATCGCCACCATGCAGCAGACATTGATGATGCTTTCCGGCCGCACGGATCAGCGCGAATGAGCTTCCTCGGCTTCGACCACGGCGCGGAGATCGCGATGCTGCGCGACACGGTGCGAAATTTCGCCGCCAAGGAGATCGCGCCGCGCGCCGCCGAGATCGACCGCTCGAACGAGTTCCCGCCGGACCTCTGGCGCAAGCTCGGCGGCCTCGGGCTCCTCGGCATCACGGTGGAAGAGGAACACGGCGGCACGGCGATGGGCTACCTCGCGCACATCGTCGCCATGGAGGAAATTTCACGCGCCTCTGCATCCATCGGCCTGTCCTACGGCGCGCATTCGAACCTTTGCGTGAACCAGATCCGTCGCAACGGCAGCGAGGCGCAGAAGAAAAAATATCTACCCAAGCTCGTTTCCGGCGAGCATGTCGGCGCGCTCGCCATGTCCGAGCCGGGCGCCGGCTCCGACGTCGTCGGCATGCGGCTGCGCGCCGAGCGCCGTGGAGAGCACTACGTCCTCAATGGCAACAAGATGTGGATCACGAACGGGCCGGACGCCCACACGCTGGTGATCTACGGCAAGTCGAGCGATCAGGGCATCACCGCGTTCATCGTCGAGCGCGGCATGAAAGGTTTCTCCACCGCCCAGAAGCTCGACAAGCTCGGCATGCGCGGCTCGAATACCTGCGAGCTCGTATTCCGCGACTGCGAGGTGCCGGCGGCGAACGTGCTCGGCGAAGAAGGCAAGGGCGTGAAGGTGCTGATGTCCGGCCTCGACTACGAGCGCGCCGTGCTCGCGGGCGGGCCGCTCGGCATCATGGCGGCGTGCCTCGACGCCGTGATCCCGTACGTGCACGAGCGCAAGCAGTTCGGCCAGCCGATCGGCGAGTTCCAGCTGATGCAGGGCAAGCTCGCCGACATGTACACCACCTTCTCCGCCTGCCGCGCGTACGTCTACGCGGTCGGACAGGCGCTCGATCGCGGCGAAACCACGCGCAAGGATGCCGCCGGCGCCATCCTGTATGCGGCCGAGAAAGCCACCTGGATGGCCGGCGAGGCGATCCAGGCCCTCGGCGGGATGGGCTACATCAACGAGACGCCGACCGGCCGCCTGTGGCGCGATGCCAAGCTCTACGAGATCGGCGCCGGCACGTCCGAGATCCGCCGCTGGCTGATCGGCCGCGAGCTCTTCTCGGAGACGGCATGAAGATCGTCACTGCCTTCAGCGAGCGCCTCGGCCTGCGCCTGCCGCTCATTCAGGCGCCGATGGCCGGGGGTCCGAGCTCGCTCGAGCTGGTCATCGCTGCATCGAGCGCCGGCGCGCTCGGCTCGTTCGGCTTTGCGTACACCCCGCCGGAGGAGATGAAGCGGCAGGCCGCGGCGCTGCGCGCGAAAACCGACGCGCCGTTTGGCATCAACCTGTTCGTGTCGCCGCAACCGGAGGCAATCGCACCCGCTGCACAAAGCGACGCCATTGCGGCGCTCGCGCCGTTTTATCGCCAGCTCGACTTGCCGGTGCCGGAACCGGCCAAGGCGCCGTACGCGCCCGATCTCGAGGCCCAGTTGAACGCTGTGGAGGAGATCCGCCCTGCGGTATTCACCGTGCACCTTGGCTCCATCAAGCCGCAGCGCTTCAAGGCGCGCGGCAGCATAGTCGGCGGGAGCGCCAATTGCGTCGCTGAAGCGAAGCGTCTGGAGGAGCTCGGCTACGACTTCGTCATCGCGCAAGGCGGCGAGGCGGGCGGCCATCGCGGCTCGTATCTGCGCGATCCCTACCAGTCACTCACGGGTACGCTTGCGCTTACGCGGCTCATCCTGCGTGCGGTGCACATACCGGTCGTGGCCGCCGGCGGCATCATGGACGGCGCCGGCATTGCAGCGGCGCTCGCCCTCGGGGCGCAGGCGGCGCAGCTCGGCACCGCGTTCCTTGCCTGCCCGGAGAGCGGCGCGTCGAGCGCGCACAAGGACGCGCTGCTGCGGGCGACCGAAGACGAGACGCAACTCACCGAGAAGTTTTCCGGCAAGCCGGCGCGCGGCATCGTCAATCGCTTCATGCGAGAAATGCAGCGCGCGCCGCAGCTCGCATTTCCGGCGCAGGCCGCGCTCACCGCCAAGTTACGCGCCGCGGCCGCAAAGACGGGCAATCCCGACTACATCGCACTCTGGGCCGGCCAGGCGGCAGCGCTCGCGCGCCGGCTGCCGGCAGCTGAGCTCGTCAGCGCGCTCGAGCGCGAAACCATTGCCGCATTGCGCGCGAGCGCGGCACTCGTCAAGGAGTAAGCCATGCAAGCCGATCCAATCGTCATCGTTTCCGCCGCCCGCACGCCGATGGGTGCTTTCCAGGGCGAGCTGAAGAATTTCGCCGCGCCGGAGCTCGGCGCCGCCGCGATTCGTGCCGCCGTCGAGCGAGCGAAGCTCAAGCCGGACGACGTGCAGGAAGTGCTCATGGGCTGCGTGCTGCCCGCCGGCCAGGGCCAGGCGCCGGCGCGACAGGCGGCGCTCGGCGCCGGGCTGGCGCTGGCGACGGCCTGCACGACGGTGAACAAAATGTGCGGCTCCGGGATGAAGGCCGCCATGCTCGCGCACGACATTCTCGCCACCGGCAATGCGGAGGTCATCGTCGCGGGCGGCATGGAGTCGATGACCAATGCGCCTTATCTTCTGCCGAAGGCGCGCGCCGGTCTGCGCATGGGGCATGCGCAAGTCATCGACCACATGTTCTATGACGGCCTCGAAGATGCCTACGACAAGGGACGCCTCATGGGCAGCTTCGCCGAGGATTGCGCCCAGAAGTACGCCTTCAGCCGCGAAGCACAGGACCAGTTCGCCGTCGCCTCGCTCACGCGCGCGCAGAAAGCAAACAAGGAAGGATGGTTCGCCTGGGAACTCACGCCGATGGCGATCAAGGTGGGGAAGGAAGAGAAATTCGTCGAGACCGACGAGCAGCCATTCAAAGCCAACCTCGACAAGATCGGCACCCTCAGGCCGGCCTTCCGCAAGGACGGCACGGTGACGGCCGCCAACTCGAGCTCGATCTCGGACGGCGCCGCCGCGCTGGTCATGATGCGTCGCTCAACCGCCGAACGCCGCGGGCTCACGCCGCTCGCGGTGGTCGTCGGGCAGTCGACGCACGCTCAAGAGCCGGGCTGGTTTACCACTGCGCCCGTTGGCGCGATCCGCAAGCTGTTTGAGCGCACCGGCTGGAATGCGCGCAGCGTCGACCTGTTCGAGATCAACGAGGCGTTCGCGGTCGTCACCATGGCAGCGATGAAGGAGCACGCTCTGCCGCACGAGAAGGTGAACGTGCACGGCGGCGCCTGCGCGCTTGGGCATCCGATCGGTGCCTCGGGCGCGCGCATCGTGGTGACGCTGATCGGCGCGCTGCGCAAGTACGGCTTGCGGCGCGGTGTGGCGAGCCTGTGCATCGGCGGCGGGGAAGCGACCGCCATGGCGATCGAACTCCTCTAGATGAAGCGTGCGCTGCAGGCGATGTTGGATCGCTCGCGCTTCCTGCGGCCGTATGGTTTTCGCGTGGTCAGCGTGAAAGCGGGGCGCTGCACCCTCGAGCTGCCGCATCGCCCGGCGCTCGAGCGGCCAGGCGGCATCATCAACGGCCCGGCGCTGATGGCCGCGGCCGACTGCGCCATGTGGCTCGCGATCAAGGCGAAGCTCGGCATCGACGGCGACGCCCTCACCTCGGAGCTCAACACCGCGTTCCTCGCGCCGGCGAAGAGCGAGCACGTGTACTGCACCGCCCGCATCCTCAAGTTCGGCCGGCGCCGCATCTACGGCGTCGCCGAGTGCCACGGCAAGAAAGGCGGGCTTTTCACGCATCACACGCTGACCTATGTCCGGCCCGGCTGAGCACGCCGAGATCCGCGAAGCGGTACGGCGTTATGCGCGCGAGCAGCTCGCGCCGCATGCGGCGCGCTGGGACCGCGACAAAGAGTTCCCTCGGGAGGCGCTGAAAGGCCTCGCGGCAATGGGTCTCTACGGCATCGCCATCCCTGAACAATGGAGCGGTGCGGGACTCGACTACACCGCGATGGCGATCGCCTGCGAGGAGATCGCGGCCGGCGATTGCGCCACCGCGACCATCGTCGCCGTGAACAACCTGGTCGCCGGCATTCTCAACGGTTATGGCAACGACGAGCAGAAGCGCCGCTACCTTGTGCCATTAGCCAAAGGCGACATGCTGGGCGCCTTCGCGCTCACCGAGCCGCAGGTCGGGTCCGATGCCGCGGCGATTGCCACGCGCGCCGAGCGGCAAGGCGCGCACTACACGCTGAACGGCGTCAAGCAGTTCATTACCTCCGGCAAGAACGCGGACATCGCCGTGGTCTTCGCGGTGACCGATAGAGGCGCCGGCAAAAAGGGCATCAGCGCCTTCCTGGTGCCGACCAAGGCGCCTGGCTATGTCGTCGCCCGCATCGAGGACAAGGTCGGCCAGCGCGCCTCGGACACCGCGCAGATCGCGCTCGAGAACTGCAAGGTGCCGGCGGATCACCTGCTGGCGCAGGAAGGCCTCGGCTATCGCATCGCGCTCGCGAACCTGGAATCCGGACGCATCAATGTCGCGGCGCAGTCGACCGGCGTCGCGCGCACTGCGCTCGAGGCCGCGCTCGCCTATGCCAGCGAGCGCAAAAGCATGGGCAAGCCGCTGATCGAGCATCAGGCGATCAACTTCCGTCTTGCCGACATGGCGACGCAGATCGAGGCCGCGCGGCAGCTCTACCTCCATGCGGCGCGCCTGCGCGACGAAGGCAAGCCGTGTATCCGCGAAGCGTCGATGGCGAAGCTGTTCGCCTCCGAAATGGCCGAGAAGGTGTGCTCGGACGCGATCCAGATCCACGGCGGCTACGGCTATGTCAGCGATTTCCCGGTCGAGCGCCTGTGGCGCGACGTGCGCGTCACGCAGATCTACGAAGGCGCGAGCGATATCCAGCGCATGGTGATCGGTCGCACGCTCGCCGAGCCGTGAGCGTCATCAAAAGCCAGCTCAATACGCGCTCTGCCGAGTTCCGCGCCAACGCGGAGCGGATGAAGGCGCTGGTCGACGACCTGAAGGAGAAAGTCGCCACCGTGTCGGTCGGCGGCGAGCAGGCGGCGCGCGACAAGCACAGCGCCCGCGGCAAGCTGCTGCCGCGCGAGCGCGTCCGAACGTTGCTCGATCCCGGGTCGCCGTTCCTCGAGATCGGGCAGCTCGCCGCCTGGGGCATGTACTCGGGCGACGTGCACAGCGCCTCCATCATCTGCGGTGTCGGCCGCGTTTCAGGTCGCGAATGCGTGATCGTCGCCAACGATGCAACGATCAAAGGCGGCACCTATTACCCGATGACCGTGAAGAAGCACCTGCGTGCACAGGAGGTCGCCGCGCAGAATCGCCTGCCCTGCATCTACCTCGTGGATTCCGGCGGCGGGTATTTGCCCGAGCAGGACAACGTCTTCCCCGACCGCGAGCACTTCGGTCGCATCTTTTACAACATCGCCAACATGTCGGCCGCCGGCATTCCGCAGATTGCCTGCGTCATGGGCTCGTGCACCGCCGGCGGCGCCTATGTGCCGGCGATGTCCGATGAATCGATCATCGTCAAAGGCCAGGGCACGATCTTCCTCGGCGGGCCGCCGCTCGTGAAAGCCGCGACCGGTGAGGTGGTCACTGCCGAGGAGCTCGGCGGCGCCGAGGTCCATACCCGCGTCTCGGGCGTCGCCGACCACTACGCGCTCAACGATGCGCATGCACTCTCGCTCGTGCGGCGCATCATCGCCAACCTCAACTACCGCAAGGACGCGCAAGTCGCGATGCGCGAGCCGCACGAGCCGCTCTATCCGGCCGACGAGATGTACGGCGTCATTCCGGCCGACGTGCGCAAGCCGTACGACGTGCGCGAGCTCATCGCGCGCATCGTCGATGGCTCCGAGCTCGACGAGTTCAAGCAGAACTACGGCACGACGCTCGTCACCGGCTTCGCGCACGTGCATGGCTATCCGGTGGCGATCCTGGCGAACAACGGGATTCTCTTCTCCGAATCGTCGCTCAAGGCGACGCACTTCATCGAGCTCGCCGCCCAGCGCGGCATCCCGCTCCTCTTCCTGCAGAACATTACCGGGTACATGGTCGGAAAAAAGTACGAGGCGGGCGGCATCGCCAAGGACGGCGCCAAGATGGTGACCGCCGTGGCGACGGCAGCGGTGCCGAAGTTCACCCTGATCGTCGGCGGCTCGTTCGGTGCGGGCAATTACGGCATGAGCGGCCGCGCGTACGGGCCGCGATTCCTCTGGATGTGGCCGAACGCGCGCATCTCGATCATGGGCGGCGAGCAGGCCGCGAGCGTGCTCGCCACCGTGCGCGGCGACTTCAAGTCGCGCGACGAGGAGGAGCGCTTCAAGCAGCCGATTCGCGAGCAGTACGAGCGCCAGGGCCACCCGTACTATTCGAGCGCGCGGCTGTGGGACGATGGCGTCGTCGATCCGGCCGACAGCCGGCGCCTCCTCGGCCTCGCCATCTCGGCGGCGTTGAACGCGCCGATCGAGAAGACCCGTTTCGGCGTCTTTAGGATGTAACCGAGAGGCAGGATGTAACCATGTCGGAGCACCGCGCAACCATCGAATGGGCACTTGAGGGCGACTTCAAGTACGAAACCTACGGCCGGCAGCACACCTTGCGCTTCGACGGCGGCATCAGCGTGCCGGGCAACGCGGCACCGGCCAATATCCCGCGCACGGTGCCGCCCGCGCCGGGCGTCGATCCCGAGCAGGCGTTCGTGGCATCGCTCTCATCGTGCCACATGCTCTGGTTCCTGCACCTCGCATGCAATCGCAAGTACGTGATCGAGCGCTACGTCGACGAGGCGGTCGGCGTGCTCGACAAGGACTGGATGGCGAAGGTGACGCTGCGGCCGCGCATTACGTTTTCGGGCAAGGCACCGAGCGAAGAAGAGCATCGCGCGCTGCACGAGAAGGCACACGAGAAATGCTATATCGCGCGCTCGGTTAAAACCGAAGTGGTCGTCGAGCCCGCGATCGGATGAACGTGCTCGTCGAGCGCAAGGATGGGATCGGCCGGGTGACGCTCAACCGGCCCGAGGTGCGCAACGCGTTCGACGACGCGCTGATCGCCGCGCTAACGAAGACCTTTGCCGAGCTCGACGCCGATCCGAGCGTGCGAGTCGTGCTGCTCGCCGGCAACGGCCCGGCGTTCTGCGCGGGTGCCGATCTCAACTGGATGAAGCGCATGGCCGGCTACGGCTATGACGAGAACCTGCGCGACGCTCGCGCGCTCGCGGACATGCTGGCGTCGCTCGACCGGCTCGACAAGCCGACCATCGCCCGCGTGCACGGGCCGGCCTTCGCCGGCGGCACCGGGCTGGTCGCGGCCTGCGACATCGCGATCGGCACGCCGGAGGCGAAGTTCTGCTTCTCGGAAGCGAAGCTCGGTCTTTCGCCCGCCACTATCAGCCCCTACGTGCTGCGCGCGATCGGACCGCGCGCGGCGAGCCGCTATTTCCTCACGGCCGAGGTATTCGACGCGGCGGAGGCGGTGCGCATCGGCTTGCTCACTGCCCTGGTGCCGGCCGCCGAGCTGGACGCGTTCATCGCCCAGTTGCTCGAGCACCTTCTCGCCGGCAGCGCCGCCGCCCATGCGCGCATCAAGGACCTGGTGCGCGACATTGCCGGCCGGCCGATCGACGATGCGCTCAAAGGCGACACCGCGCGGCGCATCGCCGAGATCCGCGCTTCGCCGGAAGGCAAGGAGGGGATCGCGTCGTTCCTCGAGAAGCGCAGGCCGAAGTGGTTTTCCGCAAAGTCCTGATCGCCAATCGCGGCGAGATCGCCTGCCGCGTGATGCGCACGGCGAGGCGCCTGGGTATCGCCACCGTGGCGGTGTATTCGGACGCCGACCGCAATGCGCTGCACGTGCAGCTCGCCGACGAAGCAAAGCGCCTGGGCCCGCCGCCGGCGGCCGAAAGTTATCTCAACATCGATGCTGTACTAGCCGCCGCCAAGGCGACTGCCGCGCAGGCCATCCATCCCGGGTACGGATTTCTCGCCGAAAACGAGGACTTTGCCGCCGCCTGCCAGCGTGCGGGCATCGTGTTCATCGGCCCGACGCCGGCGGCGATCGCGGCGATGGGCGACAAGGCCGCGGCCAAGCGCCTGATGGAGAAAGCCGGCGTGCCGCTGGTCCCGGGCTATCACGGCGAAAACCAGGAGCCGGCGTTCCTCGAGAAGGAGGCGACGCGCATCGGCTATCCGGTGCTCATCAAGCCCTCGGCTGGCGGCGGCGGCAAGGGGATGCGCATTGTGAGCGAGCCCAAAGCCTTCGGCGGCGCTCTGGAGGCGGCGCGCCGCGAAGCAAAGGCGGCGTTCGGCGACGAGCGCGTACTGATCGAGCGCTATCTCGAGCGGCCGCGGCACATCGAGATGCAGGTGTTCGGCGACACCCATGGGAATGTGCTGCATCTCTATGAGCGCGATTGCTCGGTGCAGCGGCGCCACCAGAAGGTGCTGGAAGAAGCGCCG
>DASREB010000005.1:0-14467 GCA_035652275.1 Burkholderiales bacterium
CGCGTTCGAGCAGCGCCTCACCGAAGCCAACATCTCGAAAATCGTCCGCGGCGAGACCAGCGCCAAGGAAGTGCACGACCTCCTCGGCCCGGCGTGGCAGCCGCAGCGCTTCGGCAACCTGGAGCGCGACGTCTGGACCTACCCGATGCGCGTGCCCGGCCACCCGCTGCCGAAGTGGTACGTCGTGCAACTCTCTTACGACGGCATCGTGCGCGAGACCTATCTCTTCGACGATCCGCAGTTCGTGCCGCAGGACCGCGGCGGCCGCCACCGCTAACGGATTCTGACCCCCTGACAAGGGGGTCGCGAGCCGCAGGCGAGCGGGGGGTTTTCGCTTTTTGCGGTCAGCGCATTCACGACGCGCGCGTTTAAACCGATGTGGGCAGTTCACCCTTCATCGATTACCGGCGTCGTCTGAAGCGCTCTGCCCGTGCCTTACGCCGCGATCCTACGCCGGCGGAGCGCAGGCTCTGGTACGACTTTCTGCGCGACCTGCCCATGAGATTCACGCGCCAAAAGCCGCTGGGCAACTACATCGCTGATTTTTACTGTGCGAGCCATGTCTTGATCGTCGAGGTCGATGGAGACTCTCACTTCAGCGCGCGCGGCGAGTCCTACGACAGGCAGAGAACGGCAGCACTCGAAGCGCAAGGCTTGCGTGTCGTGAGATTCACGAACCAGGAGGTAATGCAGAACTTCGAGGCCGTGTGCCAGCGCATCCGGGATGCGTTGGAAATGTAAGACCAAAACCCCCCGCTCGCCTGCGGCTCGCGACCCCCCTGTCAGGGGGTCAAAGGGGCGAGGAGTTTGCGCAGTTCTGTTTTTAGAACCTTGCCGTAGTTATTTTTTGGAAGAGCGTCAACAAAGCGGTATTCGCGTGGTCGTTTGAAGCGGGCGATGTTGTCCAGGCAAAGCTTGTCCAAGTTCTCTGTAGAGATCTTTTCTTTGAGGACAACAAAGGCGACCACCTCTTCGCCCCATTCGCTGTGCGGCCGGCCAACGACAGAGCATTCCGCGACCGCCGGATGGCGCAGCAGCACTTCCTCGATCTCGCGCGGATAGATGTTCGAGCCGCCCGAGATGATCATGTCCTTCGAGCGGTCGCGGATGGTGAGGAAGCCGGCTTGATCCATGCTGCCGACGTCGCCGGTGTGGAGCCACCCGCCGCGCAGCGTCTTCGCTGTCGCCTCGGCATTCTTCCAGTACTCGGCCATCACGCAGTCGGAGCGCGTGACGATCTCGCCAATCTCGCCGACGGGGAGCTCGCGATCAGCGCCGTCGAATATCTTGACTTCGCAGCCGGTACGCGCAAACCCGGCCGTCGCGAGCCTGTCCATCATCGTGCTGTGGTGATAGCGCTGCGGCAGCCCCGTGATGGTCATCGGCGCCTCGCCCTGCCCGTAGAGCTGATACAAGCGCGAGCCGAAGAGCTCGATCGCCCGCAGCGCGTCGGCGACGTACATCGGCGCACCGCCATAGACGAGCGTGCGCAGCCCTTTGGGCGAGCGCGCGCTCCTCGCACCGAGGAGCCGCACGACCATCGTCGGCGCGGCGAAGAATGAGGCGTTTTTCCAGTGATCGAGCAGCTCGTAAATCTCGTCGGGCTCGAAGTGGCCGCTTTCCGGAATGACGTTCACCGCGCCCGCCGCGTAGTGCGGCAGCGCATAGCAACCCGAGCCGTGCGAGAGCGGTGCCGGGTGCAGCACCGCGTCGCCGGGCATGATTTGGTCGATGTCGGTGAAATACGCGTGCGTCTGGAACCAGAGGTTGCGATGCGTGAGCACCGCGCCCTTCGGCACGCCAGTCGTCCCGCTCGTGTAGAAGAGCCACGCCGGATCCTCGGGCTTCGCCGCGGCCGGCGCCCTGGGCGCGGCGCACAGGCCGGCGATCTCGCTTACCGGCGTCGCCTGCGGCAACGCCTCCTCGAGATCCGGCGTGACGAAGCAGGCCTTGGCACCCGAGTTCGCCAGGATGTAGGCGAATTCCTTCGGATGGAGCTTGGCGTTCATCGGCACGGCAACGAGGCCCGCGTGCCAGCAGGCAAAGAGGATCTCGTGGTACTCGGGACAATTCTTCATCGCGAGCGCCACACGATCGCCCGCCTGTAGCTGCAATTTGCTGGCGAAGCCCGCAGCGAGCTGGGCTACGCGAGCCGCGAGCTCGCCATAGGTGCAGGCGACGCGCTTGCCGACGGCGATGGCCGGCGCGTCAGGCTGCAGCCGTGCGCTGCGCAGTAGTAGATGCGCGAGATTCATCGATGCCAAAGAGCCGCGCCGCATTGCGCGTCGTCTGCACGGCCACTTCCTCGGGCGGCCGCCCCAGCGCGCGCGCTACGGTCTTCAAGATGTGCGGCAAAAAAGCCGGCTCATTACGCCGCGCTTTCGGCTGCGGCTTCATGTCGCGCGGCGTCAGGTAGGGCGAATCGGTCTCGAGCAGCAGCCGATCGGCCGGGATGTCGCGCACAAGGCGCAGCAGGTGCGTGCCGCGCCGCTCGTCGCAGATCCAGCCTGTGATGCCGATGTAGAGATCGAGCTCGAGATAGGCATGCAGCTCTTCGGCTTCGCCGGTGAAGCAATGCGCCACCGCCTTTTTGACACCGTGCGTGCGCAGCATCTGCGCGAAGCGCGGATGTGCGTCGCGTGAATGCAGGAAGAGCGGCTTGCCAAGGTGCAGCGCGAGCTCGAGCTGGGAGATGAAGCACTTCTCCTGCGCAGGGTGCGGCGAGTAGTTGCGATTGAAGTCGAGCCCGCATTCGCCGATCGCCACGCAGCGCGGATGCAACGATAGCTTGCGCAGCTCGGCGACCGTCTGCTCGCCGAAGTCGCGTGCATGATGCGGATGCACCCCGGCCGTGCAATAAAGGTCGAGCCGGTCGGCGATCTCGGCCGCGAGGCGGCTCTCGAGCACCGTCGTGCCGGTGCTGATGATGGTGCCGACGCCCGCAGCGCGCGCGCGTGTCACCACCGCGTCGAGATCATCGTGGAAGCTCGAGTGCGTGAGGTTCGCGCCGATGTCGGTGAGATGCATGCCTGCGAGTATAAATTCGGGCACAGGTAAGTAATTATGTCGTCAGGTAGCCGAGCCCGATCCACCCGTGAGGAGCGCGAGCTGCTCGGCGCGCTCGACGCCGGCTGCGGCCATGCTCTGCGCGAAGGCTGAGCCGCGCGCGATCATCGGTGCGACGTCGCACTCGAGGAAGCAAAGCCGCCCCTCCGGCTTGCAGATGAAGTCGGCGCGCGCCGCCCAGTTGACCGCGAAGAGCTGTGCAAGCCTGAGCGCGCGCTCCCGTACCAGGGCGGCGAGCGCGACGTCCCTCAGCGCCTCACGCCGCGGACGCCGCAGGTACTTGCGCGCGAAGGAGTACGTCGCGCCGGCCGGCAACGCGAGCTCGAGCGGCTGGCCGATGCGCGTGGCGATGAGCGCGACGGTGATCTCGCGGCCGCGGACGTACTCCTGCACCAGATACTCGCTGGTGCGATAGCGCTTCGGCAGCGGACCTTCGCGCACGAGCCGCAGCCGGATGGAATCGGAGCTGCGGCGTGGCTTCACGATCACCGGGAAATCGAGCTCGCTGCCCGCGTCACCCGGCAGCGTTCGCGGGCAGGTGAGGCCTTCGGCCTGCGCGACGCGCGTCGCCTCGAGCTTGTCGTAGCAGAGCTGCATCACGGCGGCACGCGGACCGTAATAGGGGATGCCGGCGCGGGTCAGCAGCTCGGTGGTGCGCAGCATCTCCGGATCCGAGACCCGCAGCAGCACAGGTCCGGACGGCAGCTTCGCGCCCAGAGTTGCCAGCGGCGCGCCGAGCTCGCGTGCAATGGCGCGCGCCTCCAAGCGATGAATCCACGCCAGCGGATGCGCGCGCCACGGCTCGCGCAGTACGACCAGGCTAGTCGCTGCCCTGCGGCAGGCCCAAGCCGAGGCGGATCTTCAGGCCTTTGATCGTTTCCTTCACCGTGCCCGAGAGCGGCAGGCTGAGGCGCGCGAGATCGGCCTCGTGCAGCACGATGCTCATGTCCTTTTCCGCCCACGGCATGCCGGAGCGTTCGGCGCGCTGGTCCATCGCCCAGTTCTGCGCGCTCGAGTGATGCAGCGCCGCGCGCAGCTTGTCGGCATCGACGCCGAGCGCTTCGCCGAGGCGCAGGCCTTCGTCATTGGCCGACGTGCAGGCCCAGAGGATCAGGTTATTCACCATCTTGCCGACCTGCCCGGCGCCGGCCGGCCCCAGGTGGAAGATGTCCGAGGCAAAGGCGCTGAATGCCGGCCGGCAGGCGGCGAACGCGGCTTCGTCCCCGCCGCCGAAGACGATCAGCTTCCCGGCCATGGCAGCCGCCTCGCCGCGCGCAAGCGGCGCGTCGAGCACCACCACACCACGCTCGGCGGCGCGCTCGGCGAGCCGCTTTGCGTAGCGCGGCGCGACGGTAGAGCCGATGGCGACGATGAGGCCATCTCGCGCCCCGTCGATGACGCCCTGGGCGCCGAACATCACGCTTTCGACCTCGTGGTCGAAGCCGACCACGAGGATGACGAGCTCACTTTCCGCGGCCACTGCCCGGGCGGATGCGAGCACCTGGACGCCGAGGTCGGCCGCCGCGCGACGCGCCGGCTCCTGCGGGTCGTAGCCGTAAACGCGATGACCCTTGTCAATGAGATGTCGCGCCATCGGTGCGCCCATCTTGCCGAGCCCCAGCATTCCAACTTTGCGTATTGCAGTCATCGCGCGCTGTAGGTATAGATGCGGGCCAGTATAACGACAGGAGGATACGAACATTGAAGACCATCATTCGCATTGCCGCCGGCCTCGTGGCGCTGGCGCTATCGCTGCCGCTCGCGGCGCAGTCGTGGCCGCAGAAGCCGGTGCGGTTCATCCTTTCGCTCGGGCCGGGCTCGGGCGCCGACATCGGCGCGCGGCTCTATGCCGACCGGCTGACGAAGATGTGGGGCCATCCGGTGATCGTCGAGAACCGGCCTGGCGGCGACGGCGTCATCGCGATCAACGCGGTGATCCAGGCGAAGGACGACCACGTGCTGCTCTGGGGCCCGACGGCAAATTTCGTCGGCCATCCCTACAGCCTCGACCAGCTGCCCTACGACCCGAAGGAGCTCGTGCCGGTGGCGCGCGTCTCGGGCACCGTAGTGACGCTCGGCGTGCCGGCGACGATGAAAGTGGGTTCGCTCAAGGAGCTGCTGCAGCAGGCGAAGGACAAGCGCGGCTGGCTGAACTGGACCACTGCCGTCACGATGACCGACATCATCCTCGAGGGCTTCCTCAAGACTCAGGGGATCGAGGCGGCGCACGTGCGCTACAAGCAGCCCGCAGAGGCGGTCAACGACCTCATCAACGAGCGCATCCAGCTCTACAGCTCGGCTTACGCCATCGTGCGCTCCTCGGCGCAGGGCGGGCGGGTGAAGCTGCTCGCGGTGCAGGCACGTAACCGCGTGCCGGGGCTCGATCTGCCCACGGTGTCGGAGCTCGGCTTTCCGGGGTTGGATTTCGAGGGCCTGGTCGGCATCATCGCGGCGCGCTCGAGCAATCTGCCGGACGCCGCGCGCGATCGCATCGCCAGCGACGTGAAGACCGTAGCGAAAGATCCGGTGGTGGCAGAGCGCCTGGCGTCCACGGCACAGCTCAACGTGCCCGGCGACTCCGCCGAGTTCGCCGCCTCGATCGACGAGCAGGTGAAGCAGCTCGCCGCCGCGGCGAAGCTCCTCGGCATCAAGCCGAAGCAGTAGCTAGAGCTTCTTTAGGCGGTAGAGCAGCTCGAGCGCCTCGCGCGGCGAGAGCTCGTCGGGATTGACTTTGTCCAGCTCCTCGCGCAGCGCGTCGGCGGCGGGCTCGGGCTCCGGCGCCTTCGTCGCAGCGAAGAGATCGGCCGTGTTGCCGCGCGTGATCGCGGACTCCTCCAGCAGCTCCAGATATTTGCGCGCCCGGTGGATGACCGGCTTGGGCACGCCGGCGAGCGCCGCCACCTGCAGCCCGTAGCTCTGGCTCGCGGGGCCTTCCTCCACCGCGTGCAGGAAGACGATGCTGTCCTTGTGCTCGACTGCATCCAGATGCACGTTCGCGACCTCCTTGTACTCGAGGGCAAGGCGCGTCATCTCGAAATAGTGCGTCGCGAACAGGCTGAGCGCGCGGTTGCGCTCGACGAGATGCCGCGCGATCGCCCAGGCGAGCGCCAGGCCATCGAAGGTGGAGGTGCCACGGCCGACTTCGTCCATCAACACCAGGCTCTTGTCGGTCGCGTTGTGCAGGATCGATGCGCTCTCGGTCATCTCCACCATGAAGGTGGAGCGCCCGCCGGCGAGGTCGTCTGCTGCACCGATGCGGGTGAACACCTGGTCGATCGGCCCGATGCGCGCGTCGCGCGCCGGCACGAAGGCGCCGATGTGGGCCATCAGCACGATGAGCGCGACCTGGCGCATGTAGGTCGACTTGCCGCCCATGTTCGGGCCGGTGATGAGAAGGAGCGTGCGCGTGGGCGAGAGGCGGCAATCGTTCGGGATGAAGTTCTCGATCTGCGCCTCGACCACCGGATGGCGGCCGGCGTCGATCTCGACGAGCCGATCATCGACGAATTGCGGACGCACGTAGTTGCGCTGCGCGGCGCCTGCAGCAAAGGCGCCGAGCACGTCCGCCTGTGCGAGCGCGCGCGCGATGCGCTGCAGCGCCGGCACGTGTCCGTTGAGCTCCTCGAGCAATGCCTCGTAGAGCGAGCGCTCGAGCGCAAGCGCGCGGTCGCGGGCGGAAAGCGCCTTGTCCTCGAACGCTTTCAGCTCCGGGGTGATGTAGCGCTCGGCGTTCTTCAGCGTCTGGCGGCGCCGGTAATCGGTGGGCACCTTCGTTGCCTGGGCGTTGGTCACCTCGATGTAGTAGCCGTGCACCGAGTTGTACGCGACGCGCAGGTTGGCGATGCCGGTACGTGCGCGTTCGCGTGCCTCGAGCTCGGCGAGGAAGGCGCCGCCGTTCGTTTGCAGCGCGCGCAGCTCGTCGAGCTCGGCGCAGTAGCCGTCGGCAATCACGCCGCCGTCGACGATCCGCGCCGCCGGATCCTCGAGCAGCGCTTTGCGGAGCAGTGCAATGCAATCGGCGGGGGTCGCCAGGTCCTCGACCAGCTGCGCCAGAAGAATCGGTGCCCGACCCCGATTTAGTGCGTCGCGCAGCGCCGGCAGGAGCGTGAGGCTTTCGCGCAGGCCGGTGAGCTCGCGCGGCCGGGCGCTTTTCAGCGCAATGCGCGCGGTGATGCGCTCGACGTCGGCGAAGCCGCGCAGCGCCTTGTGCACATCGTGGGCGCCTTCCATGAGGCAGGCGACTACCTCGTGCCGGCGCTTGAGCGCCTCGCGGTCGCGCAACGGGTGATGCAGCCAGTGGCGCAGCAGCCGGCTGCCCATGCCGGTCGCGCACTCGTCAAGCAATGAGAACAAGGTGGGCGCGCTCTCGCCGCGCAAAGTTTCGGTGAGCTCGAGGTTGCGCCGGGTCGCGGCGTCGAGGCGCACGAATTCGCCCGCGCGCTCTGCCGTGACGGCGCTGACGTGTGCGAGCGCCTGGCCCTGGGTCTTGCCGGCGTACTCGAGAAGCGCGCCGCACGCGCCGATGGCGAGCGACAGGTCCTCGCAGCCGTACCCCGCCAGGCTGGCAGCGCCCAGCTGCTTGAGCAGGCGCCGTTTGCCGCTTTCGACGTCGAACTGCCAGACCGGCAGCCGCGTGGTGAAGTAGCCATCCAGGTGAACGCCATCGGCGATAAGTACTTCGGCCGGCGCGATGCGGCGCAGCTCGTTCGGCAGCGCCTGCGGCGCGATCTCGGCGACACGCAGCGTGCCGCTTGCAAGCGAGAGCCAGGCGAGCCCGACGGTGCTCTTGTCGCGCGTGAGCGCGAGCAGGATGTTGTCCGCCTTATCGTCGAGGAGCGCCGAGTCGGTGAGCGTGCCGGGCGTGACGATGCGCGTGACCTGGCGATCGACCGGCCCCTTGGCGGTGGCGACGTCGCCCACTTGCTCGCAGATGGCGACCGACTCGCCGAGCTTGACGAGCTTCGCCAGGTACTGCTCGACCGAGTGCACCGGCACGCCCGCCATCTTCACCGGTGCGCCGGCGGAGACACCGCGCGAGGTGAGGGTGATGTCGAGAAGACGCGACGCGCGCTCGGCGTCATCGTAAAAGAGCTCGTAGAAGTCGCCCATCCGGTAGAACACCAGGATGTCCGGATGCTCGCCCTTGATGCGGAGGTACTGCTGCATCATGGCAGTGGTGCCCGGAAGGTCCGGCGAAGGTCTTCGGTTGTCGCTGACGCTTCCGGACGACATGAAGTTCTGGCGTTCCATGTGGCTCATTAGTACTTGTTAACAGCTTTGAACGCCATTATGGGGGGAGCGGGCAGGAATATAGAGAATCTCGGTGGCGGGCGAGCTGAAAGCCGAACCTCGCTCGCGTCTAAAACGGTGAGCGTTACTTCATGAGTTTTCTGGCTCTTTTGGCTGTAGAGGCGGATGCTCGAACCGGGCAGCGCACATAGCGCTTGCCAAAAAAGACCGAGCGGTCTTATAATGGGTTCATGAAACGAAAAGGCGAGCTCACTCGCGAGCGCATCATAGCGGCGAGCGCGTCACTCTTGAATCGCGAGGGTTACCTTCGCACTCCCGTGTCGGACATCATGCGCGCGACCGGTATGCAGAAGGGCGGCATCTATAACCACTTTGCGAGCCGCGAGGAGCTCGGCCTGGAGGCCTTCAATTACGCCTTCCGGCGCATACGGGAGCGGCTGCTCGCGGCGATCGCCGAAAAGACAACGGCGCGCCAAAAGCTGCTCGCGCTCATCGAAGTTTTTCGCGGCTCGCCGGCTAGGCCTGACCTCGAGGGTGGCTGCCCGGTCATGAACCTGGCGATAGAAAGCGACGACGCAGACGCGAAGCTGCGGCAAGCCGCCCGCCAGGCGATGGGGACTCTGCACGGTCTTTTTGAAAGACTCATCAAGGAAGGGGTTGCACGACACGAGTTTGCGAAGCGCGATGCGCGCGCGACGGCAATTCATCTGGTCGCGGCGCTGGAAGGCGCGCTGATGCTGACCAATCTGTACAAGGATCCCGAATACCTCGACGCGGTGTCTAAGCAGCTCACCGCCGAGGTCGAGGGATGGTGACGGCCCCTTTTTTTAACCATTAACAGACCGCTCGGTCTCTTATCTCAACATGCGCACCCAAAACCGCGAGCCTCGCAAAGCGAACCGGCTGCTTCGCTTCCTCAAATTCGTCGTTCTAGTTCTGGTGGCTGCGAGCGGCTGCTCAAGGGCGCCGCAAACCGCGCAGCGGCCACGCCCCGTTCTCTTCGCTGTTGAATCCGCGGGGGCGCTCCATGCTGCAACTCCGTGATGTGCTTTTCTCTACGCTGAGCGGTCTGCTGCCTTTCGTCTTGGCCGCATGCAATGGGGCTACTTCTTCGGCAAATGACCCGCGCGTTCAGCCCCCGCTGGTGCGGATAGAGACGGTCGAGACCTCTGGCCAGTCAGAGCGCTCGTTCACCGGAATCGTTGCCGCCCGCGTGCAGAGCGACCTCGGATTCCGCGTCCCCGGAAAGGTCCTCGCGCGCTTGGTTGATCCCGGGCAAATCGTCAAGCGCGGCCAAGTGCTCATGCGTATCGATCCTACGGACCTGAGGCTTGCCATGCGCGCGCACGAAGAGGCCGTTGCAGCCGCCACGACGCGCGCGCGCCAGGCTGCAGATGACGAGACGCGATACCGTGGCCTGGTCGCGCGTGGTTTCGTTTCTGCATCAGGCTACGACAAGGTCAAGGCTGCTGCCGAGGCGGCAAACGCGGAACTCAATGCGGCCGAGGCCCAAGCCGGCGTTGCCCGAAATGAAACCGGCTACGCCGTTCTGCTGGCGGACGCGGATGGCGTGGTCGTCGAGACTCTGGCGGAGCCAGGTCAAGTCGTCAGTGCTGGCCAGGTCGTCGTGCGTGTGGCGCACGCCGGGCGACGGGAGGCGCTCATCGAGCTCCCCGAAACGTTGCGTCCGGCTATCGGATCCACCGGTCGAGCAACTTTGTACGGAAGCGGGCAGACGGGCTCCGCGAAGCTTCGCCAGTTATCGGACGCGGCGAACCGGCAGACTCGGACCTTCGGGGCTCGCTACGTGCTCGACGGTGCTCTGGCAGACGCGCCGCTCGGCTCGACGGTCTCCATCCAGATCGCGGACGGCCGGTCCGCGCAGGCGCTGCGCGTACCGATGGGTGCGATCTTCGATCCGGGCAAGGGTCCCGGCGTATGGCTGGTCGAAGGCGAAACGCCTCGGGTCACTTGGCGTGCCGTGCGAATCGCGGGCCTCAGCGGCGAAGCGGCTTCCGTGATCGGCAATCTCAAGGCCGGCGATCGCGTCGTGGCGCTCGGTGCGCATCTGCTGCACGAAGGCGAGCCCGTGCGGCTCATGGCGAGCGAGGGCGCACAAAGCGTGGCCGTCAACGGCGCGGGGCCGCGGTGAGCGCATTCAACCTCTCCGCTCTGGCTGTACGCGAGCGCTCCGTCACCTTGTTCCTGCTCGTCGCGATCTTTGTCGCCGGCGTCGTGGCCTTCCTGAAGCTGGGCCGTGCGGAAGACCCTTCCTTCACGATCAAGCAGATGACCGTCGTTAGCGCCTGGCCGGGCGCGACGGCTAAGGAGATGGAAGAGCTGGTCGCTGAGAGGTTGGAGAAGCGCATGCAGGAACTGCGCTGGTATGACCGCACCGAGACTTTCACGCGACCGGGCTTGGCGTTCACCACAGTGTACTTGCGTGACAGCACGCCGCCCGCCGACGTCCCCGAACAGTTCTACCAGGCGCGGAAAAAGCTCGGCGACGAGGCGCACAGCCTGCCCCTTGGCGTCATCGGTCCGCTGGTGAACGATGAATATTCCGACGTCACCTTCGCGCTCTATGCGTTGAAGGCGCAGGGCGAGCCTCATCGGCGGGTCGTCCGCGATGCGGAAACTTTGCGCCAACGCCTGCTGCACGTGCCGGGCGTTAAGAAGGTGAACATCATCGGCGAGCAAGCGGAAAGGATCTTCGTCGAGTTCTCCTACGACCGGCTCGCCACGCTGGGCGTGTCCCCTCGGGACATTTTTGCCGCACTCAACAGCCGCAACGTCATCACGCCCGCCGGCGCGATCGAAGCCAAGGGCCCGCAGGTCTTCATCAGGCTGGAAGGCGCCATCGACGATCTGCAGCAGATCCGCAACACGCCGGTCGTTGCGCAAGGCCGTACGCTGAAGCTCGCCGACATCGCCGAAGTGAAGCGCGGCTACGAAGACCCGGCTACGTTCCTGATTCGCAATAACGGCGAACCGACCATGCTGCTCGGCGTGGTGATGCGCGAGGGATGGAACGGCCTCGACCTCGGCAAGGCGCTGGACGTGGAAGTTGCGGCGATCAACGCGCAGATGCCGCTCGGCATGAGCCTCTCCAAGGTTACCGACCAGTCTGTCAACATTCGGTCCGCCGTCGACGAGTTCATGGTCAAGTTTGTCGTCGCCCTCGGCGTCGTGATGCTCGTGAGCTTTCTCAGCATGGGATGGCGCGTTGGTATCGTCGTCGCGGCGGCGGTTCCTTTGACCCTGGCCGCGGTATTCATCGTCATGGCGGCGACCGGCAAGGACTTCGATCGGATCACGCTCGGCTCGCTGATCCTGGCCCTGGGACTGCTGGTCGACGACGCGATCATCGCCATCGAGATGATGGTCGTGAAGATGGAGGAGGGTTACGACCGGATCGGCGCGGCGGCGTATGCGTGGAGTCATACCGCCGCCCCCATGCTCGCCGGGACCCTGGTGACCGCGATCGGCTTCATGCCGAACGGCTTCGCCAGGTCGACCGCCGGCGAGTACACGAGCAACATGTTCTGGATCGTCGGCATCGCGCTGATCGCATCTTGGGTCGTCGCCGTAGTGTTCACGCCTTATCTCGGGGTGAAGCTGCTCCCGAACATCGCCAAGCGCGAGGGCGGCCACGAGGCGATCTACGACACTCCGCGCTACAACCGCTTTCGCCAGCTCCTTGGTGTTGTGATTCGCCGCAAATGGCTGGTTGCGGGGAGCGTGGTCGGCGCATTCTCGATCGCGGTGCTGGGCATGGGCCTAGTGAAGAAGCAGTTCTTTCCGACGTCGGATCGACCCGAAGTGCTGATCGAAGTGCAAATGCCGTATGGCACTTCCATCGAGCAGACGAGTGCCGCCACCGCCAAAGTCGAGGCTTGGTTGGCGAAGCAACCGGAAGCCAAGATCGTTACTGCGTACATCGGACAGGGGGCACCGCGCTTCTTCCTTGCTCTGTCACCGGAGTTGCCGGATCCCTCGTTCGCGAAGATCGTCGTATTGACGCCAGGCGAAGAGGCACGCGAGGCGCTCAAGTGGAGGCTACGAGAGGCGGTGGCCGACGGCCTGGCGCCGGAGGCTCGCGTGCGAGTCACGCAGATCGTGTTCGGCCCGCCCTCGCCCTTTCCCGTGGCTTTCCGTGTGATGGGTCCCGACCCGGACAAGCTTCGTGAGATTGCGGCGCAGGCACTCGACGTGATGCGGGCCAGCCCCTTGATGAGAACGACCAACACCGATTGGGGCGAGCGCGTGCCCACGCTTCGCTTTGCGCTCGATCAGGACAGGCTGCAAAGCATCGGTTTGACGTCCAGCGACGCGGCGCAGCAGATGCAGTTCCTCCTGAGCGGCATCCCGATTACCGAGGTCCGCGAAGACATCCGTTCGGTACAGGTGGCGGCGCGCTCGGCCGGAAACGCCCGGCTCGATCCGAGCAGGATCGCCGACTTTACCCTGGTGGGGGCGGCCGGTCAACGCATTCCGCTCTCGCAGATCGGAACGGCGGAAATCCGCATGGAAGACCCGATCCTGCGTCGCCGCGATCGCACGCCGACGATCACCGTGCGTGGCGACATTGCCGAGGGCTTGCAGCCGCCGGATGTGTCCACTGCCGTACGGAAGGAGCTCCAGCCCATCATTGCGAAGCTGCCGGCGGGCTACCGGATCGAGGAGGGGGGGTCCATCGAGGAGTCCGGCAAGGCAAATCGCGCCCTGGCTCCGCTGTTTCCCATCATGATCGTCCTCACGCTGATCACGATCATCTTTCAGGTCCGCTCGATCTCCGCGATGACCATGGTGTTCGCCACCGCGCCGCTGGGCCTCATCGGCGTCATTCCAACCTTGCTGCTGTTTCAGCAGCCGTTCGGCATCAACGCGCTGGTCGGGCTGGTGGCCCTTTCCGGAATCCTTATGCGCAATACGCTCATCCTGATCGGCCAGATCCGCCAGAACGAGAAGAACGGATTGGCGCCATTCGAGGCCGTCGTCGAGGCCACCGTGCAGCGCTCCCGTCCGGTCATCCTGACGGCCCTCGCCGCGATGCTGGCCTTCATTCCGCTTACTCACTCGGTCTTCTGGGGAACCTTGGCGTACACCTTGATCGGCGGAACCTTCGCAGGGACAGTTCTCACACTCGTGTTCTTGCCGGCGTTGTACGCCATCTGGTTCAGGATCAAGCCAGTCGCAAAGGGTGAGCCAGCCACCCCAAACATTCAGACGGAGCCTCTGCCCGTAGCCCACCCCCTTCATCCACAACACGGCGCCCATCACCATGGATGACGTCATCATCATCGGCGGCAGCTTTGCCGGCCTCGCCGCCGCGCTGCAGCTCGGCCGTGCCCGCCGCAAGGTCACCGTTCTCGATACCGGTCTGCCGCGCAATCGCTTCGCCGGCCACTCGCACGGCCTGCTCGGCCACGATCACAAGCCACCGCTGGACATCCTGGCCGAGGCGCGGCAGCAGCTGGCGCGTTATCCCACGATCAGGCTGGTCAGTGCCCGGGCCGACAGCGTCTCCGGCGCCATCGACGATTTCTCCGTCCTCACTGGCGATGGCGAAAGCCTTGGGGCGCGCCGCCTGATCCTGAGCTATGGCGTCACCGACCAGATGCCTGATGTTCCGGGCTTTGCCGAAAGCTGGGGCACGTCTGTCGTGCCCTGCTCCTATTGCGACGGCTTTGAAGTCGCCGGCCAGCATTGGGGCCTCGTCTGGTCCGGCCCGCAGTCGCACCAGTCCGTCAGGCTGTTCCACGATTGGACCGACAAGTTGACTGTCTTCGCCGATGGTCACGACATTCCGCCCGATATTCAGGCCGATCTGGCGCGCCGCAAGATACCTGTCGTCGATGGCCGGATCATCGAGATCGCCCATCACAAGGGCCATATCACCACCGTCAATCTCGATATCCGCCGCAATGTCGCGGTCGACATCCTGTTCGCCCATCCGCGCAACAAGCCGTCCGCAAGCCTGCATGAATCACTGGGCCTCGCCACGGTGGATACGCCCGTCGGCATCGCCCTCAAGGTCGACGAGCGCCGCCAAACCAGCATGCCCGGCATCTACGCCGCCGGCGACCTTGCCACGCCCTTCTTGCCCTCGGTCACCCAGGCATCATCGCAGGGCGCGATGGCGGGTATC
>DASREB010000006.1:0-2152 GCA_035652275.1 Burkholderiales bacterium
CGCGGAGCTCCTCGGCGAGCCGGGGCAGGGCTTCAAGCTCGCCATGCGCAACCTCGACATTTTCCGCACGACCGTCGCCGCCGCCGCGCTCGGCTTCGCGCGCCGTGCGCTCGATGAAGCGCTCGCGCATGCCAAGGACCGGCGCATGTTCGGGCAGCGGCTCGCCGACTTCCAATTGACGCAAGCGAAGCTCGCCGACATGGCGACGGCGATCGACGCAGGTGCGCTGCTCGCTTATCGCGCCGCCTGGATGCGCGATGTGCGCAACGCGCGCGTCACGCGCGAAGCCGCCATGGCCAAGATGTATGCCACTGAGACCGCGCAACAAGTGATCGACGACGCGGTCCAGATTCTGGGGGGCCTCGGCGTAAAGCACGGCCACCCGGTTGAGCGCCTCTACCGCGAGGTGCGCGCGCTGCGCATCTACGAGGGCGCGACCGAGGTGCAGAAACTGATCATCGCCAGGGATTTGCTGAAATCATGAGCTACACCGCCCACCTCGACACGTTCGTGCGCGACAACCTCCCGCCGAGGAGCGAGTGGCCGGAGTTCGTGTTCGAGCTGCCGGAGCTGAAGTACCCGGCGCGCCTGAACTGCGCCACGGAGCTCCTCGACAAGCCGGTGACGCGCGGCTACGGCCATCGCATCGCGTTGCGCTCGCCGGACGGCGAATGCACCTATACGCAGCTCTTCACGCAGACCAACCGCCTCGCCAACGTGCTGGTGCGCGAGATGGGCGTGAAGCCGGGCAACCGGGTGCTGCTGCGTGGACCGAACAATCCGATGATGGCCGCGGCCTGGCTCGCGGTGATGAAGGCGGGCGGCGTCTGCGTCGCGACGATGCCGCTGCTGCGAGCGAAGGAACTCACCGACGTCATCACCAAGGCCGAGATCACGCACGCGCTCTGCGACAAGCGCCTGGAGACCGAGCTGCAAGCGGCGCGGGCGAACTGCCCGACGCTGGGCGAGATTCGCTACTGGTACGACGACTCGGCGAATTCGCTGGACAACCTTGCGCTGCGCCAGCCGTTGACGTTCGGCAATGTGCCGACGGCGGCCGATGACCCGGCGCTGATTGCCTTCACCTCAGGTACGACGGGCAAGCCGAAGGGCACGGTGCATTTCCATCGCGACGTGATCGCCATGTGCGACTGCTTCCCGCGCTCCGTCATGCGCATGCAGAAAGACGACATCATCTGCGGCACGCCGCCGATCGCCTTTACCTTCGGCCTGGGCGGCATGCTGTGCTTCCCGCTGCGCCACGGCGCGTCCACGGTGCTGATCGAGAAGCACACGCCTGAGACGCTCCTCGAGACGATCGAGCGCTTCAAGGCCAACACCTGCTTCACCACGCCGATCATGTACCGGCAGATGGCGGCGATGGCCGGGGACTTCGACCTGCGCTCGCTGAAGAAATGCATCTCGGCCGGCGAAGCGTTGCCCGATCCGACGCGCCAGGTGTTCAAGGAAGCGACCGGCATCGAGATCATCGACGGCATCGGCTCGACCGAGATGATCCACATCTTCATCTCGCATACACCCGAGCAGGTGCGGCGCGGTGCCACCGGCTACGCAATTCCCGGCTACCGCGCCACGGTTCTCGATGAGGATGGCAAGCCGTGCAAGCCCGGCGTGGTGGGGCGCCTCGCGGTAAAAGGACCCACCGGCTGCCGCTACCTCGCCGATGAGCGGCAGCACACCTATGTGCAGCACGGCTGGAACGTGACCGGCGATGCGTATCTGATGGACGAGGACGGCTACTTCTTCTACCAGGCGCGCACCGACGACATGATCATCTCGGCGGGCTACAACATCGCCGGGCCGGAAGTCGAGACGGCGCTGCTCGCGCATCCGGCGGTCGCCGAATGCGGCGTGATCGGCTGGCCCGACGACGAGCGCGGCACCATCGTCAAGGCGTTCGTCGTGGTGAAAGAAGGCCAGACGCGCGACGCAGCCATGGTGAGCACGCTCCAGGAGCACGTGAAGAAAGTCATCGCGCCGTACAAGTATCCACGCGCGATCGAGTTCGTCGACACGCTGCCGCGCACCGAGACCGGGAAGCTGCAGCGCTTCAAGCTGAGACCGACAGGGAAATGAGCGCCATGATGCAGATCCTGCAACCGCCCGGCTGGGCGCGCCCGAAAGGCTTTTC
>DASREB010000007.1:0-4789 GCA_035652275.1 Burkholderiales bacterium
ACGAAGATCCGGGCGAGGAGCGCGAAATCCAGCTTTAAGAAACCCGAGGAGGAGGAGTGACCGATGGCTGAAACACCGGTGGTACACGTCTCGCGCCTGCTCGATGAGCGCGGCATCAGCGGCTTTCATATCCAGCTCATCATCTGGTCGGTGCTGATCGCGCTCTTCGACGGCTACGACATCTCCGCGATCGCGCTGGCCGCGCCGCACCTCGTGCGCGAGTGGCACGTCGAGCGCTCCTCCCTCGGCCCGGTGCTCGCCGCGAGCAACATCGGCGTGCTGTTCGGCTCGATGATTTTCGGCTGGATCGGCGACCGCTATGGCCGCAAAAGCGCGCTGATCCAGTCGCTGCTCGTCTTCGGCATCTTCACCTGGCTCGGTGCGCACGCCACCAATCTCGATCAGATGTTCTGGCTGCGGCTGATCGCCGGCCTTGGCATCGGCGGCGTCATCCCGAACATGATCGCGATCAACATCGAGTCGGCGCCGCTGCGCTCGCGCGCGACCATGGGCTTGATCGCCACCGGGCTGGTACCGCTGGGGGGCGCACTGCCTGGCTTCGTCTCCGCCGCGCTCGTGCCGCACTACGGCTGGCCGATCCTGTTCCTGATCGGCGGCATCGTGCCGGTGGTGATCGCGATCCTCGCATTCTTCTGGATGCCGGAGTCGATCAAGTACATGAGCATCCGCGAATCGCACCGCGACAAGCTGACGCGGGTTCTCGAGCGCCTGGCGCCCGGCTATCGGGTGCCGCCCGGCGCGCGCTTCGTGATCGACGAGGAGCGCCAGGCGCCGGGCGTCAATCCGAAATACCTCTTCAGCGAGGGCCTGGCGGTGATTACGCCGCTCCTCTGGCTGATTTTCGCGCTCAACCTCATGGGTTTCTTTTTCGTGCTGCTGTGGACCCCGACGCTCCTGACCGCGGCGAAGCTGCCGCCGGCCACCGCGGCGCTCACGGTCGCGTCGCTGCAGGTGGGTGGCACGGTCGGGACGCTCGCCCTCATCGGCTGGATCAGGCGCCGACAGTTCCAGGCGATCGCGGTCCTCTTCCTCATCGCGGTGCCGGTGGTCGGCTCGATTGGCTACATCGGCCTGAACGGCTCCGAGCCGATGCTGCTGCTCGCAAGCTTCATCGCCGGCGCGTGCGTGCTCGGCGTGCAGTCCGGAATCAACGTCTGCGGGGCGCTGGTCTACCCGACGTCACTGCGGGCGCTCGGCTCGGGCTGGGAGCTCGGCATCGGGCGCCTCGGCTCCATCGTCGGACCGCTGGTCGGTGCGCTTTTCGTGCGCATGCCCGTCGACCGGCTCTACATGTGGTCCGCCGCGCCCTTCCTGCTTGGCGCCATCATCTGCTACATCGTGCACCGGCTTAACCAGGAGCGAATTCGGCACCGTCCGTGGCTCGCGCAGGTTGAGGGGGCCCGTTGAGGAGAGGCGCTGCTGGCGCGCGCGCTGCGCTTCGCGGCCGATCTGCGCGATCAGCTTCGCGTACTGGACCGGGCGCTTGCAGCCATTGCACAGGTAGCTCATGTGCGGCCCGGAGCGCTCATCGGCCGGAATGCTGAACTCCACGCCCTCGCAGTGCGGGCACTTGGCGGTGATCTGGCCGACCCTGAATTGCATGCAGCCAGCGTAATCAAGCCGAGATCGGGCTGACAGGAAGTACTTCCGCCTCGCGGAACCAGACGCGGCGGGCCGCGTCAAACCGACGGAGGAGGGGTAAGGAGACGCTTATGAGCAGCCTTGCCCCCGGACGTGAAGCACCCCTTAACGCCGTTGACGCAGCGCGGCAGCTGCGTCGCGCCGTCATCGCCAGCACGGTCGGCACCACGATCGAGTGGTACGACTTCTTCCTGTACAGCATCGTCACCGGCCTCGTCTTCGCGAAGCTCTACTTTCCGAAGTCCGACCCCCTTACCGGTACGCTGGAAGCGTTCGCTATCTACGCGGTCGGCTTCATCGCCCGGCCGATCGGCGCGGCGATCTTTGGCCATTACGGCGACCGTATCGGCCGCAAATCGACCTTGATCGCCACCTTGATGCTGATGGGGGTGGCGACTTTCGCCGTCGCCTTCGTACCGAGCTACGAGACAGTCGGCATCTGGGGCGCGGTGATCCTGACGGTGCTGCGCTTCATACAGGGCGTGGGCGTCGGCGGCGAATGGGGCGGCTCGGTGCTGCTTTCCATGGAATGGACACGCACCAATGCCCACCGTGGCTTCGCCGCCTCCTGGCCGCAGTTCGGCGTGCCGGCGGGGCTGTTCCTCGCGAACCTGGTGGTGCTCGGTTCAAGCGCGATTTCGGGCACTTCGTTCCTGACGTGGGGCTGGCGCATTCCTTTCGCCTTGAGCATCGTGCTCGTGGCGATTGGCCTCTATATCCGGCTGCAGATCCTGGAAACGCCGGTATTTGCGCGGCTGCAGCGCGAGAAGCGCATCGAACGCACGCCGATGCTGGAGGTGCTCAAGCGCCACCCGAAGCAGATCATCCTGTCGGCCTTCGCTCGCATGGCGGAGCAGGCGCCGTTCTACATCTTTACCGCGTTTGTCTTCAGCTACGGGACGGGCCAGTTGCATGTGACCCGGGACTTCCTGCTGACGGCGGTGCTGAGCGCGTCGTTCATCTCGTTCTTTTCGATCCCGATCTTCGGTCACATGTCCGATCGCATCGGCCGGCGGCGCATGTACCTCGCCGGCGCGATCGTCACGCTGTTCTTCGGTTTCGCATACTTCGGCATGCTGAACAGCGGCTCCATGGCATGGATCTTCATCGCCGTGGTGCTGTCGCTCGTGCCGCACGACATGATGTACGGTCCGCAGGCGGCGCTGATCGCCGAGTCCTTCACGCCGCGACTGCGCTACAGCGGCGCCTCGCTTGGTTACCAGCTCGCCTCGGTCATTGCCGGCGGCCCGGCGCCCCTCATTGCGGCGGCGCTCTTCGCGCACTATCACACCGGCTATGCGGTCGCCTGGTACATCGCGGGATGCGGGGTATTGAGCATCGTTGCGACGCTGCTATTGCCGGACTACACCAACCGCGACGTCTCGCAGGAGTACGACGAGCCTACTTCTTCCAGGAGTCGCGCAGCGTTACAGTCCGGTTGAAGACCCTGCCGTCGCGATCCTTGGTGAAGTAGCCGTGGCGCTCGAACTGGAAGCGCTCCTCGGGCTTCGCGGCCGCGAGCGACGGTTCGAGCTGCGCCTGGACCGCCGTCACTGATGCCGGGTTGAGGTCGTCGAGGTATTCGCGCTCCGCGCCCGGCTCCGGTACCTTGAACAGGCG
The DNA here is from genome assembly GCA_035652275.1 of Burkholderiales bacterium. GTDB lineage: Bacteria > Pseudomonadota > Gammaproteobacteria > Burkholderiales > SG8-39 > SCGC-AG-212-J23. The sequence goes on from DASREB010000007.1 coordinate 3,283, forward strand.
ATCGTAGAGCCGCACTTCGGCGGCGTACGCATGGCGCGCGCTCACCCAGTGGATATTGCCCTTCACCTTGTACTTGTCCGCGCCCGCGGTGCCGGAGCGCGAGTCGGGATAGTACGTGGCGTGCACCACGCCATCCTTCATTCCGGTGCATTTCACGACGTACCCAAAGCGCAGGCGCACGTCATTGCCAGGATATAGGCGGAAGTAGCCTTTCTCCGGCTGCTCCTGGAAGTCCTCGCGCTCGATCCAGAGCTCGCGGCCAAACGGCGCTTCGCGCTTGCCCCAGTCGGGCTTTTGCGGATGGTTGGGCAGCTCGACCGGCTCCACCTTGTCCGCCGGAAAGTTATCCAGCACCAGCTTGACCGGCTCCAGCACCGCCATGCGCCGCGGCGCGATTTCATTCAGGTCGTCGCGCATGCAATCCTCGAGCACCGAGAAGTCGATGACCTGGTGCGCCTTGGAAACGCCGACGCGTTCGGCGAATGAGCGGAAGCCCTGGGGCGTATAGCCTCGTCGGCGTCCGCCAGCAAGCGTTGGCATGCGCGGATCGTCCCAGCCCGAGACGTGCTTGGCTTCCACCAGCTCGAGCAGCCGCCGCTTGGAGGTCACGACGTAAGTGAGATTGAGGCGCGCGAACTCGATCTGCTTGGAGAGCGGCGGCTTGAAGAAACCCGCTTCCGCGACCCGCTCGTTGAACCAGTCGTAGAGCGGACGATGGTCCTCGAACTCCAGCGTGCAAAGCGAGTGGCTCACGCCTTCAATGCAGTCGGAGAGCCCGTGCGCCCAGTCGTAGGTCGGATAGATGCACCACTTGTCGGCCGTGCGATGGTGATGCGCATGCCGAATGCGGTACATCACCGGGTCGCGCATGTTGATGTTCGGCGAGCGCATGTCGATCCGCGCGCGCAGTACGTGCGCGCCATCCGCATGCTTGCCCTCGCGCATCTCGCGGAAGAGGCGCAGGCTCTGCGCCGCGGTGCGCGTACGATACGGCGAATCGCGCCCCGGCTCGGTCAGCGTGCCGCGGCTCGCTCGCATCTCGTCGGCCGATTGCGAGTCGACATAGGCATGGCCGCGCTCGACCAGGGCCAGCGCGAACTGGTAGAGCTGCTCGAAATAGTCCGACGCGTAGTACTCGTGCGGTTCCCACTTGAACCCGAGCCAGTGCACCGCGTCCTTGATGGCGTCGACGTACTCCTGCTCTTCCTTGGTCGGGTTGGTGTCGTCGAAGCGCAGATGGCAGCGTCCACCGTACTCGGCGGCGAGACCGAAGTTGAGGCAGATCGACTTGGCGTGCCCGAAATGCAGGTAGCCGTTCGGCTCGGGAGGAAAGCGCGTCACCACCTGCTTGTAACGGCCAGAGGCGAGGTCCGCCTCCACGATCTGGCGGATGAAATTGCTCGCGACCGGCAAACCCGGTTTGTTCACCGGCCAATTTTACTTGCTGCGGGGCAAAAGCCTCTGAATGTAATCGGCTTTCGCCATGGCGAGAGGTGAATCGCGCACT
>DASREB010000008.1:0-14552 GCA_035652275.1 Burkholderiales bacterium
ACGCTGCCGTACTCGATCCGCGATCACTCGCACATTCATCACCACATGGGCGAGGATTTGATGGAGACGTGGCACTTCGGCGACCTCGGCGACGCCCGCGTGCTTGGCCGCCGCCAGTGGCACGCGGAAAGCGTCGATGCCCAGCGCCTCGATTTTTTTGGCGCGACCTTTGGCCTTAAGCTGCCGACCGGCCGCACCGACGTGGCTAACGCCGACGGCGACCTCGCCGAGCGCACGCTGCAGCCCGGCACCGGCACGACCGACCTGCTCGTCGGCGGCTACTTCCGCCGCGTGCTCGGCTCAGGCACTTCCTGGTTCGGCGACCTGCTGGTGCAGCAGCCGCTCAACAGCCACGACGAATTCAAGCCCGGCCGGCGCGTTTCGCTCGATCTCGGCTACCGCCGCGAGCTGAATGACAAGGTGGGCGTGATGCTGCAGCTCAACTTCCTGCATCGCGCGCGCGACTCCGGAGACCAGGCGGAGCCCGACGACAGCGGCGGCAAGTTCCTGTTCCTCAGCCCCGGGGTGAGCTACATCATCACCAAGAATCTGCAGCTCTACGGCTTCGTGCAGCTGCCGCTCTATCAGTATGTGAATGGCGTGCAGCTCACCGCCGATTGGTCGTTCGTCGCCGGGGCGAGCGTGCGCTTTTAGCGCGCGCCGCTCGCGGGCGTATCGGCGTTCGCCGGTGCCGCGGCGCCCGGCTGCGTGGTGCCCGGTTGCGCAGTGCCCGCCGGTGTTGCCCCCGGCTTCGCGGCGCTCGCCGCGGCTTGTCCGGGTCCGACCGGCGAGTAGATGAACTTCCAGGCCGAATACGCCTGCGCGCCCTCAAAGCCTGCGTCGCGCACCTTGAAGTTCGCGGTCTTCAGCGGCTTGTCCTCGGACAGGCTGTACACGCCGGCGATGCCGCCGTCGGGCGCCTTGACGATGCCCCACTCCGCGGCTCCGGTGAGCGGATCGGGATACAGCCGGCGCAGGTAGCGCACTACGCCGGGCTGGCGCGGATCCTTCAGCAGGTCTTCGAGCGCCCGCGGGTACTGATTCTTGCCGGCGAGGTAATAGCGCGTGATGGCTTTGCGGTACTCGTTGCCGACGAAGAGCAGCTGCGTTTCCTTCTCGCGCTTCGCCGCCGTCTCCCACATCTCGCCGACCAGCGCGAGGCCCGCGGTGATGACGGCGACGATGAACAGCACGGTCATGTACGTGAAGCCGCGGCTGCGCATCGTCGCCATGCCCATGCCTACGACGGCACCAGGGCGAAGGAGCGCAGCGCCGAGCCGGTGCCGCCGCGGATCCTGAGCGGCGGAACCACGAGCGCAAACTCGTGTTCGCCGGCGGTCGCGATCTCCTCGAGGTTGAAGTTCTCGATGATGTTGACGCCGTTGTCGGCGATCACAAGCATGTGCACCGGAAATACCTCGAAATCGGCTCCACTGCCATTGAGCGGCGGACGGAATTCGAAGGTCAGCGTATCGTTGCCGACGACGCGGGCCCCGCTGTTGATCAGGAACTTCGCGCCGTCGACGTCTACTCCTGCCGAATTTGGGCCGGAGTAGGTTGCCGGATCCTTGGCGAAGTATTGGCCCCAGCCGGTACGAATCAGCACAGTATCACCGCGCTGCAGCTTGACCTTCTGACGGTGCGCTGTGTCTTTCAGCAGCCGGCCGGTAACCTTTACGTTAGCGTCGAGCGGCGTGCTGTCGCCGTTGACGAAGCGCGCGACGTCGAGCAGCACGCCGCGGTTCACCAGCAGCTCGACCGGGTAGTGGTCGATGTCGAGATGCGCGCCGGTATGCGCCGGCTCATCGCGGCCGATGCCGCGCGGGTCGCTCGTCGACTGCGCGGCGTCGACGCCGCCGAAGAGCTTGCCGTTGCGGCCGATGTGACCGATGGCGTCGATCGACGGTGCGCCGTGCTGCCCGCTGAAGTGCTGCACTTCGGCGGTGAATGAAAGCTTGCCGCCGTCACCGAAAGTGCCGCGCGTACCCGCGTGCGTCGCAGCGAGCGACATGGAGTACGGCGGGTTGACGCTCGCGATCGGCGAATTCTCGTCCCAGGTGTGTGAGAGATCGATGATGCGCGCACCGAGCACCTGCTTGATGAAGCCCTCGTGCCGTCCTTCGTCGGCAAAGGCGCGTCCTGCCATCACTTCGCCGAGTGCAAGCGCGGCGGCGCCCGCCCCGGCAGTCTTGAAGAAACTGCGGCGATTCCCGGCCATAAACGATCCTCCCTGTACGGTTGGTGGGCTACAGCTGTGAAAACTCGCGACCGTCCTTCATCTTGCCGGGCGCGCCGCTCTTGACGTCATAGACCCCGCCCTTCTGCGGATCCTCGGGCGGCACGATGACCCATGTCTTGTCGCTCTCGCTGACCGGGTCGAGCGGCACGCCGCGCAGGTATTTCTCAGCGGCGAGCGCGTCGAGCGATTCCGGGTACTTGCCCTTGTCGGCGTAATAGCGCGAGATCGCGTCGCGCATCTGGTTCAGGTTCTCGCGCAGCACCGCTTCCTTCGACTTGTCGATGCTGCCGAAGTAGCGCGGCACGGCGAGCGTCAGCAAGAGCGCGATGATGGAGAGCACCACCATCAGCTCGATGAGGGTAAACCCCCCGCTCGCGCTGCGCGCTCGCGACCCCCTTGTCAGGGGGTCCGAAAAGTTCGTCACCATTCTTTGAGCGGACGGCCGTTCAGGCCGATCACCGTGGAGCGCGTAAAGACGTCGAACACATCGTCGCCTTCGCGCGGATCGTCGGCCGGACTTTCGTAGCTGCGCTTGCCCCAGGTGTCGGCGTCGGCGAGCGCCGGGTCGGTGGCGAACGGGTCGCGCGGCAGGCGACGCAGGAAGTAGATGCGCGGCTTCTTCGGATCCTTCTGGTCCTCGACGCCGATGACGAGGTCCTCGAGGCGTTTCGGATAGCCGGATTCGCCGGCGCGCTTGACGATCCGGCCGTCGTCGGACGCCTGCTTGTAGGTATCGAGCGCCTCGCGGATCTCGCGCAGCGAGCGGCGCAGATCCGCCTCCTTCGCGCGCTGCACGATGAGCTCGTTGAGCGGCAGGGCGACGGAGGCGAGCACCGCGACGATCGCCACCGTGATGACGAGCTCGATGAGCGTAAACCCCGCCGCGCTACGCGCCACCCCCCTTATCGGCGGGGCAAAAGAAACGTGTTTCATTGCGGCGACGGCTTCACTCCTCCGAAGGGCACCATGGCAGGCGGCGCGGCGGGCTTCGCCGGCTGTATCGTCGAGGGCTCGCCCTCCGCAGGCGTACCGGTCAGCGACTCGGTCGGTCCACCGGTGATCGGCGGTTGCGGCGGCGTCAGGCCGGGGATGATCGGAGGCGCGGCGCCCAGGCGCGGCGCGCCGGTGGAGGCTTCGGTGCCGGCGGCGAATTCGACCGATGCCGCGTCGGGCCGCGCCAGCGTGCGCGCCAGGCGCGGCGTGATCAGCAGGACGATCTCGGTACGGTTGTTGTTGTCGAGCGTGTGCGAGAAGAGCCGCCCGGCGACGGGCAGCTCGCCGAGGAACGGCACGCGGTCGGCGGCGCGGCGATCGTCGGTGCTGATGAGCCCCGCGAGCACCTGCGTCTCGCCGTCACGCAGCCGCAGGTTCGTAGCGGCCGTTCGCGTGCCGAGCTGGTAGGTGAGCGTGCCCGAGCTCGATTTCACCGTATTCGTGATGTTGCTCACCTCGAGGCTGACCTTCATGCTGATCTCGTCGTCGAGCGAGATCAGTGGCTCGACCTCGAGCTTCAGGCCGACATCCAGGTAGGTGACCGATTCCGAGACGAAGCCGCCGGTCGCGGCTGCGGTGGTCGTGATCACTGGCACCCGATCGCCGATGTGGATGCGCGCCTTCTCCTTGTTCTTTACCCGGATGCGCGGATTGGCGAGCGTGTTGGCGACGCTGTCCTGCTGCTTGAGGGCGAAGAGGAACAGCGGATTGGTGAACGACAGCTGCACCAGATCCGAGCTGCGGTTCTGCCACTCGCGCAAGGTGATCGTCCCCGGGGTGTTGGCGGCGCCGACCAGGCTCACCGCAAGCGTGTCGGGGAACTTGATGCCGAGCTCGAGGAGCTTGGTGCGGTTCACCTCCATCACCTCGACTTCGAGCATCACCTCGGGCTCGGCGAGGTCCTGCGCGGCGATCAGGCGCTCGGCGAGGCGAATCGCGGCCGGCGTGTCCTTCACCACCAGCAGGTTGATCTTCTCGTCGATGAAGATGTCGCGGCTCTTGACGAGCGTGCGGATCATGTTCGCCGTCTGCTTCACATCCGCGTTGGAGAGATAGAAGCCCTTCACTACCAGCTCCTGGTACTCGCGCAGCTTCTGCGGCGTGTTCGGATAGACGAACACGGTGTTCTCGTTCAGCACCTTGCTCTCGAGCGAGTTGGTGAGCATCGCCATGCGAATGGCGTCCTCGATGGTGGCGTCGCGCAGCGCGATGCTGGTACGCTGGTCGGTGCGCACGTCGCGGTCGAAGACGAAGTTGATGCCCGAGGCGCGCTGCAGCACCTCGAAGACATTGCGCAGCGTCACCTCGCGCAGATCGAGCGAGATCGGCCGCGCGACGCTCGGCTTGAGCTGCACCGTGGCGATCGCCGGCTTGATCAGGCGCTCGTCGATGATGCGCTGGAGGCGCCGCGCCTCGCGCTGCTGCGGATTCTCCGTGAGCACCGGGCGCAGCACGTCCTGCGCCTCGCGATACTTGCCGGCTTTTACGAGCTCGTTCGCTTCGGCCACCTGCACGCGATGGCGGCGGTCGGTGTCGATCTGCGTCAGGCCGGCGGTGGCGCGGGGATTGGTACGGTCGTGCGCCAGCACCCGCTTGTAGAGCGCCTCGGCCTGCTCGAAGAGTCCCGCCTGGCGCACCATCTCCGCCTGCGCCAGCCACTGCGCCGTCAGCGTGTCGCGCAACCGGAAATACTCGCGGCGCAGCTCGGCGTCATCGGGGTGCTGGGCCATCGCCTGCTCGAGCCCGGTGAGCGCTTCGTCACCGCGCCCTGAGCCGTAGTTCTCGCGCGCCTGCTCGAGCGCGGTGGGCCTGCTCGCGCAGCCGGCGAGGAAAAGGAGGAGCAGCAGCAGCGCTCGTTTCATTGCAGTTCTCCGGGCCGCATTTCCGTGTTAGGTGCCGCATACAGCGTGAGGCGGACCTGCGCTTCCAGCATGGTGTCCGCGGCGCGCTTTCTCTCGAAGCGCAGCGCGTCGATCGAGGCGATCGGCATGTCCTTGAGGAGCGCAGAGAGGAACTCGCGGAACTGGCCGTAGCTGCCGCGCACCGGCAGGGTCACGCGGTAGGTCCACAGGCCGGTGCTGCGCTTCTCGAGGCGATACTCGCCCTGCGCGAGGTCGAGACCGGCGCGGCGCGCGAGCTGGTGCAGCCGCTCGATGTGCGTGTTGAGCTGGTCGGGCCCCGGGAAGAGCATATAGAAGCGGCGCAGCTCCTCCGCGCGGCTGTCGACCGAGACTGGGCGATACGGCGTGCGGGAGCGCAGCCGCTCGAGCGCGGCGCGCTGCGCGGCGGCCTCTTCCTCCGCCGGCATCACGGCGTTGACGTAGAAGGCGCCGGCCGCGAGCAATAGGCCGAGCGCGACGATCCCGGCGGGGCCGAGGCGACGCAGCAGCGCTTCGAGGCGCGCTTTCATTTGACCGAGGCCTGCACCGAGAACTGGATCGGCTGCTGCGGCTCGTCCTTCTGCACCTGGTGCGAGACGAGCACGACGTTCGTAAGCTCGCGCGCGCTGCCGAGCCGCTTCAGGTAGCCAAACATCGCCTCGCGGTTACGCGCCTCCGCCGTCAGGCGCAGCAGGCCCTTCTCGGCGTCGGGTTGCAGTTGCAGGATGGCGACGTCGCGCGTCGCCGCCTGCTCGATTGCGCCGATGAGCGAGCCCCAAGGCAGCGTCAGCTGGCGCACCACCGCCTCGGCGTTCTTCGCCTGCTCGTCGAGCCGCTCCTTCGGCAGCGCACGCGCCGCCCGTCCGCCGGGCAGCACCAGGCCGGCCTGCGCATCGAGGCGCCCGAGTTCCTGGCGCACGTCGCGATAACGCTCGGCCACCAGCGCGCTCGCCGCGAGCGCCACCGCGAGCAGCAGCATGCCCGGCCACACCGGCCGGCGCGGCGGGGCGATGTAGTCGAGCTCCAGGCGCCGAACCTTCATGCGGCGAGCTCGCGAAACTTCCAGTCACCGTCGGCCGGCGCCGCGGCGCCGGCGAGCAGCACGAGATCGGGAAGCGTGCCTTCGTGCGGCGCGCGGAAGCGCTCGCGTTCGAGCAGCGTGCGCCAGTCGCCTTTGGCGTTCTGCACCGCGCGAAAGGCACCATCGGCGTGCAGCGCGACGCAGGCGCGATCGGCCTCGGCGATGACGAGCCAGGCGCCGCCCGGGTGCGGCACGGCGGCGCGCGCGCCGTTGAAGACGTGCATCAGCGCCGGCTGCACCGACACGAGCTTCGCCTTGCCCGCGGCGAGAACCTGCTTGATGGCCGCCACCAGCTCGCCATCGATGGCGCTCGCGAGGCGCGGCTCGCCGCGCCGGCCTTCGCTTGCGCGGAAAAGCCAGCCTTTCGCCCGCTCGCCGTGGATCTTGGCGAAATGGTGGCGCAGGAATGCTTCTTCCTCTGCCGACGTCGAGAGCGCTGCGCTCCACGGCACGAGCGCATAGCGCACGAAATGGTTCGACAGCACCACCGTCACGCGCGCGCGTGGCGCCAGGCTCACGCCTTTCAGCGCCTCGAGCGCGCCGTGCCAGGGCTCGGCGCCGAACGCCGGGTCGCAGGGATAGCGCTTCGCGCCGACGGCGATCTCCGCCGGTGCGAGGCGAACGATCAGCCGCTCAGGAAACAAAGGTGACACGGTTGATCTCCGCGAGCGTGGTCTCGCCGTTCTTCACCGCCTCGAACGCCGCGTCGCGCAGCATGCGCGTGCCGGCGCGCTGCGCGGCCTCTTTCAGCTGGCGCACCGGTGCGCGCGAGGTGATGAGCTCGCGCAGCTCGTCGTTCAGGATCATCAGCTCGGCGATCGCCTTGCGCCCCTTGTAGCCGGCGCCGCGGCATTCGCGACAGCCGCGGCCGGCGACGAATTTCCAGCCGGCGGTTCCCTTGCGCGTCAGCCCGGATTCGGCGAGGAGCTCGTCCGAGGGCTGATCCTCTTCCTTGCAATGCGGGCATACGAGGCGCACGAGGCGCTGCGCGAGGATCGCGTTCAGCGCCGAGACGAAGCCGTAGAGGTCGACGTTCATGTGCATGAAGCGGCCGATGACGTCGAACACGTTGTTGGCATGCACCGTGGTGAACACCAGGTGACCGGTCAGCGCCGACTGCACCGCGATATTCGCCGTCTCCGGGTCGCGGATCTCGCCCACCATGATCTTGTCCGGGTCGTGGCGCAGGATCGAGCGCAGGCCGCGCGCGAAGTTCAAGCCCTTCTTCTCGTTCACCGGAATCTGCAATACGCCCGGGAGCTGATACTCGACCGGGTCCTCGATGGTGACGATCTTGTCCTGGCCGTTATTAATCTCGGTGATGGCGGCGTAGAGCGTCGTGGTCTTGCCGCTGCCGGTCGGGCCGGTGACGAGCAGCATGCCGTAGGGTTCATGGCTCAAGCGGCGCAGGCGCTTCACTTCCTGGGCGTCGAATCCGAGCGAATCGAGGGACAGCGTCTGGCGCGTGGTCTCGTAGAGCGACTGCTTGTCGAGCACGCGCAGCACCGCGTCCTCGCCGTGGATGCTCGGCATGATGGAGACGCGAAAGTCCACGGCGCGCCCGCGCTCGAGCGCCTTGAAGCGGCCGTCCTGCGGTACGCGCCGCTCGGTGATGTCGAGCTCGGCAAGCACCTTGACGCGGGCGATCGCCTGCTCGGCCTGCGTCGGGTCCTGGATCAGCTTGACCTGCGAGAGGATGCCGTCGATGCGGAACTTGATCGCAAGCCCCGCCGGCAGCGTCTCAAGATGGATGTCGCTCGCGCCGATCATCAGCGCATCGCGCAGCGTCGAGCGCACGAGGCGCACCACTTCGCTCGACTCGTCGCCGATCGCGCGCAGCGACAGGTCCTCGATGCGCCCGCTGTCCGCCTGGATGACGGGCGCTTCCTCTTCCAGCGCATCCAGCGCGCGCATCGATTCCTCTTGCGCGGCGAGGAAAGCGACGAGATCGCCGCGGTGCACGAGGCACCAGCTGAAGCTCTGCGCGATGCGCTCCTCGGCCCACGCCTGCAGCTCGCCCGAGAACGGATCGTCGAACGCGAGCACGAGGCGCCCGTCCTCCGCGCGCAGCAGCGCGCAGCCGCGCTGCGAGCACTCGGCGAAGGAAAGGAGATCGAACTGCGGCGCGGCGCGGCGCAGCGCGGCCATGTCGAGGCGCTCAAGGGAGAGCGTCGCGGCGAGGCGTGCGGTGAAGCTGTCCGGCTCGAGCGCGAGCGTCTCTTCGAGCACGTCGACGATGCGCCGGCGCGAGCTCTTCGCCGCCGCGCGCGCCTTGGCGATGTCGTCGACCGAGATGGTTTCGAAGACCGCGCTCATTGCAGATTCCCCGCCAGCTCGAAGATCGGCATGTACATCAGCACCACGATCGCGCCGATCACAAGGCCGATGATCGCCATCAGGATCGGCTCGAAGAGCCGCGTGAACCAGTCGACCCAGCGCGCGAGCTCCTCGTCGTGGAACGCGGCGATGCTTTCCAGCATCTCGCCCATGTTGCCGCCCTTCTCGCCGACCGCGATCATGCGCAGCGCCACCGGCGTGGCGAGGCCGTTCGCTTCCATCGACTGCGAGACATTGCGCCCTTCGGAGATCGCCCGGCTCGCGGCCACCAGCCGCTCGCGCAGCTGCGAATGCAGGAGCTCCGCGCCCATCTCGAGCGCTGTGACGAGCGGCATGCCGCCGCGAAGGAGCATGCCGATCGTGCGATAGAAGCGCGCGAGCTGGTAGACTTTCAGGCGCTCGCCAATCGCCGGGATGCGCCAGATCGCATCGCCGATCGCGGTGCGCACGCGCGGCAGCCGCAGCGCATAGATCGCACCGCCGATGAGTAGGGCGAGCGCGCCCAGCACCACCGCCGCATGCTGGTGCACGGCCTGCCCCCAGCTGAGCAGGATGCGCGAGAAGAGCGGCAGGTCGGTGCCGCGGTCCTGGTAGATATGGCCGAAGCGCGGCACGACGTAAAACAGCAGAAACAGCGACACCAGCCCGCCGACGCTGATGAGGAGCGCCGGATAGATCAAAGCGTTGACCACGCGCTTCTTGATCGCTTCGAGCTGCCCGGCATAGGCGACGAAGCGCGCGAGCGCCGGTGCGAGGTCGCTGGTCTTCTCCGCCGCCTTGACCGTCGCGACGTAGAGCGCGGAAAAGGCCTCGGGAAATTCCTGCAGTGCCGCCGAAAGCGGCTGGCCCTGGCGCAGCACCGCGACGAGGCGCTCGAGGATGGTGCGAAAGTCGGTGCGCCGCTCCTTCTCTGCGAGCGTCTCGATCGCTTCGACGAGCGGCAGCCCGGCGCTGATCAGGACCCGCAGCTCCTGCGAAAAAAGCGCCAGCGGGAAGCGCTCGGCACCACGCTGCCAGGGCAGCCGCAGGCCGCGCCGCGCGCGCACCGAGAGCACCGTGTAGCCGCGCCCCTCGACGCTCTTCACGGCGCTCATCTCGTCGGGCGCCTGAAAGTCGAGCGCCTCGACCTCGCCCGCCGGCCCGATAGCCTTTAATTCAAAGCGCATCAGTGATTGGTGATATCGGCGTTCTCGCCCGTGCCGCCAGGGGCGCCGTCCTTGCCGTAGGAGAGGATGTCGAAATCCCCGCCTTTCTCGCCTGGCGTCTTGTAGACGTAGGGCTTGCCCCAGGGATCGAGCGGCACGTCCTTGCGCAGGTAAGGCCCCGCCCATTTCGGCTCGTTCTGCGGCCGCTGCACCAGCGCGACGAGCCCGGCTTCAGTGCTCGGATAGTGGCCGGTGTCGAGCCGATACTGGTCGAGCGCCTTCTCGAGCGCGTCGATCTGCGCCTTGGCGACGTTGATTTCCGATTTTCCGACCTGTCCAAAGTAGCGCGGCGCCACAAAGCCAGCGAGCAGCCCGATGATCAGAACGACCACCAGCAATTCGAGCAGCGTAAAGCCGGCCACGGGCCGACGAACCCGAGTCTCTTTGGGACTCATGGGAATTCCCTCCGGGCTTCTATGTTACTTCGACTTTTGACGCGCCAAGGCGTCTTGGGACCGGATTAAACCGGATTGCCGACGAGCGGTGCCACCTCGGACAGCCGGTCAGCTTGCGGTCAGAAAGGCGGCGAAGCGCTTAAGCGCCTCGCCGCAGCCCGCCGTTGGTACTCAGAATGGCGTGCAGCCCGGCGACACGTCGCCCGCCGTATTTCCAAATACCGAAAGTATCGTCGGGATGGTGTTGACGATGCTCGATTCGCCATCGGAGCACTGCACACCGAAGCCGCCGTTTCCGGAGACCGCGCTCACCGGCGCCAAGGGCAGCAAGGCCGAGCCCAACACGAAGCGGATTCCGTCGCTGCTGTTATTACGAATTGTCGTGCTGAACATCTGACCCTGCGAGCGCGTGCTGAAGATTATGCCCGGCCCCATATTGCCTTCGATAACGGCGTCGCGGACGACCAGGTTCGTGCTAAGGAAGGCGCTTATTCCTCCGCCCGAGCTGGCCGTGCCGTTGCCGCTGATCGTGTTTACGCTGGAAAGGCCGAACGATTGGTCGCCAATGACAGCCGTCGAGCCGACCGAGGCAGCGATACCAGGCCCGGCGTTGCCGGTAATCGTGTTTCCGCCCACGATGTCCGCGCTTGCGGAGAGGAAGAGACCGATGCCGGCGCGGCCTGGAAGCGATGCATTGGTGCCGTTATTGGTGATCGTATTCATCGCGATAGTGGCCGTACTGCCCGCGTTGACCGAAACGCCGTTGGCGCCGTTGTGGCTGATCGTGTTCCCCGCGCCCGTCAGGCGATCCGTAATGCCGATCCGCGAAGTGGACCCATTGACGACCGCCACGCCGTTGCGGTTGTTGGTCGCCGTGGAATTGAGGATGGTCGCTTGCGAGCCGTCCACGACGATGCCATCGCGCGGGTTGGAGTCAACGGTGCAGCCGTCAACGGTTCCGCTCGCGCCATTGGAGTAGGCGATTCCTGTGCGCCCGGTGGATCGCACGATGCAATTGCGCAGCGTCAGATTGGCCGCGCCGAGGCCGGTGATGCCGTTGCGGCCGCCGGTAACCGTGAGCCCGTCGATCGTCACCCGGTTCGCTCTCACGTTGATGGTATTCACGTCCGGATCGGGGCCGCTGATCGTGGCGCCGGGTTCGCCCACCAGCGTCACGTCGTCGCGGTTGATGCTGAGCGATTCGGTGCAAGTGCCGCGCACCGTGACCTGCGTTGCGCCCGCTGCGAGCGCTTGCGATACGGAGCCACCAGTCGAGCAATCGACCGTGGCGCTGCCGCCAGCGCCGCCGATACTCGCGCGCAGCTGATCGATCTGGTCCTGCAGGTGCGTGTCGGCAGTGGCGCGCGTCGCGCTTTCCGCATCGATCGTGCTTTGAAGCTGTGCATCCGCGGCCTGGCGCGCTTGAACCTCCCCCGGCAGGCCTTGTGCGAATACCGTCTGTGCTGCGATTGCGAGAGTGGTTGCCAAGTAAAGTCCGATTCTGTGTCTAAGCATGACGAATCCCCCTTGAGTGAGTCGTGCGGTTTAGTCTCGGGGAGAAGCGGCCAGCCGTAAATCCCGTGAACGCGGGAGGCGAAGCAAAAAGAAAGGCGGCCTGCAGGCCGCCTTTCGAGGAGTGAGATGCCGCTTTCTTAGTCGTGGCCGCGCCGGTCTGCGCGCACCTGGCCGCGGATCTCGCCGCCCGGCGAGAGGTTGCTGTGTACGTTCACATAGGCGACGCCGGCGCGGATCGCTGCAATCACTTCGTCAAGCTCGCCGGTCGCCAGCTGCTGGGTCGCAACGTTCTGCATGTTGGCTCCGGTCCAGGTACCGGTGAAGTGCCCGTTCGGCGACGTGCAGATATTCGTGTTCCCTGCGTTGGCAGGCAGCGGGTTGGTTGCAGTTCCGCAGATCCACAAGACGATGCCGCCATTCACGCCGCGCTGACCGACGTGCATATGCGACTGCGTCACTGTGCCCTGGATGCCGGTATACGTGATTTCAAAGTCGATAGCATCGCCGTTGCGGTTGATAACAGCGTCGAAGGTGCCGCTGCCCTCGGTCGATACCGAGGGTACCTCGTTGAACCCCTTCAGCGTCGCGCGGATCTTGTCATCGGCGCTCGCGATTCCTGTCGCAAAGAGCGCGCCAAGGGCTGTTGCAATGGCCAGTGTCTTCATACGTTTCCTCCTCTAGACTGCACCCGGGTGGTGCTCTGGGGCGAACACGCCGAGCACGGCGCTATTCCGCCTTTGTCGCAGGTGCGGACAGAAAGAAAAAAGCTCGGGCCCGGCCCATATACTTGCCCTACCGTGAACGCAGAATCGCCCGCTTCCCCGCCCGATTTCATCGAGGTCTACGACAACTTGCTCGATGCGGCGGCCTGCCGCGAGCTGATTGAGCGGTTTGAGGCAAGCCGCGTCGCGCGGCGCGGGCAAACAGGCGGCGGCGTCGATGTGTCGATCAAGGATAGCTGGGATATTGCGCTGCACGAGCAGCCGGGCTGGTCGGATGCGCAGCAAACGCTGAATAACGCCGTGCTGGTGGGTTTCAAGCGCTATCTGCGCCGTTACGCCCACATGGCGCTCGCGACGTCACGCTTGCAGGTGCTGCGAAATGGCGCGCCCGTCGCCTTGGATGCCGAAGACCTGGCCAAGGGCGACGACGATCTACTCAACATGGTGGTAATGAACCTCTTTCGCCCGGGCACCATCAATCTGCAGAAATACCTCGCAGACCAAGGCGGCTATCCGTACTGGCACTGCGAGCTGCACCCGAGCCCGGAGGATCAGGGCGAATCTCTGCACCGCGTTGTTCTGTGGACGATCTATCTCAACGAAGACTTCGGCGAAGGGGAAACCGAGTTCCTCTACCAGCGGCGCAAGATCGTGCCGAAGACCGGGTCGCTCCTTATCGCGCCGACCGCTTTCACTCACACCCACCGCGGCAACATGCCCAAAGGCGGCGACAAGTACATTGCCACCGGCTGGGTGTTATTTCACCGTCGCGCTTCGTCCGGCGGTGCGGCGCAAGGCCGCCCATAAAAGAAAACGCCCGCTCGATTTCGAGCGGGCGTTGACCGAACCATTAGCTTGCTACGTTACGGCTTAGTCGGGTCGCACTTGCCGTTATCGCCTGGCTGATTGCAGACATTGCTATCGATCGCCCGATTTACCTCGGTGACCCAATCGTCCGGGAAGCCGGCCGGGACGTTCATCTTGCATTTCGGTGTCGAACCGTCCTTGGCGGCCGCGCCACTGGCGAGTAGATAGCCCTGGCATGCAGCGTTGTCGGCGGCCTTCTTCACTGCGGCGACATAGCCGGCGTGCGAGTTCTGGTAGCGCTCCTCGAGAGACAGACGCGTATCGCCATTAAGATCCCGTTGCGCCTTCGTCTTCGTGAACGGCACCATGCCACCAACGTAGTTGCACACTTGGCCCGCGTGGAAACCGGCTGACGTGATGTTCCACCCCAGATAAGTGCCCAAAGGTGCGTCCCGCAGGATGGTCGGCACGCCGCCGAGCTCGTTGCCATCGGCGTCGACCTTCGGGACCATCACCTTGACCACGGCTTCGATTGGAGGCGGCAGGTTGGTCGGCACGCCGCTCGCGTTGAAGTGGTCGTATTCCGGGCCCCAGTTGTAGTCGAGGATCGGGAACGCAAAGTTTTCCGGCTTGAAGACGTTGTAGTCGATTCCCGGGATACCTTTCGGGAAGTTCAACTGCGTCTCGTCGACGAGCGTCCGCTCACCGTTCGCACCGCTCATGCGCGGCCACACACTGGCAGGCGGCTCCGCGCCGTTCAGCACCCACTCTCGCAGCGCGACACGCATGCGGTTGACGAGCTGCGTTGCCGGGACGGGGTTCGCTCGCAGCGTGCCGGTGCCCCAGTTGTTGCCCGGGCAGCCCGCGCCAGCGGGCGACGGGCTTTCGGTCATCGCGCCGCTGCCGCCACCGTGCGTGGAGCTCGGCAGGTAGTAACGACGCACGTTGTCAGGAACCGGAATGTCGTTTTTCGGATCCGTTCCGACCCAAGACGGTGTCATCTTTAGCGCGAATACTTCCGCGCCGCCAAAGGTTTCGATGATCTTCGGGCACGTGCCGCTACGCTGGCAGCGGTCGAGAATGCCACCCGGATGGATGTCGCGCACCTTGTCCGGGAAGCTGTGCCACCACTGCGGCCCTTCGCTTCCCATCTGGTAGAGCTCGAGCACGCCGTCGGGCTGACCCCAGCGCGAATTGTTCGCGACGCGCCGGCCCGCGATGAGCGGCCAGGCCCCGTCGTGCACGATGCGCCCCGACTCGTCCTCGTTCATGCCGAGGAAGATCAGGTGGCGCGTGAAGTTGCCTGACTGCGACGACCCGCGAATGATCGACTTCTGGATCTTGCCGGCGATCGGGTTCGGCGTGCCGAAGTCGTCGG
>DASREB010000009.1:0-15243 GCA_035652275.1 Burkholderiales bacterium
CGTCTGCAAGGACGAGGACGACATCATTCGGCGCTTCGACGAGTACCTCTGCGACCCGAGCCGCACACGCGCGGTGCCGAGCCTCGCCGGCATCATGGCGCAGCGCTTGGGTATTAAAGGTACTTGGCGCGGCTGGATCGACTACCGCATCGGCGAACCGATCCAGTACGTACCGTTTCGCGAGGTGGTGCGCTGGGCCGAGACCGACGAACGGCGCCTGCGCACCGAGCTCGGCGGCAAGCCGGTGCTGCTCGGCTTCATTTTGCCGTTCGAGGACCGCAAGACCATTCCGGTGGATCTCGCGCTGTGGGAGCCGGGCAATCGCTCAGTGCCGGGCGTGCTGGTGCACGCGCAGGTGCTGCGCACGCTGCTGAATGGCGGCCTGGTGCTGCCGCTCGCCAACGGGCTGGTCTACGCGCTGGCGCTGCTCGGCGCGGCGCTCGTAATCCTGCCGAGCGGGCGGCGTGCTACTGCCGTCTATGGGCTCTACATCGGCGTGCTCGGGGTCGGCATGCTGCTCCTGCTACGGGCAGGATGGTTCCTGCAATCGGCGGGTCCGGCTCTCGCCGCGACCTTTGCGGTGTCGGGCCGCTTCATGCGCGATGCGATGGCGCAGGCGCGCGAGCGCGCCATGCTGCGCCGCGCTTTCGGTGGCTACGTCAGCCCGCAGATCATGGACGAGATCGTCGCCGGGCGCATTCGGCCGGGACTGAGCGGCAAGCGCGAGCGTGTCTGCGTGCTCTTCTCCGACATCCGCGATTTCACCAGCCGCAGCGAATTCATGGCGCCCGAAGCGCTGATCGAGATGCTGAACCGCTACTTCAGCGAAATGACCCGGTGCGTGCACCAGGCGGGCGGCACGGTCGACAAATTTCTCGGCGACGGCATGATGTGCTTCTTCGGAGCGCCCCAGCCGCTCGCGCGCCCGGCGGCGGCTGCGGTGACGGTCGCGCGCAACATGCTCGCGCGCCTCGAGCGGCTAAACGCTGACTTCAAGGCACAGGGGCTCGCGCCGATTGCCATCGGTATCGGCCTGCACGTGGGGGAGGCGATCGTCGGACACGTGGGCTCGGACGACCGCAATGAGTACACCGCGATCGGCGACGCCGTAAACACCGCTTCGCGCATCGAAGGGCTCACCAAGAAGCTCGGCCACGCGTTGCTGATTTCTAAAGATGTGTTTGAGGAGCTCGATGAGCGGGAAAATTTCACGCCGCTCGGCGAGCACGCGGTGAGGGGGCGTTCCTCGGTGGAAGTGTATGGCTATACTGAAATTTCAGAGGGAGGGTGACATGGCACGCATGGCTATCTGGATCTGGACCGCGGCAGCCTGCTTGGCAACGACGAGTGCGCTTGCCGCGCCGTTCGCGATGATCACGGACCTCAAGGGCGAGGTCTGGGCGCTGGAGGGCGCGCAACCCCGCAAGCTGGCTTTGCTCGGCTACATCGACAGTCGCACCGACATGAAGGTCGACCCCACTGCGAAGGTTGCGGTGACCTACTTCGCGAGCGGCGTGCAATACAACTTTGCCGGCCCATCGCGCGTCAGCCTCGAAGTGACCGCGCCGAAAGTGATCGACGGCCAGGCGGCCGAATACCGGAAAGTGACGCCGGACAAGGCGATCGAAGGCGGCGGGCTGTCGACCGAGCAGTGGCGCCGCCTGCAGCAGGCGACCGTGGTAATGCGCTCGGTGAAGTCGAGCTTCGCCGTGATCGGCCCGGACAAGACCTCCGTTCTTGCGAGTGAGCCGGAATTCGAATGGACCCCTGCGCCGGGCGCGAAAGGCTACCGCCTCGTGGTGTACGGGCCGGACCATAAGATCCTCCACGAGGCGACCACCCAGCAGACCTCGCTCAAGCCGGGCGCCGAGTTGCCGCTGCAGCCGGGGAAGCGCTATCGCTGGAAGGTGGACGCGCTCGGCGTCGCGAAGCCGCTCACGGCAACCGGCAGCTTCAGTGTCGCCGACGACATGACGCGCGAACGTCTCGCGACAATGAAGCGCGCGGCCGGCACGGACCTCGCGCCGCGCGCCTTCTATGCGACCAAACTCGAAGCCGAGGACCATGAGCATGATGCGCGCGGCGAATGGAAGGCGCTCGCGCGCGACTTCCCTGCCGAGGCGGGCATCGCTCAGCGCGCTCGCTGATTAAGGCTGCCCCGTCAAAAGCCCCGCTGCGCGGGGCTTTTTATTTGCTGGGAGACGAAACCACTATTCCATGGAGTGTCGTGAAAGCCCGACACCCCCCGGGTCAGCGATTTAAGCGATATTTCTGCCGCCCCCCAACTGCCTGTCAAAGGGCTCTGGTATGGTCGCGCGGCACAACTGCGAATCAGGCGGTTCAAGCTGCAAGCACTCCAAGCGTCCCTCGCGGTCAGTGAGTATCCCGATGCCCTGGGCGGCCGCCCGCTGGAGCAGCGGCATTCGGTCGCTGGCGAACGGCGCACGGCGAGCAACTAGGGCGGACGGGATTCTTATGGTGCACGCCAATCAGAAAAATCCGCGAGCGTCGCGTCCGCTGAGCATTTTGATCGTGGACGATGAGCCCGATACGCTGCAAACGCTGGCGGCTCTTTTGGCCGACGCCGGATATGTGGTGCACACCTGCCAGAACCCGACGTTCGCGATCGACGCGATTCGCCGCTTCAAGCCGCACGTTTGCGTAGTCGACATCGTCATGCCGCGAAAGACGGGCTTCAGCATTGCCCGCGAAGTCTGGGCGCTGCCGCTGGCCAATCGGCCCGTCTTGATCGCGCTCTCCGGCGTGTTCACCAGGCCGAAGGACGATATCGTCGCGAAGTCCGCCGGCTTCGATTACCTGGTGCGCAAAGGCACGGAGCCGAGCGAGCTTCTGCGCATCATTGACCACGTCGCTGGGCCGCAGGATCCTCCTGCGGCTTGAGCGGGTTGCAGCGGCGTCATGTTCGCCCTGCAATCAATCGGAAGCCGGCTTTGTTCGGTGTGCTTACGGACAACCAGATAAGCGCGCGCCGAGCCGTTGCCTCCTGGTAGGCGCAGGCGTAGCCTTTGCCCCGCGTTCCACGGGGAGGACCCAATGAGGAAGACGCTTGCCGGTGCGCTGACGCTGCTGGTCGGTGTAACCGGTTGCTCGTGCCTGCGCCCGTTCGCCGGTGCGCAACCGTTCGATCCGAAGAATCCGAAGGTCTATGTAGTCGAGTCGCCCGATCGCAAGACCAAATCGATCGTGGTGGATCAGGAGCCGATTTATTTCTTCAGATCCCAAGGCAGCAAGATTCCCATCCGCTGGCAGCTGCAGACGTCGGGCTACAAGTTCGATGCTACGCAGGGCATCGACGATATCCAGGCGCTAAAGGGCGCAAGCGGCCAGGTGCACAGCTGCCGCGTCGAAGCCGGCTCGAAGGACGACGCTTTCGGCTGCATCTTCGAAAATACTGCCCAGCAGGTCGTCTATAAATACCGGATCAACGTCATCGCCACGGACGGCTCCGGCAATCCGCCGCCGCTCGATCCGTCGATTGCCAACGACTAAGGGGCGAGCGGAGTTTCGAGCCAGACGCGCGCTTCGCGGATCACTTCCTCGTAGGCGAGCTCGCGGCCGGCGTTTTCGGCCGCCGCATAGAGATCGGCGTTGAGCGAGTTTTTCGCGCCGGCGACGAGCGGCTCGAGGAACGCTGCGTCCCCGGCATCGCGGCGGATGCCGGTCTCTTCGCTGTAGGCTTCGGCGGCGCCGTAAAAGCGTGCGCTGATGATCCATTGCCCGCGTAGCGCCGCAAATCCGGCGCACACCTCGATCAGGCTTTGCTGCGCGGGCTTGGAGCCGGTCTCGTCGATGATCGTGAGCACCTCGCGCAGCAGACGGCGCGCTTCGTCCGCTGCGCGCCGGCTGATCGCGACCATCGCCAGGTTGAGCAGCCCGGCGGCGGCGCTTTCCTGATCGCCGAGCTCGCGGCTGATCTTCAGCGCGCGCTGGTAGAGCGCCTCGGCGCGCTCGAGGTCGCCTTCGACGCGCAGGAGCTGGCCGAGCTGATTGCTGGCGGTAGCGATCTCGCGCGGCTCGTTGAGCTCGGTCGCGAGCGTCACCGCCTCTTCGAGATAGCGGCGCGCCGTGGCGAGCTCGCCGCGGCTGAGGTGCGCGGAGCCGAGCGGTTGCAGCGCGGCGACGACTCTGCGCTTGTCGCCGAGCTCGCGCGCGATCGCCAGGCTCTCCTCGAGGTAGCCCTGCGCCTCCTGGTGTGCCCCCCGGAAGTAGGCGTACTGTCCGGCGACGAATAGTCCCCGGCAGCGCGCCACGTCGCGCGCCTGCGCGCCCTGGCGCGCGAGCGCGTCGGCGCTAAGGCGCTGGCCGAGGCCGAGCAGGCCGCGGTTGAACCAATAAGGCCGCAGCAGATAGATGAGCTGCAGCCCGAGCGGCGCGCCGCCCGGCGCGCGTTCGCACCAGGCATGCGCGGCGAGGAGATTCTCGCGCTCGCTGTCGAGCCGCGCCAGCCATTCGCCCTGCTTCGGGCCGATGATCTCGGGCCGCGCTTTTTCGGCGAAGGCGTAGTAATACTGGAGGTGCCGCGTGCGTGCCTCGTCGACGGCATCCGATTCGTCGAGCCGCTCGAGCGCGTAATGCCGCACCGTGTCGAGCAGCCGGTAGCGCCTCCGGTCGGCGTCGATCACCACGAGCGACTTGTCGACGAGCTGGCTCAAGTGCTCAAGCACCGCCGCCTGTGCTACGCCACCGGAGGCGCATACCGCTTCTGCCGCTTCAAGCGTCCAGCCGCCGGCGAACACCGCAAGGCGCCGGAACACGGCTCGCTCATCCTCGGAAAGGAGCTCGTAGCTCCAGTCGATCAGCGCGCGCAGGGTCTGCTGCCGCGGCAGGGCCGTGCGGTCGCCGCCGGTGAGGAGGCGGAAGCGGTCATCGAGGCGCGCGGCGATCGCCTCTACCGGCAGCGTGCGCACGCGCGCCGCGGCGAGCTCGATGGCGAGCGGGATGCCGTCCAGGCGCCGGCAGACGCCGGCGAGCGCGGCGGCCGCGCCATTCACGCGAAAATCCGGCTTCGCCGCGCGCGCCCGCTCGACGAAAAGGCGCTCGGCCTCCGTCTGCGGCAGCGCCGGCACGGCATACGTCGTCTCGCCGGCGACGCGCAGCGGCTCGCGGCTCGAGGCGATCAGCTTCGCGGCCCGTCCGGATTGCAAGAGCGAGCGCGCGAGCTCGGCGCAGCCCTGCAGCAGGTGCTCGCAGTTGTCGAGGATGAGGAGGAGCTGGCGGTCCTTGACGTGCTCGAGCAGCGCTTCGCTCATCGCGCGTCCCGCCGCTTCCTTCACGCCAAGCGCACTTGCCACTGCCTGCGGCACGAGCCGCGTGTCGCGCAGGGTCGCGAGCTCGACGAACCATACGCCGTCGGCGAACTGCGGCATCACTCGCGTCGCGAGCTCGAGCGACAGCCGGCTCTTGCCGATGCCGCCGACCCCGACCAGCGTGAGCAGGCGTGAGCGCTCGAGCAGCCGGCCGATGTCCGCGAGCTCGGCATCGCGGCCGATGAAGGAAGTGAGCTGCAACGGCAGGTTGTTCGGCGTCGCGTCGAGCTCGTCGCTCGCGGACTCACCCTGCGGGGTGATCTGCCAGATCGCCACCGGCTCCTCGATATTCTTCAGGCGCTGGCGGCCGGCGTAGCGCGCCGCGCCGGTGAGCTTCTCCTTCACGCTCTCGTAGAGCGTCTCGCTCATGCAGACGCCGCCCGGCTGCGCCTTTGCCTGCAGGCGCGCGGCGAGGTTCACGCCATGCCCATAAACCGTCCCATCGGGCTTCTCGATGATGTCGCCAAGGTGCACGCCGATGCGCATGCGCAGACGCCGCTCCGGCGCGGCGCTCTGCGACGCCGCTTCCAGCGCTTTCTGCACCGCCAGCGCCGCGTCCACCGCGCTCGCCGCGCTTTCAAAGAGCGCGAGCACGGAGTCGCCCGCCATGTCGACCACACGGCCGCCCTGCGCGGCGATCTGCTCGCGGCACACGGCGCGCGCTTCCTCGAGCGCCGCGACCGTCGCGCCGGCGTCCGCCGCCATCAGGCGCGTATAGCCGGCGACATCAGCGGCGAGGATCGCGGTAAGCCGCTGCCTCAGTCCTCCTTGCGCCACGGGCGAATGCTACGCCCGCGGCGAGAGCCGGCGCCTAGCGCCAGCGGCGCCAGTACGGCCCGCCGCGGTAGTAATAGCCGCCGTAGTAACCGTAGGGCCGGACAACGACGACCGGCGGCGGCACCGGCGCTGCATAGACCGGGCCCGGCTCGACCGGCACGGCGACGCAGCCGCCGAGCGCGGTGCAGGCGGCCGCGAGTAGCGCGAAAGTTATCTTCATGTCTGCATTCAACGCGCGAGCGCAGCGGGCGTCTGTGCCAAGTTGTTACAAGCGGTAAAGCAGTTACTGCTCGATGCGCACGCCCGTGTCCTTGATGAGCTTCGCCCACTTGGCGGTGTCGCCGCGCACCAGCTGCGCAAGCTCATCCGGCGCGCTCGCCTCGCCGCGCATGCCGAGGCCGTAGAGCCGCTCGTTGAACGCCGCATCCTCCGACACCTTGCGGCTCGCGCTCGCCAGGGCCTGCACCACCGCGCCGGGCAGGCCCGCCGGGCCGATGAGCCCGAACCAGCCGCTCGCCTCGATCGCATAGCCCTGCTCGATGAAGCTCGGCACTTCCGCAAGCGCCGGGATGCGACGGCTCGCGGTCACGGCGAGCGCCTTCACCTTGCCGGCGCGAATCAGCGGCAGTGCCGTGACGTTGCCGATGCCGAGCATCAGGTTGCCGCCGACGATGTCGGAGGTCATCGGGCCCGCGCCCTTGTACGGCACGTGCACCATGTCGATATGCGCGAGGCGTTTGAACTGCTCCATCGCGATGTGATGCGGCAGGCCGACGCCGCCGCTGCCGAACTGCACGCCGCCGGGCTTGGCACGCGCGAGCTCGACGAGCTCGCGCAGGTTGTTCGGCCCGAACGCCGGATTGGCGAGCAGCACGAAGCCTTCCTCGCGCGAGACGAGCGAGATGGTGGTGAAGCTCGCCGCCGGGTCGTAGTCAACCTTGGTGAGGAGCGGCACGATGACCAGATCGCCGTTCGAGCCGAAGCCGATGGTGTAGCCGTCAGGTGCCGCGCGCGCGATCGCGGCGCTCGACACCGCGCCGCCCGCTCCCGGCCGGTTCTCGACCACCACCGGCTGCCCGAGGAGCTCGCTTAGCCTGGCGGCGTAGGGCCGCGCGACTGCGTCCATGCCGGCGCCCGGCGGAAAGCCGATCAGCAGCCGTATCGGCCGCGACGGATAGCTGCCTTGCGCGAGCGCGCTAACGCTGATGAGCGCGAGCACCAGTGCATAGATGGTCCGCATTGTCACCTTTCCTACTCGAGGACGATGTGCGCTTCGCGCGCGAGCTTCGCCCATTTCTCGTAGTCCGCGCGCACATAAGCAGCGAACTCGCTGCGCGTCATGTCCATCACTTCCACGCCCATGCTGCGGAAGCGCTCGCGCACCGCTTGATTCGCCGTCGCTTTGCCGAGCGCGCTGGCGAGGGTCTCGACCAGCGGCATCGGCGTCGCTGCCGGCGAGAAGAGGCCGGTGAAGGTCGAGGCTTCGTAGCCTTTGACGCCGAGCTCGTCGAGCGTCGGCACGTCGGGCAGGTCGGGCGAGCGCTTGCGCGACGCGATGGCGATCGCCCGTATGCGGCCTTCGCGGATGTGCGCCATCGACGCGGTGAGCTGGTCCATCATCGCTTCGACCTGGTTGCCGATGAGATCGGTGAGCGCCGGCCCGCTCCCCTTGTACGGCACATGCAGGAGCTGCAGGTTCGCCTGCCGCATCAGGAGCTCGATCGCCAGGTGGTTGGACGAGCCGTTGCCCGCCGAGGCGATGGTCACCTGCCCGGGGCGCGCCCTGGCGCGCGCCACGAACTCGGCGAAATTCGCGACCGGCGTTTTCGGCGACACGGTGAGCACGATCGGCGCAAGCTGGATGGCGCCGACCGCCACCAGGTCCTTGAACGGGTCGTACGGCGGGTTCTTGTACACCGCCGGGCCCGCGGTGATGGTGGCGCTCGAGCCGAGCACCAGCGTGTAGCCATCCGGCGCCGACTTGATCACCGCCCCGGTGCCGATGGTGCCGCCGGCGCCGCCGCGGTTCTCGATCACCACCGGCTGGCCGAGCGCGTCGCCGAACGCCGGCGCGATGGTGCGCGCGGTGATATCGACGTTGCCGCTTGGCGGATACGGCACCACGATCCTGACCGGCCGCGTCGGAAAGTCCTGCGCCAGCACGTTGGCGGCGAGCGCCACGGCGCATAAACCGAGGTAAATTGCGCGCATGCCGCATTATCGCGAATGCACGTCGTAGAGCGTTACGCCGCGTGGGCGCTCGGCTGGCGCTCGCAGCCGATCGCCGCCGAGGTCGCGCACCACGCGCGCCGCGCGGTGATCGACTGGCACGCTGCGCTCTATCCGGGCACCGTGGTGCCGCCCGCCACGCTGCTCAAGAAAGCCATTCCCGCCACCGATGCGCGCACCGTTGCGCTCATCAACGGTAGCGCCGCGCACACCGTCGAAGTCGACGACATCTACCGCGACGGCATCTACCATCCCGGCGCACCGACCATCGCTGCGGCGCACGCGCTCGGCTTCGAGCGCCCCAACTTCCTGCGCGCCGTGATCGTCGGCTACGAGATCTCGACCCGCATCGGCGCCCTGATGGGGCGCGCGCATTACCGGTACTGGCACAACACCGGCACCATCGGTTGCTTCGGCGCCGCGGCGGCCGCCGCCGAGCTCCTGCAGCTTGACGAGCGCCAATTCGCCCACGCGCTCGCCACGGTGGCGACTTTCGCCGCCGCGCTCCAACAGGCCTTCCGCATGGACTCGATGTCGAAGCCGCTGCACGCCGGCCGCGCGGCCGAGGCCGGCGTTACCGCTGCGCTCACCGCGCGCGAAGGCGTCACCGGCTCGCTCGACATCCTCGAGGGCGAGGCGGGCTTCGGCCGCGCGATGGGCGACAACCCCGACTGGGAGCGCGCGCTCGTCGGCCTCGGGCGCGAGTTCCACATCACGCGCATGACGTTCAAGAACCACGCGTGCTGCGGGCACACGTTCGCCGCCATCGATGGGGCGCTCGCCCTCAAGCAGCGGCTCAATTTGAAAACAGAAGACATCGAGCGCGTCGATGTCGGCACGTATCGCGCGGGCGTCGAGGTGGCGCACTATGCCGAGCCGCGCACGCCGGCGGAGGCGCGCTTCTCGCTTCGCTACGTCGTCGCCACGGCGCTCACGCATGGCAGCGTACGCCTCGCGGCCTTTGAACCGGCGCGCCTGAACGATCCAAAGACACGCGCGCTGATGGCGAGGATCGCACCGGCGGTCGATGCGGAGCTCGATGCCACGTTCCCGCGCCAGCGCGCCGCGCGAGTCGCCATCACCGCGCGCGGCCGGCGCGAGGAGCTGTTGCAGCCGACGCGCAAGGGCGATCCGGATCTGCCGCTCAGCGACGCGGAGCTCGAAGACAAATATATGGAGCTCGCCGCGCCGGTCCTCGGCCGCACGAGCGCGCAGGAGCTGCTCGCGCGGCTCTGGCGCCTGGAATGCGCCTAGCGCAGGCGCTGTTCGCGCCGCGCGCGGTGGCGCTCATCGGCGCCTCCGGCGATCCGCAGAAGAACACGGCACGCCCGCAGCGCTATTTACGCAAGCACGGCTACAGCGGCCGCATCGTGCCGATCAATGCCACGCGCGACGAGGTGCTCGGCGAGCGCGCGTATCGCCGCCTCGCCGATGCGCCGGGCGAGATCGAGCACGCGTTCATCATGGTCGAGGAAGTGGAGGCGGCGCTCGAGGATTGTGCGCGCAAGGGCGTGGCGGTGGCGAGCATCTACTCGAACGGCTTCGCCGACGCCGGCGCCGCAGGCGCCGAGCGCCAGGCGCGGCTCGTGGCACGCTCGCGCGCGCTGGGCGTGCGGCTGCTCGGTCCGAACAGCATGGGCGTCGTCGATCTGCCGGGGCGGCTCGCGCTCACGGTTAACGCCGTGCTCGAGGCCGATGCGCTGCCTGCGGGCAGCACCAGCCTCATCTCGCAGAGCGGCACGATGCTCGGCACGCTGCTCTCGCGCGGCGCGGCGCGCGGCCTGGGCTACGCCAAGCTCGTCTCGGTCGGCAACGAAGCGGACCTCGGCGTCGGTGAACTGGTCGAGCTGCTGGTTGCCGACGCCGACACGAAGGTGATCGCGCTCTTCCTCGAAACGGTACGCGACGCCGAGCGTCTCGCGAGCGCCGCGCGCAAGGCGCATGCCGCCGGCAAGCCGATCGTCGCCTACAAGCTTGGCCGGTCCGCGCTTGGCGCGGAGCTCGCGCGCACGCACACCGGCGCGCTCGCCGGCTCCGATGCCGCGCTCGACGCGTTCTTCCGCGACTGCGGCATCGTGCGCGTCGACATGCTCGAATCGCTGATCGAGATCGCGCCTTTGCTGCGCGATAGAGAACCAGCGCGCCTGCAGCGTCCAGCGCGCGTCGCGGTGGTCACGACCACCGGCGGCGGCGCCGCAGCGGTGGTCGATCGCCTCGGGCTGCACGGCATCGCGCTTGCCGGCATGCACGACCTGACGATGGCGGGAAACGCGCAGGGCTATCGCGCGACGCTCGAGCAGCTCCTGGCCTCCGCCGATTGCGACGCCGTGCTCGCCGGCGTCGGCTCATCGGCGCAGTTCCATCCGGAATTCGCCGTCCAGCCGATCGTCACGGCGCGGCGCACGGCGAAGCCGCTCGTCGCCTTCCTCACGCCGCACGCCGAGCGCTCGCTCGCGCTCCTCGCCGAGCGCGGCGTGCCGGCGTTTCGCACGCCCGAAGCCTGCGCCGACTCGCTCGCGGCGTTCTTCGCCTGGCGCGCGCCGCGCTCCAAACCGGAAATCGGTGTCAGGCACCAATTTAATTCCGATCCCTACGCGATGCTGGCGGCGCTCGGCATCCCGGTGGCGGAGAACGCGATCGTGCAGCCGCCCGACTATGCGCACCGCGTGCCTTATCCGGTGGCGCTGAAGCGCATCGGCGTCGCGCACAAGACGGAGCAGGGTGGCGTCGCGCTCAATATCCGCGACGACGCCGAGCTCGCGCAGCACGCGCGGCGCATGGGGGATCAGCGGCTCTTGGTGCAGCGGATGGAGCAAGGGCTCGCGGAGGCGATCATCGGCTACCGCGACGATCCGGTGGTGGGGCCGCTCGTGCTGGTCGGCGCGGGCGGCACGCTCGCCGAGCTCTACCGCGACTTCGCGCTTGCGCTCGCGCCGGTGGACGAAGCCGAGGCGCTGGCGATGATCGAGCGCGTGACGGGTCTTGCGATCGTGCGCGGATATCGCAACTTGCCGCGCGGCGACATCGCGGCGCTCGCGCGCGCGGTAGCGGCGCTCTCGCGTCTCGCGCTGATGCCCGGTCGGCCGGTGCGCGAGGCGGAAGCGAACCCGGTGATCGTCAAGCGCGACGGCGTGGTCGCGGTCGATGCGCTGATGGCGCTGAAGGAGTGACGATGGATTTCCGGCTGACGAGCGAGCAGGAGGAGTTTCGAACCGCAGTGCGCCGCTTCGCCGAGAAGGAGCTCGCCGCGCGTGCGCTCGAGCGCGCGCATGCGCCCGAGTATCCGTGGGACGTGGCGCGGCTGATGGCGAAGCAGGGGCTCCTCGGCATCACCATCCCGGAGGCGGACGGCGGGCAGGGCGGCACGCTGCTCGACGCGGTGCTCGCGATCGAGAGCGTGGCGAGCGTCTGCCCGCGCAGTGCCGACGTGGTGCAGGCGGGGAATTTCGGACCGATCCGCGTGCTGGCCGAATACGGCTCGGCGGCGCAAAAGCAGCGCTACCTCGAGCGCCTGCTCGCCGGCGAGACGGTCATCTCAGTCGGCATGACCGAGCCGGACGCAGGATCCGCCGTCACCGATCTCAAGACCAGCGCGACGCGCGACGGCGAGGGCTGGCGCATCAACGGCTCGAAGATATTCACCACCCACTCGGCGTACGCCGAGGTGTTTCTCGTCTACGTGCGCTATGCGCCGGGCGTCGGCGGCATCGGCTCGGTGCTGGTGGAGAAGAAGGACGTGCGCCTGGGCAAGACCTCGCGCTTCATGTCCGGCGAGGAATGGGCGCAGATCTATCTCGACAACGCGTACGTGCCGCCGGAGAACGTGCTCCTCGGCGAGGGCGGCTTCAAGAAGCAGATCGCCGGCTTCAACGTCGAGCGGATCGGCAACGCCGCGCGGTCTTTAGCCTTGGGGCGCTATGCATTCGAGGCGGCGCGCGCCTGGGCGCTCGAGCGCCGGCAGTTCGGGAGACTCCTCTGCGAGTTCCAGGGCCTGCAGTGGAAATTCGCCGAGATGAAGATGAAGCTCGATGCCGCGCAGCTCCTGCTTTATCGCGCGGCGGCGAACGCCGACCGCGGCTTCCCGTCGCCCGAGCAAACGGCGATTGCCAAGGCTTACTGCAACCAGACCGGCTTCGATGTCGCCAACGAGTCCCTGCAGGTGATGGGCGGCATGGGCTACAGCCAGGAATCGCTCGTCGAGTACTGCCTGCGCCGCTGCCGCGGCTGGATGATCGCCGGCGGCTCGATCGAGATCCTCAAGAACCGCATCGCCGAGCACATCTTCGAACGCAGCTTTGCGCAAAGATGAAATCGGGGTCAGGCACCGATTTCCGCGAGAAATTGGTGCCTGACCCCGATTAATCGGCTTTGGCGCCGGAGACTTTCACCACCTCCGCCCAGCGCGCAACCTCGTCGCCGAGCTGGGCGTCGAAGTCCTCGGGTGTGCTGCCGACCGGTATGGCGCCGTCCTTGGCGAGCTGCGCGCGCAGGTCGGCGGAATGGGCGGCCTTGGCCACTGCGGCGGCGAGCGTATGCACGATGTCGCGCGGCGTCGCTTTCGGCGCGAGGAGCCCGTACCAGAGCGGCACTTCGACGCCCTCGACACCCGCTTCCGCCATGGTCGGCACGTCGGGGAGAAGCGCCGTGCGCTTGTCACCGGCGACGGCCAGCGCGCGCAGCCGCCCCGACTTCACATGCGGACCGGCCGCGACCGGGTTGACGAACGAGAGCTGCACTTCGCCGGCGATCAGTGCCGTGAGGGACGGCGCGCTGCCCTTGTAGGGCACGTGCACGATGTCGGTCCGCGTGCGCAGCTTGAAGAGCTCTGCCGCGAGATGCTGCGTGGTTCCCACTCCGGCCGAGGAGTAGTTGAGCGTCCCCGGACGCTTCTTGGCCATCGCAATCAGATCCTTCACCGAGCGCGCGGGCAGCGCTGCCGGGACGACCAGCAGGTTGGTGCTCTCGGAGAAGACGGCGACGCCGGCGAAGTCGCGCAGCGCGTCGTACGGCGGCTTGCGGTAGAGCGACATGTTGATCGCCACCGCGGGACTGGTGAAGAGGAGCGTGTACCCATCGGCCGCGCTCTTCGCCACCAGCTCATTGGCGATGTTGGTGCCGGCGCCGGGCTTATTCTCCACCACCACCTGCTGCCCGAGGAGCTCGCTCATCTTCGCCGCGAGCAGCCGCGCGTTGATATCGACGCCGCCGCCGGGCGTAAAGCCGACGACGAAGCGCAGCGGGTGGTTCGGGTAGCTCTGCGCGAACGCCGCCGGCGCCAGGGCGCAGAAAATGATTACGGACCTGATGGCGAATTTCAGGAGTGATTGCGCGCGGCGATGCATAGGTCGATGCGCTCCAGCGACTGTTGATATTGGCGCGGGCCGCCGTAGAGCTTCCTCGCGCGCTCCTTGAAGAAGCCGCCGAAGAGCTCGCGCTCCTCGCGCGTGCAGAGCTCGCCGAGCGGCGCGAGCAGCGAGGCGAGCGCGATGTCGGGCAGCTTGGCGGCGAGCGCGTCGTAGTTGCCGCGCAGGAAGTCGAAGGCGGCGCGGCGGTTGGCATCGTCGGCGAGCGCGCTGTAGAGGAGCTCATCGGCATCGCGCCCGTTCACTTCATCGCGCAGCGCAAGTCCGAGCGCGCGGCTGCGCAGCTTCTCGTCGCGTGTCTTGGCGAGCGCGCCGATCAGGTAATGACGCTCGCGCAGGTCGACGGTCTTGAGCGCGGCCGCCTCCAGCTGCCCGTACAGGTCGGTGTCGGCAAAGCGCGCCGCCGTGTCGAGCACGGCGCGCGTCATGCTCGCCGGCACCGCTTCGCGGTTCGCGAGCCACGCCACCGCGAGCGTGCGCGCCTGCGCGCGCAGGCTGCCGTCGTCCTCGGTCTCGGCGGCGTAGGGCAGGAGCCGTGCGCGCAGCTCGCGCAGGTCCTCGCTGTCGCCGGACGCTTCCTTCCAGCCGAGCTCGGCGGCAAGCGGCCGCACGCGCCGCGCGATGATGTCGCGCTTTGCGGCGGCTTCGGCTTCGCTGAGCCAGGTGTCGCGCAGGTCGTGCAGCAGGTCGATGCCTTCCAGGCGCGCGACGTAGTACGGATGCGCCACGGCGGCATCGCCCCACGCCAGCGCCTCGCCGAGCGGCACGAGACCCGATTCGGCGAGCACCCGAGCGTCGATGGTCGCCGAGACCATTTCGTCGACACTCAGCTCCGCCGCCTGCGCGCGGAGCTTCCCGCCGAGCGCGCTCTCGTAGCGCGGCACGTAATAGCTGCGGCCGCCGGCGTTCGCCGCGAGCCATGCCGGGCACGCCGGCGCGTCGAGCTTGATGCGCGAGGCGCCGTTCTGGATGTCGCTGCATTGCGGCGCGCCGCCATAGCGCACGCAAGCCGGCGTGGTCCACTTCAGCTCCGGCGCGCTCGAGCCGACGGGGCGCAGGCGCTGCTGCCGCAGCGCGAGCGCGGGCTCCTTGGCGCAGTCGAGCGCGACGTCCACCAGCGGCACGCCGGGCTGCTCGATGAAGCCGCGAAACGCCGCCATCGCTTCTTCGCCGCGCCCGGAGGCCTTGCCGAGCGCGCGGATGAAGTCCTCGGTGGTGGCATTGCCGAGCGCGTGGCGCTTGAGATAGGCGCGCACGCCGTCGCGGAAAGCGTCGGCGCCGAACCAGCTCTCGAACATCGAGAGCACCGCGGCGCCCTTCAGGTAGGTGATGTTGTCGAAGGCGTCGGGGATGTCGTTCTTCTCGAGCACCGGGTTGCGGATGCGCCGCGCGCTCGCCAGCCGGTCGAGCTCGAGCGCGCGGCCGCGCGCGTAGTACAGCCACCAGCCGCTCGACCACTCCGGGCGCAGCCGCGCGATCACCTTGTCCGCCATCCAGGTGGCGAACGCCTCGTTCAGCCAGGCGTCGTCCCACCAGGCGAGCGTCAC
>DASREB010000010.1:0-41655 GCA_035652275.1 Burkholderiales bacterium
CCAGCGCAAGATCCTGGTGAATTACGCCAAGCGCCAGGTCGGCAATCGCGTCTACGGCGGCCAGAGCTCGCACCTGCCGTTCAAGCTCAACATGTCGGGCGTCATCCCGCCGATCTTCGCCTCGTCGCTGATTCTCTTTCCCGCCACGGTTCTCGGCTGGTTCGGCTCGCACGAGGGGCTGATCTGGCTGCGCGACATTGCCGGCACGCTCACCCCCGGCCAGCCGATCTATGTGGTGCTCTACGCGGGCCTCATCATCTTCTTCTGCTTCTTCTACACGGCCTTGCAGTACAACCCGAAGGAGACGGCGGATAACCTCAAGAAGTCCGGGGCTTTTGTTCCGGGAATCCGGCCGGGCGACCAGACGGCGCGGTACTTGGAAAAGATCCTGACGCGCCTCACATTAGCGGGTGCCGTCTACGTCACCCTGGTCTGCCTGCTGCCGGAGTTCCTGATCCTGCGCTGGAACGTGCCGTTCTATTTCGGCGGCACGTCGCTGCTCATCATCGTCGTCGTGACCATGGACTTCATGGCGCAGGTGCAGGCGTACATCATGACGCACCAGTACGAAAGCCTGCTGCGCAAGGCCAATTTCAAGGGGGGCCTGCCGGTTCGTTAATGGCGAAGGAAGACGTCATCGAGTTGCAGGGCGAGGTGCTGGAGAATCTGCCGAACGCCACCTTCCGCGTGAAGCTGGAGAACGGCCACACGATCCACGCCTTCATCTCCGGGAAGATGCGCATGAACTACATCCGCATCCTGCCGGGCGACAAGGTGACCGTGCAGATGACGCCGTATGACCTGACGAAGGGTCGCATCACCTTTAGAGCGAAATGAGGACTGAATGAAAGTCATGGCATCGGTGAAGAAGATCTGCCGCAAGTGCAAGATCGTGCGGCGTAAGGGCGTCGTGCGCGTGATTTGCTCGGATCCGCGCCACAAACAGCGCCAAGGTTGATAACGCATTGTTCAAACAGCTATAATTTCAGGTTCCGCCTATGGCACGCATCGCCGGGATTAACGTCCCTAACCACCAGCACGCCGAGATTGCGCTGACCGCGATCTACGGCATCGGCCGCTCGCGCGCGCAGGCGATCCTCGCTGCCGCGGGCGTGCAGGGCTCGCGCAAGATCAAGGATCTGAACGACAGCGAGCTCGAGAAAATCCGCGAGAACGTCGCCAAGTTCACCGTCGAAGGCGACCTGCGCCGCGAAGTGCAGATGTCGATCAAGCGGCTGATCGATCTCAACTCCTACCGCGGCTCGCGCCATCGCAAGGGACTGCCGGTACGGGGACAGCGCACTCGCACCAACGCCCGCACACGCAAGGGCCCGCGCAAGGCCGCAATCAAAATGAACGTTCCAGCAGGGAAGGCCGCATAGATGGCGAGCAGAAGCCAGCCGACGCGTCAGGAGCTGCAGCAGACCGCTGCGGCGCGCGCGCGCAAGAAGGTCAAGAAGAACGTCGCCGAGGGTATCGCGCATATCCACGCCTCGTTCAACAACACCATCGTCACGATCACCGACCGCCAGGGCAACACGCTCGCCTGGGCGACCTCCGGCAACGCCGGCTTCAAGGGCTCGCGCAAGTCGACGCCGTTCGCGGCGCAGGTGGCTGCCGAGCGCGCCGGCCGCGCTGCGCAGGAGTGCGGCGTGAAGAACGTGGAAGTGCGCATCAAGGGCCCGGGACCCGGGCGCGAATCCGCGGTGCGCGCGCTGAACGCGATCGGTCTCAAGATCGGCTCGATTGCCGACGTGACCCCCATTCCGCATAACGGCTGCCGCCCGCCCAAGCGGCGCAGAGTGTAGAGACGACATGGCGAAGAACCTCGACAAGTGCAGGCATTGCCGCCGGGAAGGCGAGAAGCTGTATCTCAAAGGCGAGAAGTGCTTTACCGACAAGTGCCCGGTTGAGCGGCGTGCCTACGCGCCCGGCCAGCACGGCCAGAAGAGCGGCGCGCGGCTTTCCGACTACGGCAAGCAGCTGCGCGAAAAGCAGAAGATGCGGCGCACCTACGGCGTGCTTGAGCGGCAGTTCCGCAACACCTACGAGGACGCGGCGCGTGCCAAGGGCATCACCGGCGAGCGCCTGCTGCAGCTGCTCGAGTCGCGCCTCGACAACATCGCCTACCGCATGGGCTTCGGCGCTTCGCGCAGCGAAGCGCGCCAGGTGGTGCGGCACAACGCCATCCTCGTGAACGGCAAGCGCGTCAACATCCCGTCGTTCCGGCTGCGCCCGGGCGACACCATCGAGGTCGCCGCGAAGGCGAAGGAGCAGCTTCGCATCAAGGCCGCCGCGGAAGCCGCCGAGTCGCGCGGCTTTCCCGAGTGGCTGGAAGTGGATTCGAAAGCCCTCAAGGGCACGTTCAAGTCGATGCCGGCGCGCGCTGATCTCTCCTCGACGATCAACGAGCATCTGGTCATCGAGCTGTACTCGAAGTAAACCAGGACCCAAAACACATGCCGCAATCCGGATTTCTCAAGCCTCGTATTGTCGACGTCCAGAATCTCTCGCCGAACCACGCGCGGGTGACCATGGAGCCGTTCGAGCGCGGCTATGGCCACACGCTGGGCAACGCGCTGCGCCGCGTGCTGCTCTCCTCGATGCCGGGCTACGCGCCGACCGAAGTGCAGATCGCCGGCGTGGTGCACGAGTACTCGACGCTCGACGGCGTGCGCGAGGATGTCGTCGACATCCTGCTGAACCTGAAGGGCGTGGTGTTCCGCCTGCATAACCGCGCCGAAGCGATCCTCTCGCTCAAGAAGAAGGGCGACGGCGCCGTCACGGCTGCCGACATCGAGCCGGCGCACGACGTCGAGATCATCAATCCCGACCACGTCATCGCGCACATCGCCTCGGGCGGCAAGCTCGAGATGCAGATCAAGGTCGAGTCGGGCCGCGGCTACGTGCCGGGCAACATGCGTTACCTGCCGGAGGAGACCAAGGGCATCGGCCGCATCATCCTCGATGCCTCGTTCAGCCCGGTACGCCGCGTGTCGTACTCGGTGGAATCGGCGCGCGTCGAGCAGCGCACCGACCTCGACAAGCTGATCATGGACATCGAGACCAACGGCGCCATCGAGCCGGAAGAAGCGATCCGCTATGCGGCGCGCGTGCTGGTCGACCAGCTCTCCGTGTTCGCGCAGCTCGAAGGCACGGCGCTGCCGGCGGAGCAGCCGAAGTCGCCTGCGGTCGACCCGATCCTGCTGCGGCCGGTCGACGACCTCGAGCTCACCGTGCGCTCCGCGAACTGCCTCAAGGCCGAGAACATCTACTACATCGGCGACCTGATCCAGCGCACGGAGACGGAGCTGCTCAAGACGCCCAATCTCGGCCGCAAGTCGCTCAACGAGATCAAGGAAGTGCTCGCCTCGCGCGGCCTCACCTTGGGCATGAAGCTCGAGAACTGGCCGCCCGCCGGCCTCGAGCATCGGACCTAGCCATGCGCCACGGTCACGGCCTGCGCAAGCTCAACCGCACCTCCGCGCATCGGCAGGCGATGCTGCGCAACATGACGGTGTCGCTCTTGCGCCACGAGGAGATCCGCACCACGCTGCCCAAGGCGAAGGAGCTGCGCCGCGTGGCCGAGCCGATGATCACGCTCGGAAAGCACCCCTCGCTCGCCAACCGTCGGCTCGCCTTCGATCGGCTGCGCGACCGCGATATCGTCGCCAAGCTGTTCGACGATCTCGGGCCGCGCTTCGCCAAGCGTAACGGCGGCTACACGCGCATCCTCAAGATCGGCTTTCGCAACGGCGACAACGCGCCGCTCGCACGGGTCATGCTGACCGAGCGGGCCGCAGAGACCGCGGCTGCCGCGGCGGGCGACGAGCAGAAGTCGGAGAAGAAGTCCGACAAGAAGGCCGATAAGAAGCCCGAGAAGAAGAGCGAGAAAAAAGCCGCCGCCTGAGCGCCCGGCCTCTCGTCCTTTTCACCGACTTTGGCGCGGCCGATCTTTACGTCGGCCAGGTAAAGGCAGCCCTCGCGGCCCGAGCGCCGCGCTCCGTGCTTATCGACGCGCTGCACGATGTGCCGGCTTTCGGCATCGTGCCGGCGGCGCACCTGCTGGCCGCGCTGGCTGGCGCATATCCCGCAGACGCTGTTTTCTTCGCCGTGGTCGATCCGGGCGTCGGCGGCCGCCGCGGCGCGCTGGTCCTCGAGCTCGGCGATCAACATTTCGTCGGGCCGGACAACGGCCTCTTCTCCATCCTCTGGCAGCGGGCTCGCCAGCGCCGCTGCTGGCGCATTGCGTGGCGGCCCGAGCGTCTGAGCTCGTCCTTCCATGGACGCGACCTCTTCGCGCCCGTGGCCGCGGCGCTGGCGAAGGCGCGCGTGCCGCGCGACTGGCTCGCGCCCAAGGCGCGGCCCGCTGTGCTCCTTCCCGCTGCTGATCTCGCGCAGGTGATCTACATCGACCACTACGGCAACGCCGTTACCGGCCTGCGCTTCACGCACGGCAAAGGAACGCTGCGCGTCGGCCGGCGCGTCCTGCGCTACGCGCGCACCTTCGAGGAAGCGGGCGGCCCTTTCTGGTACGCGAACAGCCTCGGCCTTGTCGAGATCGCTGCGCCG
Organism: Burkholderiales bacterium; assembly: GCA_035652275.1. Taxonomy (GTDB): domain Bacteria; phylum Pseudomonadota; class Gammaproteobacteria; order Burkholderiales; family SG8-39; genus SCGC-AG-212-J23. The sequence goes on from DASREB010000010.1 coordinate 4,573, forward strand.
CGCGGGAGCGCCGCACGCGAGCTCGGCCTGACGATCGGCAGCGCCGTGAAGCTCGACTAGACTCTCACCGCCAGCCAGGAGGACGTGCAGATGAAACGCGAAGTGCTGAGCGCCGCGAGCGCGCCGTCGCCCATGGCGCATTACTGCCAGGGCGTGCTCGTTGGCGAGACGGTTTATGCGGCTGGACAGATCGCCTCCGATTACAGGACCGGCGTTGCCCCCGAGGCGCGCCAGGACCCGGCATTTCCGTACTACGGCTCGCACATCCAGAAGCAGGCGCGCTACATCCTCGAGAACCTGCGCGCGGTGCTGCAGGCGGGCGGCTGCGATCTCAAGGACGTCGTCAAGTCGCAGGTTTTTCTCACTGACCTCGCCGATTTCCCGCACTTCGACCAGATATGGAAGCAGTTCTTACCGTCGCCGCCGCCGCGCACTACCGTTCAGGTGAGCGGCCTCCTTGTCCCCGGCTGTCGCGTCGAGATCGATCTCTGGGCGGTGCAGCCGCGCGTAACGCGTCGCGTCGTGAGCGGGACCTCCACGCCCGCGCCGATGGCGCACTACTCGCAGGGTGTGCTCACCGGCGAGATGCTCTATGCCGCCGGCCAGATCGCCTCCGATCACAAGACCGGCGTGCCGTCCGAGGCGCGGCAGGATCCGGCGTTCCCGTATTACGGCTCGACCATCCAAAAGCAGGCGCGTTACATCCTGCAGAATCTGCGCAGCGTCTTCCAGGCCGCCGGCTGCGACCTGAAGGACGTGGTGAAGTCGCAAGTCTTCCTTACCGACCTCAATGACTTCTACTACTTCGACCAGATATGGAAGGAGTTCTTTCCGTCGCCGCCGCCACGCACGACGGTGCAAGTGAGCGGGCTGCTCGTCCCAGGCTGCAGGGTGGAGATCGATCTATGGGGCGTACCGCCGGGCGTGAAGCGGCAAGTGGTCACCAGCGCGAGGACGCCGACGCCGATGGCGCACTACTGCCAGGGCGTGCTCGCCGGCGACACCCTCTATGCCGCGGGGCAGATCGCCTCCGATTACAAGACCGGCGTGCCGCCCGAGGCGCGGCAGGATCAGGCGTTCCCGTATTACGGCTCGCACATCCAGAAGCAGACGCGCTACGTGCTGGAGAACTTGCGCAGCGTCTTCGAGGCCGCCGGCTGCGAGCTCAAGGACACGGTGAAGGCCCAGGTGTTCCTCACCGATCTCAATGACTTCTACTACTTCGATCAGGTGTGGAAGGAGTTCTTCCCGTCGCCGCCGCCACGCACCACCGTGCAGGTGAGCGGGCTGCTCGTGCCTGGCTGCCGCATCGAGATCGACCTCACGGCGGTCCGCTAGAGCACCACGATCGCGCGGTAGTCGTTGACATTGGTGCGCGTTGGCCCGGTGACCACCAGATCGCCGAGCGCGGCGAAGAAACCGTAGCTATCGTGCTTCGCAAGCAGCGCCTTGGCGTCCGTGCCACGCTTCATGCTCTCCGGCGTCAAGATGGCCCCGGCATTGTCTTCGGTGCCGTCGATGCCGTCCGTGTCGCAGGCAATGGCCCAGACGCCACCGGTCTCGATGCCAAGCGAGAGCAGGAACTCGGCGCAGCGCCCCCCGCGCCCGCCCTCGCCACGGACCGTGACAGTGCATTCGCCGCCGGAGATCAGGGCGACGGGCGCTGCCCAGGGTTTGCCATGCATGCGCACTTCGTGCACCAGCGCTGCCATCACCTTCGCCACTTCCGCCGCTTCGCCGGTGACGGTGTCGCCGAGGATCACCGGCTGCACGCCGGCGCGCGCGAATACCGCGGCCGCCGCTTCGAGCGAGCGATGCGCAGTGGCGATCACCTTGTTCGTGACGTTGGCGAACACCGGATCTCCGGGCTTGGGCGTCTCGTCGGCGGCGCGCTCCAGACGCGCCTTCACCGTCGCCGGCGGCTCTACGCCATAGCGCGCGAGGATCGCGCGCGCATCCGCATACGTGGTTGGATCCGGTGCGCACGGGCCGGAGGCGATGTGCGTCGGATCATCGCCGGTGACATCCGAGATGATCAGCGCCGCGACCGGCGCGCGCGAAGCGGCGGCGAGACGCCCGCCGTGGATCGCGGAGAGGTGCTTGCGCACCGTATTCATCTCCTGGATGGCGGCGCCGCTCTTCAGCAGTTGCGACGTCACCCGCTTGAGATCCAGCATCGGCACATCGGCTGCCGGCAGCGAGAGCAGGCTCGAGCCGCCCCCGGACAGCAATGCGAGCAGCAGGTCCTCTGCCCCGAGCGCTTGCGCGGCCGCTAGGATCTCGCGTGCGGCTCGCTCGCCGGCCTCATCGGGCACGGGGTGGCCTGCCTCGACGACGTGGATGCGGCTCGTCGGCACGCCGTGGCCATAACGCGTGATGGCGATGCCGGAGAGCTCGCCCTTCCAGTGCTGTTCCACTGCCGCCGCCATCGCTGCCGCCGCTTTGCCTGCCGCTGCGACGAAGGTGCGCCCGCGCGGCGGCGGCGGCAGGTGCGCGGCGATGATTTTCAGCGGATCAGCCGCCGCAATAGCGGCGCGGAAACTTTCCTCCAGAAGCGCCCGCACCTCAGGCGAACTGGCGTTGCGCGGCGGCGGGGCCGAGGTTGAAGAGCTCGGGATAGGTTTCGCTGAACACGCGCTTGATGTCCTCCGCGGGGACGTCGGTGTGCTCGCCGCGCCAGCGCACGTACTCCATATGCCGCCGGTCGTCCTCGTCGAACGGATGGAAGATCGAATCGCTGCGGCCGTCGAACTCGAGCGGCTTTACGCGAAAGCGCTGGCACAGGGTAAGGTTGAATGCGGGCGTCGCCTTGACCCATGCGCCGTCGAGCTCGAGCTCAGTGTAGCCGTGATACACGAAGAGGTCGGTGCCCATCTTTGCCGTGAGCTCGGGGGTCGTCAGATGGTTCTTGACGTCGGCGAAGCCGACGCGCGCCGGGATGCCGGCAACCCGCGCTGCGGCGGCGAGGAGCGCCGCCTTCGAGACGCACCACCCGAGGTGCTGCTCCAGGCACGCCGAGGCGCGGTAGGTGGCGTCGGCCATGAAGTTCTGGAACGGGTTGTAGCGGATGCCGTCGCGCACCGCGTAGTACAGCGCCACCGCGCGTTCGCGCGGATTGGCGCCTCGGACATGCTCAGCGGCAAAGGCGACCACGGCTGGATGAGCGCTGTCGATGAAGCGGCCGGGCTGCAGGTAGGGGTTCATTTATCGAGCTTCATCAGTTTGCGCACGCCCTGGAAGAGCGCGCTTTGTTCGACGGCCAGGTCGTCCACCACCGAGAAGTGATGGCGGCCGGGCATCGGGATGTCGCCGGCGAAAGCGCTCTTCCAGCGCTGCCCGAGCAGCGCGTTCTGCCGCAGGAACTCGCTCGACTCGTCGGCGCCGACGCAGGTCATCACCGGCGCGCGCGTCGCCGGCGGCAGGAAGGCGGGCGAGAGCTTGAGCGCGGTGTCCGGGTCGAGCCGCAGGTCGACGTTCAGCCAGTCGATGTCGACCAGCGGGCGCAGGTCGTAGAGGCCGCTGATCGCGAGCCCACCCTTCCACAGATCCTTCGGCAGCTGGCGGTCGAATTTCGGCCACTGCGCGCACATCAGCATCGCCGTGAGATGTCCGCCGGCCGAGTGGCCGCTCACGTAGAGCCGGTCCTGGTCCATGCCGTACTCCTCGGCATGCAGCCACAGCCAGCGGCTCGCGCGCAGCATCTGGCGCACGATCTCCTGCATCGCGGCTTTTGGACACAGGTCGTAGTTCACCACCGCGAGCGAGATGCCGCCGGCGACGAAGGTCGGCGCGAGGAACGAGAAGTCGCGCTTGTCGAGCGAGCGCCAATAGCCGCCGTGGATGAACATCATGCAGCTGCCGTCGCCTTTCCTCGCGGGGAAGAGATCGAGCGTCTCGCCCGGCGCGTCGCCATAGCGCAGGTCGAGGTGCGAGGTCATCGTGCCGCGGGCCTTCTGCGAGTCCTCCGCCCAGCGCGCGAAGTACTGCGCGTGGTCCGGGACGAGCTCCCGGTTGTTATACAGCCTGGAAAGGACGCTTTTATCCGGCGCGTTCATCCGCGCTTTTCTCTCCACAGGCCCATCGCTTCCTGTCCCGGCCGGTCGGAGAACGAGAAGAGCACCGTCTCGCCCGCCGTCTCGAGCTTCACTGGCGCCCAGGAGGGCACGACGAACGTATCGCGCGGCTCGAACTCGTAGGTCAAGCCGCCCGCATCACTTCCTATCGAGACGCGACCGCCGCCTTCGACCACCGAGTAAATCGTGCCGTCGGTGCTGCGGTAGGCCTGCGATTGGAAGCGCGCCGGCAGCAGCTGGATAAAGGCGGCGATCGTCGGCATGGCGTGACCACCGCTGAGCGGATTGACGAACTGCATCTTCCAGCCGTGACACGGGTCCGGGTCCTGGTCGCGCGAGAGGAGCTCGAGCGATTCGCGGCTGCGGGCATAGGGATAGTTGAAGATCGGCGATGTCTTGCCGAACGGCGCAACCGCGCCCAACGGCGTGAGGCCGTTGCCGAACCGTGCCGTCGCGGCGCCTTCGCTGCGTGCGACCGGCTGCACTTCCTCCGGATAGACCTCGTGGAATTGTGCGGCGAACAGCTCAACGATGCGGATGTCGAGCCCATCCATCCATACCACCGGCTCGCTGCCCGGGTTGCCGTGATCGTGGAACGTCCACGAGGGCGTAATGATGAAGTCGCCGGGAACCATGGTGGTGCGCTCGCCATCGACCGCGGTGTAGGCGCCGGCGCCCTCGACGATGAAGCGCAGCGCCGACTGGCTGTGGCGGTGGCTCGGCGCGATCTCCCCCGGCAGGATGAGCTGCAGCCCGGCATAAAGGCTCTGCGTGATGCAGGACTCCCCGCGCATGCCCGGATTCTCGAGCACCAGCACGCGGCGGATGGCCTCCTTGGCCGTGATCAGCTTGCCCGCTTCCATAATGTAGGGCCGCACCTCCTTGTACTTCCAGAGGTACGGCTTGCAGCGCGTAGCGGGGGTGTCCGGAATCAGCGCGTGCAGCACCTCCCACAGCGGCGCCGTGTTGTGCCGGTCCATGCGGTGATAGAGGTCCTGCCGTGCGCTGTTGGTGGTCTGCGGGACGCTTGCCATGACTGACTCCTAGTCTACGTTTTTGCCACCGGTTTCATCCAGACGACCGGCTTGCCGAGCGTCGTGCCGAGCGCCTTGCCTTCAGGGTCGGCGAGCGCCGCGTCGCGCGCTTTGCGGATCGCCGCCGCCTGCTCGCGCGGATTGGCGGTCGGCGGGTTTTCGATGAGAGCGTCGGCAATCGCGAGGAAGTTGCCCTTGCCGCGCCGGTGGGTTTCGCCGTAGCCCTTGATGAGCCGCGCGCATTCAGCGATCTCATAGGCGAGGCCGGCATCGCGCTTGGCCGCCTCGCCGACGAAGCCGAGCCAGCGCTCGATGAGCTGCTGCTCCTCCGCGTAGCGGTAGCTGTAGGTGCGTAGCGGCCGCAGCCAGGCGAGCGAACGCACCAGGGCATAGCCGAAGAGGCCCGACGTCTTGATGTGCATGCCGACGTTGTAGGCGTCGAGCTTGCCGCGGCGCTCGGCCCACGCGACGAGCCGCCGGCCGAGCGGCGCGGGCATCACGGAGGCGAATTCCTCGACGCCCGGCTTCAGGTAGTCGATCACGACCACCGGCTCATCCGCCTTCGCCCCCACCTCTCTGCGCACGCGCTCGAAGCGGCTGGCGCGTGTCTTTAAATCAGCGACGCGGATGATGTCCTCGTAGCTCATCCAGGTGGCGAGATGGCGTCCGACCGTCGCGGCAACCTTCGCATCGCCGCGCACGAACGGCTCCATGCGGCGCCGATAGAGCTCGGCGTAGCGCTTGCCTTGATAGTCGTGCAGGCGCTCATCAGCGAGCCGCATGATCTCGGCGAGCTCGGTGGCGCGCTTCGGCGGCGCCGGCTGCTCGGGGGGCTTGCGGCTGCCGCGGGCAATGTCGTAGCCGGCGGCGAAGCCGCGCAGGCTGGCCTCGGCGCCGCGCCCGCCCTTGCGGATCGCGTCCTCGCAGCGCTCGCGCGCAAGCGGCAATACGCCGCTGCCGGCCATCGCGCCGAACAGCACGGCGTTGATGACCGTGCCGCTTTCCTGCGCGAGCTTGCGCATGTCGAAGAGCACCGTCAGCTTGGCGAGCTCGCGGGCGGCGGCGATCACCTTGTCGGCCTCGTAGCGGCCGTCGGCCATCTGCATCTTCTCGATGGTGGCGTAGATGCGATGCGTCGAGGCGATCAGCGTCGTGCGCTCCGGGCTGACATAGCCGTTCGCCATGGCACGGCCCGCTTCGACCAGCTCCGAGGCCACCATGATGTCGACATTGCCCGGGCTTGGTGTGAGCGACAGCACCGGCTCGCGCGCGCCGAGCTCGCCCCGGCGCACCGGGTAGATCTCGAGGTAGTACGTGGTCGCGCCGGTACGCTGCGCCACTCCCGGAATTGAGGTGGCCTGCGCGGGCAGCTCCGCCGCGGTGGCCGCTTCCATCAGCCAGTCGGCCATGACGCCACCGCCCTCACCGCCGAGCGCGGCAATGAGAATCGTGATCGGTCGCTCGGGGAGAGTCACAGCCTGGCCCACAGCCGATCCCATGCCGTCGGGTTGTTGATCACCTCGGCGCGATAGAACGAAGGACAGAGCACGGCCGCGTGCGCGTTCTCACCACACAGGCCGCAGCCGACGCACCCGTCGATCACGGTGGCCACGGGGTCGGTGCGCAGCGGATCGGGATTGTCCTTTACCGTGAGCGTCGGGCAGCCGGAGAGGCGGATGCACGAGTGGTCGCCGGTGCACGTGTCCTCGTCAACGCCGTATTTGACCCGCACGTGGCGCTCGCCGCGCTTCAGTTTCTCGGCAACCTGCGGCTTCAGGCGGCGCTGCCGCTCGAGCTGGCATTCGCCTTCGGCGATGATCACCTTGAGGCCGGCATAGTCCGAGGCCATCGCCTCCTTGTAGACCTTGGCAACTTCGCCCACCTTGTAGTTGTTCACCGTGCGCAGCCACTTCACGCCAACGCCGGTGAGCGTGCTCTCGATGGTGCGGTCAGCGCCGGCGGCGCTCTGTCCCACCGCCACCATGCGCGCGTCCTCGGGCGGCGAGGAGATCAGCTCCTGCGTACCGGTCGCCGAGGCGTAGCCGTTCTTCATGATGACGAGTACACCATCGCCCTTGTTGAGCAAGTTCGACGCGACGCCGGACAGCAGCCCGTTATGCCAGAAGCCGCCGTCCCCCATGATCGCGACGGGCCGGCGTGAAGACATGGGCGTCACGCCGGCCGCCGAAGCGAGACTCATGCCGTAACCGAGAAGCGTGTTGCCTTGCGAGAACGGCTCGAACGAGCCGAAGCAGTGGCAGCCGACGTCCATCGACACATGCGCTCGCCCGATGTCCTGCGCCACGAGCTTCATCGCCGAGAACACCGGTCGTTCCGGGCAGCCGGTGCAGAACGTCGGCGGGCGCGCCGGCAGCGCGCCGAGCAATGCATCGGCCTTCTGCTTCGTCTGCTGTACGGTGGCAAGCCAGGCCGATCCCGGCGATGTGTCCAAGTGCGGTGCGTGCTGCGCCAGAAACTTCGTCAGGCCGCGAACCAGCGCCTCGACGTTGTAGTCGCCGGCCATGTGCATGCAGTCCTTGCCGTGGAGCTTTCCGGGCACGTCGGCGCGCCGCAGGAGGGTCGCGACTTCCTGCTCGATGAACTCCGGCTGTCCTTCCTCCAATACCAGCACGGCGCGCCTGCCCGCGCAGAACTGAGTGATCTCTTCCGGCACCAGCGGATAGACGACATTCAGCGCCAGGATCGGAATGCGGCTCGTACCGAACGCGTCGGCTAGACCGAGCGTCTTCAACGCGAGCATCAGGCCGTTATAGAGCCCGCCCTGGACAATGATGCCGAGCGCCGCTTCGCTACCGGAGAAGACTTCATTCAGCCGGTTGTCGGCGATGAACTTGCGCGCCGCCGGCAGCCGCACCTCGGATTTCAGCTTTTCCTGGCGGAAGGTCGCCGGCGGATGCGCGAGGCGGTCATAGATGAATTCGCGTGGCGGCCCGTCGAGCTTTTCGCGCTTCGACACCGCGGGTGCTCGATTCGCCTTGGTGGTGAAGCTGCCGCGCACATGGCAGGCCCGGATGCGAAGCTCCATCATCACCGGGGTATTGGACGCCTCAGAAAGCTCGAAGCCCTTCTCGACCAGCTCAACGATCTTCGGCAGATTGGGCCGAGGATCGAGCAGCCACATGAGCGACTTAAGCGCATACGCGTGGCTTCGCTCCTGCGCCACAACACCGCCTTCGCCGTAGTCCTCGCCGAGCACGATGAGCGTCCCGCCCATCACGCCGGCGCTCGCGAGATACGAGAGCGCATCGGCCGCAACGTTGGTACCGACGATCGACTTCCAGGTCACCGCGCCGCGCGCCGGATAGTTGATCGAGGCGCCGAGCATCGCGGCGGCCGACGCTTCGTTGGTGCAGGCCTCGACGTGCACGCCGAGCTCATCGAGATAGTCCTTCGCCTGCACCATCACATCGAGCAGATGCGAGACCGGGGCGCCCTGATAGCCGCCGACATAGGAGACGCCCGACTGAAGCAGCGCCTTGGTCACCGCGAGGATGCCCTCGCCGTGGAAGGTGGCGCCCGGGCCAAGCCGAAGCGACTCTATCTCTTTAGTGAACTGCCGTTCCACAGCTTGTCCCACCAGGTCGGGTTCTGGATCACTTCGGCGCGATAGAACGACGGGCAGAGCACCGCGGCGTGCGCGTTCTCGCCGCAGAGGCCGCAGCCGACGCAGCCGTCGATGACGGTTGCCACCGGATCGGTGCGCAGCGGATCCGGGTTGTCCTTGATAGTGAGCGTCGGGCAGCCCGACAGGCGAATGCACGAGTGGTCGCCGGTGCAGGTGTCCTCGTCGACGCCGTACTTGACGCGCACGTGCCGCTCGCCCTTCCTCAGCTTCTCGGCGACCGCGGGCCGCAGCTTGCGCTGCCGCTCGAGCTGGCACTCGCCCTCGGCGATGATCACCTTCAGGCCCTTGTAGTCGGAGGTCATCGCCTCCTTGAGGGTCTTCGCCACGGCGCCCACGCGGTAGTTGTCGACCGTCTTCACCCAGCCGACGCCGATGCCTTCGAGGGCGCGCTCCATGCTCATGTCGGGCGCCTTGCTTTCGCTGTGCTGCGGCGATGATGGCAGCTCCTGCGTCCCGGTCGCCGAGCTGTAGCCGTTCTTCATGATGACCAGGACACCGTCGTTCTTGTTGAACACGGCGTTGGCAATCCCGGTCGTGAGCCCGTTATGCCAGAAGCCGCCGTCGCCCATCATGGTCACCGTGCGCGTGCCGAACATCGGATTCACCGCCGAGTTTGACGCGAGCCCCAGGCCATAGCCGAGCACCGTGTTGCCGATGTTGAAAGGCGGCAGCGTGGAGAAAAGGTGGCAGCCGATGTCGGCCGAGAGATGGAACTTGCCCGTGTCGCGCTCGATGATCTTCATCGCCGAGAATACCGGCCGCTCGGGGCAGCCGACGCAGAATCCAGGCGGGCGCTGCGGCAGCGCGCCCAACAGTTGCGCCGCCTTCTCCTTCAGGTTCCTGACGGGAGCAATGGCGGCATCACGTCCGAGGAACTTCGAGATGCCGGTGAGCACGACCTCCCCGGTGTACTCGCCGGCCATCGGAAACACGCCCTTGCCGTGTACCTGGACTGCATTCACGTCATGACGGCGCAGCGTGGCGAGCAACTGCTCCTCGATGAACGCGGGCTGACCTTCCTCGACGACCAGCACCTGCCGCTTGCCGGCGCAGAATTCGACCAGCTCCTCGGGCACCATCGGGTAGGTCACGTTCATGCAGTAGATCGGCACGCGCGCGGCGCCGAAGGCGTCGGCTAGCCCGATCATCTGCAGCGCGCGGATCACGGCGTTGTACATGCCGCCCTGGCAGACGATACCCGCGTCGGCCATGTCGCCCGCAAACGTCTCGTTCAGCCGATGCTCGCGGATGTATTGCACCGCTGCCGGCCAGCGCACGTCGATCTTCTGCTTCTCCTGCGCGTAGGTGGCGGGCGGCAGGCAGATGCGGCTGTAGTTGAAGTCCGGGCTCTGCAGCAGATCCTTCTTGGAGAAATGCCCGCGGCGGTTCGTCTTGGTGACAAAGCTGCCCTGAACGTGGCAGGCGCGGATGCGCAGCTCGAGCATCACCGGCGTGCTCGAGGCTTCGGAAAGCTCGAAGCCATGCTCGACCATCTCGACGATCTTCGGCAGATTGGGGCGCGGGTCGAGGAGCCAGATCTGCGATTTCATCGCAAAGGCGTGGGTGCGCTCCTGGATGATGGAGGAGCCCTCGCCGTAGTCTTCGCCGAGGACGAGCAGCGCGCCACCTTTTACGCCGGCGGAGGCGAGGTTGGAGAGCGCGTCCGAGGCGACGTTGGTGCCGACGGTGGACTTGAACGCCACGGCGCCGCGCATCGGGTAGTTGATCGAGGCGCCGAGCATCGCGGCCGCGCCCGCCTCGTTGGCGTTGGTCTCGACGTGCACGCCGAGCTCATCGAGGATGTCGCGCGCATCGTTCAGCACGTCCATCACGTGCGACACCGGCGCGCCCTGGTAGCCGCCGACATAGGAGACGCCCGACTGCAGCAGCGCCTTGGTTACCGCGAGGATCGCCTCGCCGTGGAAGGTCTCGCCTTCGCCGAGCTTGAGTTTTGCGACTTCCTGCTTGAAGGATCGTTCCATTAGACGAGCACCTTAGGCAGCCAGACCGCGACTGCCGGAATGAAAAACACGAGCGCCAGGAGCAGCAGGCTCATCGCGATGAACGGCAGCACCGCCTGGAAGATGTGCCCCATGCGCACCTGCGGCGGGGCGACGCCCTTCATCGTCATGAGGAGCAGGCCATGCGGCGGCAACAGCAGTCCGAGCTGCATGCAAATCAGGAACATCACGCCGAACCACACCGGATCGACGCCGTACTTCGCGACGAGCGGCATGTAGATCGGCAGCGTAATCATCATCATGCTCACCTGCTCGACGAACAGTCCGAGGAAGATGAGCAGCACCATCATCGCCGCGATCACCGCGAGTGGCGGCAGCCCGGCGCCGGAGATCAGCGTCACCAGACCGTCGCTCGCCCCCGAGAAGGACAGGATCTGGGAGAAGGTGGTCGCGCCGACGATGATGAAGAGGATCATGCCCGAGATGGCCGCGGTGCCGCGCAGCGAGTGCAACAGGTTCTTGAGCGTAAGCGCCCGGTAGGCGATGGCGAGCACCATGGTGAAGAGCGCGCCGATCGCCGCCGACTCGGTCGGCGTCGCCCAGCCCGCCGACATAGAGGCGACCACGACGACGAAGATGGAGACGAGCGGCAGCACGTACTGCAGGAACGGCCGCAGCTTGGCCCAGCCGCGATACTCGGTGAACGCGCTCGCGGGTGCGAGCGCCGGGTTCAGCTTGACCCGCATGATGATGTAGACCACGAAAGCCACGCTCAGGATCAATCCCGGAATCACGCCGCCGATCAGCAGCTTCGAGATGGAGATGCCCGAAAGGCTGCCGAGCAGCACCGTGAGAGCGGAGGGTGGGATCAGCATATCGACCGCGCCGATCGCCATCAGCGGCCCGGTGGCCATCGTCGGGTGATAGCCGCGCGCCAGCATCACCGGCAGCATCAGGCTGCCGAGCATTGCGGTGGTTGCAATCGTCGAGCCGGAAATCGCCGAGAACACCGTGCCCGCGACCACGGCGACGACCGCGAGGCGCCCCGGCACCTGCCGGATCAGGCGCTCGACGCCGTCGATGACCTTTACTGCGAGCCCGGTGTGAAAGAGCACCTCGCCCATCAGGATGAAGAGCGGAATCGGCGTGAGCGAGAAGCTCGCCACCGAGCCCACGCAGTTGCGGGCGAGTTGCACCAGGCCCGCTTCGCCGCCGAGAAAAAGCCAGGCGCCGAGGAGGTTGATCACCAGGAACGAAAACGCGACCGGCAGGCCGAGAAACAGCAATAGCGTGGACCCGCCGAGCATCAACCATGCGGCTGCGTCCCAGGACACGCGCTAGCCGGTGGACACCGCGTCGTCGCGCGGCGTCCGTGGCCCGTTGTAGAGGCGGCGCATGCGAAATACCATTTCCAGCGTGAGCGCCGCGAACGCGACCGGCAGCACCGAGAGCAGCCACCATTCCGGCGTGATCAGCGTCTTGATGGACAGCGAGCCCGCTTTGTAGCTCGCCCATGCGGCGCGCGCGCTGTACCAGGTCATGAGCGCACAGCACATGAGCGCCAGCAGGTCCGCCGTGCACTCGAATGCCCAGCCGAGGCGCGGTGGAACGGCACGCACGACGATGTCGACGCGGATGTGTTGGCCGCGACGCAGGAGCCACGGCGCGGTGAGCAGCGTGACGAGATAGAGCATCGCTTCCGAAACCTCGTTCGACCACTCGAGCCCGACAAGGTGCGGGAAGATCCGCACGTTTCGCAGCAGCACGTCGGCGCAGATCATCAGCGTCATGGCGAACACCAGGGCGCAGGCGAGCAGCGCCAGCGCATCGAGCAGGCGGCCGTAGGCGGCTTCGAAGCGCTGCATTAACTATTTTGCAAGCACTTTCTTGAGCTGTTCGCCGTACTGCGGGCTCGCCTTGATGGCGCCGGCCCATCCGACTTCCTTTGCTTTCTCGACATAGGCGCGGCTGGTCGCCGCGTCGAAACTGATCGTCTGAATTCCGGCCTCGGCCTGGCGCTTCTTCTCGTTTTCGTTGTAGCTCTTCCAGAAGTCGTTCTGCGCCTCGTAAGCGATCGCCTGTCGATTCAGGTAATCGCGCGCCTTCGGCGGCAGGGCTTTCCATTTGTCGAGGTTCGCGACCAGCGACACTTCGGCGTTGTAGAACCCGGGATCGACGCGGTACTTGGTCTTCTCCTGCCAGTTCAGGTCGAACAGCGCATGTATCGGCCAGCCGTAGCCGTCGATCACGCCGCGCTCGAGCGCTGTGTATACCTCACCGGGCGCCGTGGTCATTACCGAGGCGCCCATCGCCTGAAAAAAGTCCCGGTACACCGGCGTGATGCGGATCTTGAGGCCGGTGAGATCAGGCTTGTCGATCTTCTTGTTGAGGTAGAGATGGAACGGCGTGAAGTCGACCACGCGCGCGAGATAGGCCATGTTCGCTTTCTCGGCCCAGATCTTGTTGATCAGCTCGAAGGCGCCGTTCTTGCGCTGCTCGGTGGCGGGAACCTCCGCAAGCTTGAGCGCGTCGGCTTCCGGCATCAGATTGGTGTAGTACGCGCCCGTCGTGAGCGCCATGTCGACCACGCCGGTCTTGACCGCATTGCCGACTTCGAACGTCGGAATGGCCTTCGGTCCGCCGATGAAATTGATGTGTACGACGCCTTTACCTTCCTTATTCACCTTCTCGATCCATTCGACCGTGCGCTTTACATAGAACTGGTTCTCGGGAAACGCGCTCACCAGGCGCAGCGTCACCTCCTGGGCAAGCGCGAGCGCCGGCAATAGCGTGCCGAGCGCGACGAGCAGCGTTTTTTTCATGCGGGACTCCTCCTCGGAACCCGGAAGGTTAGGCGGCGCATGGCCTATTTGTCAAATCAATGGTATGCATGATATGAATCATTCCCATGAATGTCCGCGACGTCGACCTGAACCTGCTGCGCGTCTTCGATGCCGTGCTGCGCGAGCATGGCGTGACGCCGGCGGCCGCCGGGCTTGGCCTGACCCAGCCGGCGGTGTCGAATGCGCTCGCGCGGCTGCGCGGGCTGTTCGGTGATCCGCTGTTCGTGCGCACGCCCGCCGGCATGGACGCAACGCCCTTCGCGCGCGAACTCGCCGAGCCGGTGCGCCAGGCGCTTGCGCTCATCGACGCAGCGCTCGCGCACGGGCCGGGCTTCGACCCGGCGAGCGCGACGCGGGCCTTTCGCTTCTACATGTCGGACCTCGGGCAGATCGAGTTTCTGCCGCCGCTCATCGAGCGCGTGCAGCGTGCGGCGCCGGGGGTGCGGCTGGAAGCAGTCGCGCTCGAGGTGGACGACATCGCTGACGCTCTCGCCACCGGCGCGCTCGATCTGGCGGTGGGCTTCCTGCCGGGACTCGGTCCGCCGGTGCGCCGCCGCGCGCTGTTTCGCGATCCCTACCTTTGCCTGATGCGCGCCGAGCACCCGATCAAGGCGCTCACTCGCCGCAAGTTCCAGGAGGCCTCGCATGCGCTCGTCACCTATCGCGGCGGGCACCGCGTGGTCGAAGAGGCGCTGGAGCGCGCCGGACTGGCGCGGCGTATCGCGCTTCGCCTGCCGCATTTCACCGTCGTGCCGATGGTGCTCGAGCGCACCGACCTCCTGTGCACGCTACCCGCGCGTGTCGCGCGGGTTTTCGAGCAGCGCGGTGGCCTGAAGTCGCTGGCGCCGCCCGTGCCGATCCCGACTGCCGATGTCGCGGTGCACTGGCACGAGCGCTTCGAGGCCGATCCGGGCAACCGCTGGCTGCGGGAGCAGGTGACCGAGCTTTTCGGTCAGAAATGAGCCCATTCGGATCCAGGGTCGCAATTGTTGCGGCCGTAGTGATTTCCGGTGTGTGATACGCACCGGCTGCAATCATCCAGGGAAATAATTGAGCCATGGCGTCCTATGTCGAATCGGTGCTCGCCCCGGGCGAGCGCGTCGTGCATCGCTGCGCGGTGTCGCACTGGAACTTCGCGCTCTCGTACCTGATCGGCGCGCTCTGCTTCGTTGGGGCTGCAGCGGCGGCGTACATGAAGTGGGAGCGCAGCCCGCTGATCGCGGCTGTGCTGACCGTAGTCGGCGTGGTGGTGATCATGGTTGCCTTGATCCGGCGGGGCACCACCGAGCTCGTACTGACCGACCGGCGCATCATCGCCAAGCGCGGCTTCATTGCGCGCGCCACGGTCGAAATGACGCTCGCCAAGGTAGAAAGCCTGCACGTCAACCAGGGTCTCGTCGGCCGCATGCTCGACTTCGGCGACGTCACGGTGGTCGGCACCGGTTCCTCGCTCGAGCCGCTGCGCGGCATCAGCGGACCGCTTGAGCTGCGGCGCAAGCTGGGCGAGATCGCGGCAACTCCAACGGCGCGAAGCGGCTAAGCGATGCACCTCATCGACCAGTTCGGCGCCTGGATCGTCTTCATCAACACGCTCGTGCACGAGGCGGGACTGCCCGCGCCGCTGACGCCGACCGTGCTGGTGGCCGCCGCGGCGATGTCCGATGCCGTGAAGCAAACGCTGGAGCTCACCGCCGCGATCGTCGTCGGCTCGGTGCTCGGCAATGCCATCTGGTTCGCCCTGGGGCGCAAGTACGGCAGCCGCGTGCTCACCCGCCTATGCAAGCTCTCGCTCTCCCCGCACAGCTGCGTGACGAAGACCGGCGCGGCTTTCGGCCGGTGGGGCAGCTCGCTGCTGATCATCGGCCGCTTCATTCCGGGAGTGTCGCTGGTCGCGCCGCCGATCGCCGGTGCGCTCGGCATGAGCTGGGGACGCTTTCTCTGGTTCAGCGCGCTCGGCGCCGCCGTCTGGGCGGTGCCGATCATTCTTCTCGGCTACCTGCTGAAGGAAGCCGTGGCATCGGCGTTGCTCGTGCTGCAGGACTCACGCGTTGGCCTGGCGCTGGTTGTCGCCGCCGCCGTCGCGCTCTATCTCGCGTGGCGCTATGTGCGCCGCCAGCAGGCGATGCGCATCAAAGGCGTGCCGCGCGTCGCTCCGGCCGCGCTTTATGGCGAGCTCTTGCTGCCTGGCGCGCCGATCGTGATCGATGTGCGGTCCGACGATGCTGCACGGGTGCTAGGACCGCATATCGCCGGCGCGAGATTCCATAGCTTGCATAGCCTGCATACCCTGCCGCTCGGGCAGCTCGCAGGCCGTGGCGTGGTGCTTTATTGCGCCTGCCCGGAGGAAGCCTCCGCTGCGATGGGTGCTCTCGTTCTGCAGGGGCGCGGCCATCTCGACGCGCGCGCCTTGCAGGGCGGAATCGAGGCGTGGGTCGCCGGCGGCTTCGCGACTGCGCTAGCCCGGCGCCCCGCCCCACACGTCACGCGCCAGCTCGAGCACGAGCTCTAGCTTTCGCCGCGTATCGTCCTGCGTCACCGTCTGTCCGGCGCCGCCGCCGCTCGAGAAGCCGCATTGCGGCGAGACGCCGAGGCGCTCGAGCGGCACGTACTTCGCCGCTTCGTCGATGCGGCGCTTCAGCGCGTCGTTCGACTCGAGCACCGGCGTCTTCGTCGACACGAGGCCGAGTACCACGTGCTTTCCTTTGGGCACATGGCGCAGCGGCGAAAAGTCGCCGGCGCGGGGCGTGTCGTACTCGAGACAGTAGATGTCCGCGTCCAGGCGATTGAACAGCGGTTCGGCCACCGGCTCGTAACCGCCCTCGGCCATCCACGCGCCTTTCAGATTTCCGCGGCAGAGATGCACCGCGATGCGCATGTCGGCCGGTTTGGCCGCGATGCAGTCATTGAATAAGCGCGCGTACCGCTCCGTGAGCTCATCCGGATTTTCGCCGCGCGCCGCCACGTCCTTGCGGGCGTGCGGGTCGCAATTGCACGGCAGCGCCGTGTCGTCGAGCTGCAGATAGGTGCAGCCTTCTTTTGCGAGCTCGGCGATCTCCTGCCGGTAGATCGCCACCAAGTCGGCGAAAAAGGCTTCGCGATCGCCGTAGGCGCTTGCATCATAGGCGCGCGGGCCGAGGAACCAGTGCATGACGTCGGGCGCAGCGATCGTCACCTTCGGCACGCCGCGCTTCACCACTGCGCGCAGGAACCGGTAGTCGTCCGCCACGATGCGCTGTCGGCGGCGCAGGCGCTCCTTCGCATAAGGCGACGACGCGACGCCCATCACGCCGCTCTCGGTGCGAAAGCCCAGCGTGCCGTCGCGCAGGCCGAAGCCCGACACCGCGTCGATGAAGCCGGCAGACCAGCTGCGGCGGCGGAATTCGCCGTCGGTGATGCTCGGCAGGCCGAGTGACTCCTGGAAGGCAACAATCTCGCGGATGCAATCGTCCTGTACGGCGCGAAAGCCGGCGTCGTCGAGCTTTCCCGCCTTGTGCGCGCGCGCGGCATCGATCAATCGCGGCGGCCGCACGAAGCTGCCGATGTGCTCGGCGTGGAACGGCGGATTCATTTCCACTCTCTCGGGTACCATGGCTGGATGAGTTCCAGACCGAATGGCGATGCTAGCGGATTCATGATTCTCTCGGATGCGGATTTCGAGCGGCTGACACTGGCGGAGCGCGTCGAATACCTGCGCACCGCTGTCGCCGCCGTGCAGCGCCTGCAGACGCAGATTCAGAGCATCATGGAGGACGTCAACAAAAAGCCGGCGGCGTGAGCGCTTTCTTCACGCGGAGCCCGCGCCGAGATAGGCCTCCACCACGCGCGGGTCCTTGAGCACGGCTTCGGGCGCGCCCGTCGCGAGCGGCACGCCATAGTTCAGCACATACAGGCGGTCGGCGAGGTCCGCCACCATCTGCATGTCGTGCTCGACCCAGATCATGGCGATGCCGAGCTCGTGCTTGATGCGCAGGATATGCCGCGCCAGGTCTTCGCGCTCCTCGCGATTCAGCCCGGCCGAGGGCTCGTCGAGCAGCAGCACCTTTGGCTCGAGCGCGAGCGCCCGTGCGAAGCCGACGATTTTCTGCGTGCCGAAGCCGAGCGTGCCGACCGGCTGGTGGCGATAGCGCTCGAGCTCGACGAATTCGAGAATGCGCTCGGCGGCCTCGCGCTCGGCGCGCTCCGCCGCGCGCGCCGCGGGCAGGAAGAGCGCCTGCGAGACGAAGCTCACGGCGAGCCGGGTGTGGCGGCCGACCAGCAGGTTCTCGAGCACGCTCAAGTGCGGCAGCAGCTCGCCGTGCTGAAAGGTGCGCGCAATGCCAAGGCGAGCGATCGCGTGCGGACGGGCGCCGGTGATGCGCGTTCCCCTGTAAAAGACATCGCCGGCCGCGGGGCGGTAGATGCCGCAGATGCAGTTCAGCACGCTGGTCTTGCCGGCGCCGTTCGGGCCGATGAGCGCGAGCAGCTCGCCTGCCTGCAGCGCGAATGACACGTGCTCGAGGACCTGTAGGCCGCCGAAAGCGAGATGCAGCTCGCGCAGTTCGAGCTCAGCCATACCAGCGGCGGCTGCGGCGGTATTGCTTGACGTCGCGATAGCTGCGCCGAGCACCGCTGCCGCCGAGATAGAACTCGGCGACGTCGGCATGCGCGCGCAGCCTCTCGGGCGTGCCGTCGATCACCACGCGGCCGTTCTCCATCACGTAGCCGTAATCGGCCACTTGGAGCGCCATGCGCGCGTTCTGCTCGACCAGAAGCACGGTCATGTTGAGTTGCCGGCGGATCGCCTGCAGCTGCTGCATCAGCTGCTCGACCAGCAGCGGCGCCAGGCCTTGCGAGAGCTCATCGACGAGCAGCAGCTCGGGTTCGCACATCAGCGCCGTGCCGATCGCGAGCATCTGCCGCTCGCCGCCGGAAAGCAGTCCTGCCTCGCGCCGGCGCAGCTCCGCGAGCCGCGGGAAGAACTCGTACACCCGCTCGGCGCCGTGCCGCTTCGCCGCCTCCAGATTCTCGGCGACCGTCAGGTTCTCGAACACCTTGCTGCGCTCGGGGACGAGGACGATGCCGCGCGCGGTAATGCGGTAGGGCGGCTCGCGCTCGATCCGATGCCCTTGGTATTGGATCGCGCCTTGCGTGACCTCCGCATCGTCGAGGCCGATGAAGCCGGATATCGCGCGCAGCGTGGTGGTCTTTCCGGCGCCGTTCGTGCCGAGGATGGTGACGAGCGCGCCGCGCGGTACTGTGAGCGACACGCCCTGTACGGCCGTGATCACTCGCTGGTAGGTAACCTCGAGCTTCTCGACCGTGAGGAGGATGTCGCTCATCGGGATGCGGCGAGCGGCTTGCGCTTGAACGGCCAAAGGATGAAGTAGTCCTGCAGCCGCCGCCAGATGCCGACGAGTCCCGCCGGCTCGACGACCAGAAACAGAATCATGACGAGGCCGAAGGCCGCGTAGTTCACCGCGAAAAGCGAGTTGGCCCATTGCGCCGGCGTCGGCACACTGGCCACCAGCCCTTCAATGCCGTAGGGGAAGAGCGTGACGAAGACCGCGCCGAGCACCGCACCGAGGATCGAGCCCATGCCGCCGATGATCACCATGGCGACATACTGGATGGTGAGGAAGAGCGAGAAGGCTTCCGCCGAGACGAAGCCGCGGTAGTACGCGAAGAGGCACCCGGCCACCGAGGTCATGATGGCACTGATGACGAAGGCGAGCAGCTTATACGCCGGAATGTTGATGCCGAGCGCTTCTGCCACGGCTTCCTTACCCCGGATCGCGTGCCATGCACGACCGGTCTTCGTACGCAGCAGGTTAAGCGCAAGCAGTATTGCCGCCGCCGCTGCGGCGAGGAGTACCGCGTACCAGCCGCGCGCATCTGCGATGGGCGAATCGATCACCACGCCCGTGGAAAAACCGCGCCTGGTCTCGTACTCGTTGCCGAGGTAGATGACGATGAAGTGCAGCGCGAGCGTCGACACCGCCAGATACAGGCCGCGCAGGCGTAGCGACGGCAGGCCGAAGATCACGCCGAGCAGCGCGCCAACGAGCGCTGCGCTCGGCAGCGTCACCCACCAGGGGGCGGCGAATTCCCGGAAGAGAATTCCGGTGGTGTACGCGCCCGCGGCGAGCAGGCCGGCGTGCCCGAGCGAGATCTGGCCCGCGTACCCGGTGAGCAGCATGAGCGCGACAGCGCCGACAACGGCGAGCAGCACCTGGTTCGCAAGATCGAGCAGGAAAGGCGTCGCCAGAAAGGGCAGCGCCAGCGCGCCGAGCGCAAAGGCACCGAACGCCGCCTTGTGCATGCGCGTGTCGAGCAGGCGCAAATCGTCGTCGTAGCGGGTGCGAAAGTAACCGGAGGCGCGCGGCATGCTCATACGCGATCGAGCTCCTCGCGCGAGCCGAACAGTCCCCACGGCCGTACGACGAGCATCGCGATCAGCACGGCGAACGGCACCACCTCGGAGAGCAGCGGGTCGACGTAGTAGATCAGCAGCACCTCGGCGCACGCCACGATGAGCGAGCCGGCGAGCGCGCCGAGCAGGCTGTCCAGCCCGCCCACCAGCGCCGCCGGGAAAGCTTTGAGGCCGATGGTCACCATCGTCTGGTCCAGCGCGTTGTCGCAGGCGATCAGCATGCCGGCGATACCGCCCGTGAACGTGGCGAGCGCCCAGGCGAGCGCATACACCGCGTGCAGGTTGATGCCGCGCTGCGCGGCAAGCAGCGGGTTCTGTCCGGCGGCGCGCATGCGAATCCCCCAGTGCGTGTACCGCAGGAAGATATACAGCCCGCCGTAAAGCGCCGCGGTAATCAGTACGAACGCGAGGCCGACGCCGGATATGCGCGCCGCACCGATCGGCAGCGAGGCATTGCCCCAGCCGAGGAGATTCAGCGGATGGCGTTCCTGCGTCGACCAAATGAGAACCGCCAATCCGCGCACCAGGATGCCGAGCGCGATCGTGACGAGCACCGCGGCGAGGACCGATTCGCCCGTCATGCGGCGCATGAGGAGCGCGTAGACCAGGAGCCCGATCACGGCCGCCAGCAGCAGCGCCATCGCGACCGCGAGGAGCGGCGAGCGCGAGAACAGTGAAGCGGTCGTATACAAGCCGTACGCGCCGAGAAGCATCAGCTCGCCATGCGCGAGCGACAGGACGCGCGAGACGCGATAGATCAGGACGTAGCCGCAGCTGATCAGCGCATAGATCGAGGCAAGGACGACGATGTTGACGGCGAGTTGCACCTGCCTATCGTCGTTCCCGCGAACGCGGGAACCCATGCTTGAGAATGAACCTGAGCCCCCGCTTGCGCGCGGGCGACGACGTCGGCGCTTTCAGAGATTCTCCTACTGCCGAGCGACGTCGATCGCCTGCCAGTCCTGCACACGCACGACGGCGTTCTTCTGCGCGTCCCAGTGCCAGACGCGGTAGTACTGGCGCGTACGGAAGTGATTGTCTTTGGTCCACTCGAGCGGCCCGCCGCGCAGGCCTTTCAGGTCCACTTTCAGCTTGCTCATCGCGCCGGCGACCTTTTGCGGCGTCGGCGGCCAGCCGGCGTTCTTCAGCGCGGTCTCGATCACGAGCCCGACGATGTAGCCTTCGGTGAGATAGGTGACCGGGTACTTGACGTTGCCGCGGTGCGCGACGGCGCGAATCTCGGCCTGGATCGGCAGGTTGTCTTCGAAGAAAGCGTTGGTGCCGATGACATAGAAGTCCGGATCCTTGATGCGCGCCAGCTCTTCCTCGGCATTCAGGTGCGCCCACGTGATGTAGCGGCCCTGCCAGCCGATACGGCGCATCGCCTCGTAGGTGCGTACCTGTGCGAACCAGGGTGACCAGGCCCACATCCAGTTGGGATTGGCGTCTTTCAGCTTGGTGGCAAACGGCGTGTAGTCCGGCGTGGGCGGCGGCGTGATCTCCTTGTCGACCGGCGTCATGCCGAGCTTCTTTGCCAGTCCCTCGGCGTAGTCGATCTCGCCGCGCGACACCGGGATCGCCATGCCGGCGAGCCCGAGCCGCACCGGCTCCTTGGAATTGCGCTTGATGAAGTCGAGCGCTGCCTGTGAATCGAGCGTCGCGCCGAAGGCGGTCGAGCAGAACTGCAGCGCGTCGGCCGGCGGATAGGTTTCCTTCGGGCATACCGCGCCCGCGTAATAGAGCGGCACGCCGGCGCGCTTCGCCTCCGCGACGACCGGCGCATAGGTGGACGAAACGCTGCTATTCAGGAGCAGCACGACGTTGTCCTGCGAGACCAGCTTTTTCGCATTGGCCGCAGCGCGCGAGGGCTCGCCCTGGTCGTCGGCGACAACCAGGCGCACCTGCTTGCCGTTGATGCCGCCGCGGCCGTTGATATGGTTGACGTAGGCGCCCGCCATCTCCACGACCGGGGCGAGAATGCCGGCCTGCGGACCGGTCATCGCGCCGGTGACGCCAACCACATAGGCATCCTGCGCCGCGACGGCCTGCGCCAGCGCGGCGAGCGCCGCAGCAACGATGATTCGGCTGTGCATGTTCTCCTCCTCGTTAGGGCTGCAAAACGCTGCCCGCTTCGCGCGCGAGCAGCTCCTCTTCGCTTCGATCGTACATGGAGTCGACGAGCTCCCTGTAGCGCTCGTACATCTGCTGGCGCTTCACCTTGCGCGTCGGTGTGATCGGTTCGCCTTCCTCTTGCGGGTCGAGCGCTTTCGGCAGGATGCGGAAGGCCTTGATCTGCTCGACGCGCGCGAGCTGCGCGTTCGCTCGCTCCAGTTCCTGCGTCAGCAGCTGCTCGACTCGCGGATGGCGCGCGAGGCTGGTGAAGCCGCTATAGGCGATGTTCTGCGCGCGTGCCCAGTCGGACACCGTGTCGAAATCGATTTCGATGAGCGCGCTGAGGTACTTGCGCGCATGGCCGAACACCGCGACCTCGGCGACGTATGGGCTCGCGCGCAGGATGTTTTCTATATAGGAGGGCGAGAGTGTCTTGCCGCCGGCGGTCACGATGAAGTCGCGCGCGCGATCCAGCAGCCGCAGCTTGCCATCGTTCCATTCGCCGATGTCGCCGGTGCGCAGCCAGCCGTCGGCGCCGCGCACCTCGCGGGTCGCCTGCGCCTGGCCGAGATACTCCTCGAACACGTAGTCGCCGCGCAGCTGGATTTCGCCGGATTCGGCCATGCGCAGCTCCCAGCCAGGCGCCAGCGCGCCAACGTCGCCGGGCCGCGGGAAAGGACCGCGCTGCCCGCTGATGATGGCGCCGGCTTCCTCCGTCTGGCCGTAGGCTTCGCAGAGGTTCACGCCCCAGATCTGCCACAGCGCCGCCGTTTCGACCGGCAGCGGGGCGCCGGCGCAGATCACGAGCCGCAGCTCGTCCAGCCCGAGTTTGTTGAGGATGGGTCGAAAGACGAGCGCACGCGCGAGCCCGTAGAGCGCGCGGTCGAGCGGCTGCGTGCCGCCCTCCCAGCGCTGGCGGGCGACGCGCCGGCCGATCGCCATGGCGATCGCGTACGCGCCGCGCTTCAGCGCACTCGAATCCATGAGCGCGACGAGCACGCGCGAGGCGAACTTCTGCAAGTAGCGCGGCACAGTGAAGAGCACGGTGGGTGCGACCTCGAAGAAAGTGGTGCCGAGCTCCTCCACGTCCTCGCCGAAATGCGGCACCAGGCCGCTGATGAGAGGTAACGTGATGCCGATATCGCGGCCGAGGCCGTGGCTAAGCGGCAAGTAGACGACGCTGCGCTGCTCCTTCGCGAGCAGCGGGTAATGCTCGACGATGTTGTAAGTGCCGGCGAGATGGCGGCCGTGCGAGCAAAGTGCGCCTTTCGGCTGGCCGGTCGTGCCGGACGTATAGATGATGAATGCCGGTCCATCGGGCGAGAGCTGCCTCGCGAGCATCGTCAGCCGATCGACGGCCGCGTCGTCATCGGAAACCCCCGATTCCAGCACGGCGGTAAAGCTGGTGAGCTTGTCGTGCCGATACGCGAACATCGCGCGCGTATCGACCACCACGATGTGGCGCACGCTCGGCAGCCGATCGATGCTCGGCAGTACCTTGTCGACGTACTCCTGGTTTTCGGCGACCACGATGCAGGCGTCGCCGTCGCGCAGCTGGTACTCGGTTTCTGCGCCCGACGCGGTAGGGTAGATGCCATAGGTCACCGCACCGAGCGCTTGCGCCGCCATGTCGGCGAGCGCCCATTCCTCGCAGGCGTCGCCGATGATGGCGAGGCGCTCGCCGCGCTGAAGGCCGAGCTTCGCCAGCCCGTCCGCCGCGCGGCCGACGAGCGCTGCGTATTGGCGCCAGCTCCGTTCACGGTAGATCCCGCGCTTCTTCGCGCGGTAAGCGACGGCGTGCGGCGTTTGACGCGCTCGCTCGGCGAGCATGCCAGGCGCGGTCTTCCGGCGCAGCGCTTCACGCATCACTGTGTGAGTCGCAGTGCGCGCACCAGCAGATCGACGTAGGCGCGCAGCATGCGTTCCGGCGTCACGGCGGGTTCGCGGCCGTACCAGACGGCGGCCGAGTTGCCGAGGCCGAGAAGCGCCAGCGTGCTCATGCGGGGGTCAAGATCGGCACGGAACTCACCGGCGCGCATGCCCTGCTCGATGATCCGCTGGATGGCGCGCTCGTACTGCACTTCGAAGGCGCGGATGCGCTTGCGCGCCGGCGGCGGCAGGAAGCGCCGTTCGCGCAGGAACACGATGGTGAAGTCGCGCCGATCGGGCGCAGCGTGGTGAAACAGCACCTCGGCTACTTTGGCGCAAGCGCTGGCGTCGCTGCGCCCGATCCGCCGGATGCGTTCGACGTAATCATGATGGCCATCCAGGCAGACGGCCTCGAGCGCCGCCTCCTTGGAATCGAAGTAGTAATAGAGGCTCGCCTGCCGCATGCCGAGGAGGTCGGCGATGTCCTGCGTCGAGGCGCCATGGTAGCCGCGCTGCGCGAAGACCTTGGCGGCGGCGTCGATGACTTCGGAAAGTCGCTGCCGTGCGCTGGCCGGCGCGCGCGGCAATGCCAGTGCCTTCATCCAGCTCCTCCGCTGTCGAGCGCGCCGATTCTATAGCACAATAGATTCGAGGAGCTTCGCCATGATTCCGCCCTTCCGCGCCGACCATATCGGCAGCCTGCTGCGTCCGAAGAAGCTGCGTGAAGCGTTCCGCAAGCACTCGCTGGGAGAAATCCCGGCGCGCGAGCTGCGCGCGGTGCAGGACCAGTGCGTCGGCGAAGTGATCGCGCTGCAGGAGGCCTGCGGCATGCCGGTGGTGACCGACGGCGAGTTCCGGCGCGTCTCGTACTGGGAAAAGTTCGTGCGCCTGACCTCCGGCCTCGAAGTGCGCAACGCGATGTTTCGCTTCCACGATGCGCAAGGCCACCAGAGCGACTTCACGGCGCCGTACGTGCGCGGCAAAGTCGGACGCAGCGCGCCGATCACGGCGGACGAATTTGGCTTCGTAACGAAGCACACCTCGCGCACCGCCAAGATCACCATGCCGGCGCCCTCGACGATGCATTTCTACCGCTTCAACGACTGGGGCGATCGCCACGTCTACCGAGATGACGCTGCCTTCTTCGCCGACTTGGGGAAGGTCTATCAGCAGGAGATCGCTGAGCTCGCCGCGGCCGGCTGTCGGTACGTGCAGATCGATGAAGTAGCGGTCGCGATCCTCTGCGATCCGGCGGCGCGCGAGAAGGTGAGCGCTGCCGGCGAGAATCCAGAGCGGCTGGTGGATCTATACGTCGAGGCGATCAACCAGGCAGTCGCCAACCGGCCGCGCGACATCAAGATCGGGATCCATGTCTGCCGCGGGAACTACAAGGGAATGTATCTCTCCGAAGGCGGCTACGACTCCGTGGCGGAAAAGTTTTTCGGGCGCACCAAGGTCGATCATTTCCTCCTCGAGTTCGACACGCCGCGCGCCGGCGGCTTTGCGCCATTGCGCTTCGTCCCGCGGGACAAAGGCGTGGTGCTAGGGCTCGTCAGCTCGAAGACGCCGGCGCTGGAGAAGGTCGACGAGCTGCGCCGCCGAGCCGACGAAGCGACTCGCTATATCGACGCGTCGCGCCTTGCGATCAGCCCGCAGTGCGGCTTTGCGAGTAGCATCGGCGGCAATCCGGTCACCGAGGCGGACGAGCGCGCGAAGCTCAAGCTGTGCGTCGACGCGGCGCACGCCATCTGGGGTAACGCATGAGCAGGGTCTACGCGCTCAACCTTTTCAATGTCGCGAACAAGGACGAGTACCTCGCCTATTCGCGCCGCTCTGCCAAGGAGGTGCAGGCGCATGGCGGCCGCGTCGTGGCGCTCGGCAAATTCCGGGAGGCGATGAGCGGCGGGCCGCGGCGCGAGGTGCTGATCCTGGTCGAGTGGGACTCGAAGGCGGCGTTCGAAAGTTACTGCAACGACCCGAAGCTGGCGGATCTGCACCCGCACCGCGTGAACGGCACGCAGGACTACTTGTGGCATCTCTTCCATAAAATTGAGGACCTGCGGCCGATCTTCAAGCAGTGACGGAGCCGAAATGACGACGCCCATCGATTCCAAACCAGAGCTCGGTCGCATCGCCGGGGACGCCGATTTCGTGCACACCGGTCCGGGGACGCTCGCCGGGCGCTACCTGCGCCGCTACTGGCAGCCGATATATGTCTCCGCCAAGCTCGCAAAAGGCACGCTCGTTCCGATCCGGATCCTGGGCGAGGAGCTCGCGCTCTACCGCGGCGAAAGCGGAACGGTGCGCGTCATGACGAACGAGTGCCCGCATCGATTGACTCGCCTGTCGACGGGCTGGGTCGAAGGCGACAGCATTCGCTGCCGCTATCACGGCTGGCGCTACGACGAGTCGGGGCAGTGTGTCGAACAACCGGCCGAGCCCAAACCCTTCTGCGCCAGCGTGCGAAAGCTCGCCTCCTATCCCACGCACGAAGCGCACGGCTTTGTTTTTGCCTATCTCGGCGAAGGCGAGGCCCCCCGCTTTCGTCCGCTGCCCGGTCTGGAGGAGGGCGCGCGCGAGGGTTGGACGGTCGCTCCCTCGGTCGAGATGATCCCGTGCAACTATTTTCAGAGCGCGGAGAACATCATGGACGACGTCCATGTGAATTTCTCCCATCGCGATCACTTGGTGAACACGGCGGCGAGGCCGTACGTTCCCACCAAGACATGGGCACGAGAAGCGCCCTACGGCCTCACGCATTTGCTGGAGCGCGGGGAGCGCACCGATCGACTGCACTTCATCATGCCGAACCAGTGCTTCCTCGCGCACCCGCTGCGCTCCGGGCGTGACCACAAGCCGTTCTGGTTCAAGGCGCTCTTCTGGTATGTGCCGATCGATGACGAGAGTCATCTTCACTTTCTCATCATGGTGTACCACACCAAGAGACAGGAGCGGCCCGAAGGCACGCCGGTGCATGAGGAGATCCAGGCGATCCTTGCCGGGCGACGGACCTGGGCAGACGTTGCCCGGCACCCGAACATCATCCGTATCCAGGACGGCGTGGCGATCTGCGGGCAAGGCAAGATCGTGGACCGTTCGCGCGAACGCTTGGGCACCTCGGATGCGGCGGTAATCCTGCTTCGCAGGATCTGGAAGCGCGAGCTGAAATTGCTTGCCGCCGGCAGCCCCACCACCGCGTTCGGCACGCCGGACCCTCAAGCGATTCGCCAGGAGGAGCTGGACGCGATGGGGTTCAACGCCTGAGCGCATGAAGGTTCTGGTAGCCGGCGCCGGGCCCGCCGGCCTGTACTTCTCCTACCTTCTCAAGCGCCAGAATCCCCGCTGTGAGATCCGGGTCGTCGAGCAGAACCCGCCCGACGCCACGTTCGGCTTCGGCGTGGTCTTTTCCGACCGCGCGCTCGAGTTCCTGCGCGCTGACGACCCGACGACCTACGATCTGATCACGCCCGAGCTGGAAGCGTGGGTGGACCTCGTGGTCGTCCACCGTGGCGAGCGCGTGGTGATCGACGGCATCGGCTTCAACGCCATCGGCCGTCTGCATTTTCTGCGCTTCATGCAGCAGCAGGCGGCGAGCGTCGGCGTACATCCCGAGTTCAATACGCCGGTCGGCGATATTTCGGGCTATGACCTGGTCGTCGCGGCGGACGGCGCCAACTCGGCGGTGCGCCAGAGCCGCGATTTCGGCACGCGCATCACGCATTGCACCAACAAGTTCGCCTGGTACGGCACGCCGAAGCGCTTCGAAAAGCTGACACAAACGTTCCTGCAGAACGAGCACGGCACCTTCAACGTGCACCACTATCCGCACGCGGCGGACCTGAGTACGTTCGTCGTCGAATGCGATGCGCAGACCTGGCAGCGCGCCGGCTTTGCTTCGATGGACGAGGCGCAGACCGTCGGCTATCTGCAGCGCGTCTACCAGCCCGTCCTGCAGGGCGCGCCGCTCGTCTCCAACAAGTCCATCTGGCGCAGCTTCCCCAACGTGCGCAACCAGCGCTGGTTCGTCGGCAACATCGTCCTGATCGGCGACGCGCTGCGCACCGCGCACTTCTCGATCGGCTCCGGCACGCGCCTCGCCATGGAGGACGCCATCGCACTCGCCAAGGCGCTGCGCGAGCAACCGTTGCCCAAGGCTTTGCCGGCCTTTGTCGCCACGCGGCGTCCCATCGTCGACAAGCTGGTGGCGGCGGCGGACGCGAGCGGCGCCTGGTACGACGATTTTCCCCGGCACATGAAACTCGCGCCGCGCGACTTCGCCTGGAGCTATATTCAGCGCAGCGGCCGCATCGACCCGGCGCGGCTCGCCCGCACTTCGCCCCGTTTCGCGAGAACCTGAACCATGCTATTTCCGACCACGCTCGTCGGCAGCTATCCGCAGCCCGAGTGGCTGATCGACCGCAAGAAGCTCGCGGGGCGCTTCCCGCCGCGCGTGCGCGCACGCGAGCTCTGGCGCGTACAGGAGCCTTACCTGGCGGAGGCGCAGAACGATGCCACCGTGCTCGCCATCCGCGCTCAAGAGCAGGCCGGGCTCGACATCATCACGGATGGCGAAATTCGCCGCGAGAGCTACTCGAACCGTTTTGCCACCGCGCTCGAGGGCATCGATATCGACAATCCGGGCAGCGCGCTCGACCGCTCCGGGCATCCGAATCCCGTGCCCCGCATTGTCGGCAAGATCAGGCGCAAGCACCCGGTTGAGCTCGACGACCTGCGCTTTCTCAAGCGCCATACGAACAGGCAAACCAAAATCACCGTGCCCGGCCCGTTCACCATGTCGCAGCAGGCGCAGAACGATTTTTACGCGTCGGACGAAGAAGCCGCCATGGACTACGCGGTCGCGGTGAACGAGGAGATCCGCGATCTCTTCGCGGCCGGCGCGGACATCGTGCAGATCGACGAGCCTTATATGCAAGCGCGGCCCGAAAAGGCGCGTCAGTACGGGCTGCGGGCGCTCAATCGTGCGCTCGAGGGCATTCGCGGCGCCACGGCGGTTCACATTTGCTTCGGCTATGCCGCGATCATCCATCAGCGGCCCTCGGGCTACTCATTCCTGCCCGAGCTGGCCAGTTCGCCGGTCGAGCAGGTCTCGATCGAGACGGCGCAGTCGAACCTCGACACGGCGGTGCTCGAGAAGCTGCCGGGGAAGAAAATCATGGTCGGCTGCATCGACCTCTCGGAGATGCGCGTCGAGACGCCGCAGCAGGTGGCCGATCGCATCCGCCGTGCGCTGAAGCACGTGCGCGCGCAGGACGTGATCGTCGCGCCGGACTGCGGCATGAAATACCTGCCGCGCGACGTAGCCTACGGCAAGATG
This sequence comes from Burkholderiales bacterium, assembly GCA_035652275.1. Classification (GTDB taxonomy): domain Bacteria; phylum Pseudomonadota; class Gammaproteobacteria; order Burkholderiales; family SG8-39; genus SCGC-AG-212-J23. The sequence continues at coordinate 33,855 of DASREB010000010.1, forward strand.
AAGGCGATGGTGGAAGGCGCGCGGCTGTTGCGCGCCGAATATTCATGACAGGAGGTCTTTTGAAGAAGCTCGTGATAGCGACACTAGTACTAGCGGGTTGCGCCGGCGACGGCGGTGGCCCGGCGATCAACCGACCGTACACCGAAGCCGGCGTGGTGCTGGGCGCGGCGAGCGGCGCGCTGCTTGGCGCGGTTGCCTATGGCACCAACAACTCGCGCGCCGTGCTGCTCGGCGCCATCGGCGGTGGACTCGCCGGCGGCGCGGTCGGCGCGTACATGGACAGCCAGCGCAAGGATCTGCAGAAGAATCTGGCGAAGGAGATCCAGCTCCACCAGGCGCGCGTCGACGAAATGCCGAACCATGTCCTGCGCGTCACCATGACCGGCGACACCAGCTTCAACACCAATTCGACGGACGTCAAGCCGGGCTTCCACAGCACGCTCGACAAGATCGCCGACGTCGTCACGCGCTATAACAAGACCACGCTTACTGTCGCCGGACACACCGACGATGTGGGGTCAGCGCAATACAACCAGGGACTTTCGGAGCGTCGCGCGCGTTCCGTGGCGCAGTACCTCGAGTCGAAGAAGGTGAACGAGGCGCGCCTTGCCATCGTCGGCAAGGGCGAGAGCATGCCGATCGCGAGCAACGCCACCGAAGGCGGGCGCGCCGAGAACCGCCGCGTCGAGATCTACGTGCAGCCGGTGGTCGAAGGCACATAGTGGCTGAAAAGGCGAAGCGCGGCATTGCGCGCGGGCTCACCAACTACGGCGACCCCGCGTTCTCGCTCTATCTGCGGCGCTCGTTCGCGAAAAGCATGGGCTACTCGAGCGAGATGCTCGAGCGGCCGGTGGTGGGCATCGCCGACTCGAAGAGCGGCTTCAACAACTGCCATCGGCATTTTCCGGAGCTGATCGACGCGGTGAAGCGCGGGGTGCTCGGCGCGGGCGGCCTGCCGATCGAATTCCCGACCGTGTCGCTCGGCGAAGTGTTCCTCAGCCCGACCTCGATGATGTTCAGGAACCTGATGTCGATGGATGTCGAGGAGATGATCCGCGCGCAGCCGATGGACGCGGTGGTGCTGCTCGGCGGCTGCGACAAGACGGTGCCGGCGCAGCTGATGGGCGCCGCGTCCGCCGATCTGCCGGCGGTGCAGCTGGTCGCCGGTCCGATGATGCCGACCTCGTTTCACGGCGAGCGCCTCGGCGCCTGCACCGATTGCCGCCGCTTCTGGGCGCTGCATCGCGCGGGCAAGGTCGATGAAGCGGGCATCGAAGAAGTCGAGGGCAATCTCGCCACCACCGCGGGCACCTGCGCGGTGATGGGCACGGCGTCGACCATGGCATCGATCGCCGAAGCGCTCGGCATGGCGCTGCCCGGGACGGCGGCGATCCCCGCGGTGCATGCCGACCGGCTGCGCGCCGCCGAGGCGAGCGGCGCGCGCGCGGTGGAGCTCGCGAAGCATGCGCTGCGGCCGTCGCAGATCATCAGCGCGAAGTCGGTAGAGAACGCGCTTCGGGTGCTGCTCGCAATCGGCGGCTCGACCAACGCCATCATCCATCTCACCGCGATTGCCGGACGCGCCGGGATCAACGTCGATTTGCGGCGCCTGAATGAGCTCTCCGATTCCACGCCGGTGCTGGTGGACCTGAAGCCCACCGGGCAGCATTACATGTCGGACCTGTACGCGGCGGGCGGCCTCGGCGCCGTGCTGCGCGAGCTGAAGCCGCTGCTGCATCTTGATTGCATGACGGTGGCCGGCATCACGCTCGGCGAGCGGCTGGAGCGCGAACCCGCCTGGGTGGACCGCGCGGTGGTGAAGACCTTGAACGAGCCGCTCAGCAAGCAAGGCGGGCTGGTTGCGCTCTACGGCTCGCTCGCGCCGAACGGCGCCATCCTCAAGCGCTCCGCCGCCGATCCGCAGCTCTTCGAGCGCGAGGGACGCGCGGTGGTCTTCACCTCGCTCGATGACCTCGCGGCGCGCATCGACGACCCGGCGCTCGACGTGACGGCGGATGATTTTCTCGTGTTGCAGAACGCGGGGCCCAAGTCCGGCTACGCGATGCCCGAAGCGGGTTACCTGCCGATCCCGGCAAAGCTGGCGCGCGCCGGCGTGAAGGACATGGTGCGCATCTCCGATGCGCGCATGAGCGGTACCGCGTACGGCACCATCGTGCTGCACGTCTCGCCCGAAGCGGCGGCCGGCGGCCCGCTCGCGCTGGTGAAGAACGGCGATCGCATTCGCATCTCGGTGCAGCGGCGCCAGCTCGATCTGCTGGTCGCGCCGCCGGAGCTCGCGCGCCGCAAGAGCGCCTGGCGAGCACCGATCGGCATCCCGCCGCGCGGTTACGCGCAGCTTTATATGCAGCACGTGCTGCAAGCCGAGCACGGCTGCGACTTCGACTTCCTGCGCAAGGCCGATAAATCGGGGACAGGTACGTAATCCTGGCGCTCGCCGCCAAGAAGAACGCGCCGCCGTGAAGGCCGCGCGCAAGATCGTCTGCCTCGAGTCCTACTGGGACGAGCAGATGTTCCAGCATTTCTCGGTAAAGGCGTTCCTCGACGGCATGGCGCCGCTCATCCATCCGCCGCTCACCGTCGCGCATCGCTTCGTCGATTCGGGCGCCGGTCTCGCCTACTACCTGCGGCGGCCGGGCGGCCTGATGTGGCGTCAGAAGGAGCTCTTCGATGCGCCGGTGTATTACCTCGCCTTCCATGGCGCCGCGGCGTCGGTGCGCGCGGTGGTGGAGCGCATCGGCGCCGAGGAGCTGATCGGTGCCTTCACCGGCTATGGCGACCACGGCTATCGAAACCTGGTCTATTTCGGCGCCTGCAACGTGTTCCGCGGCGCGCGCGGCGTCGCCTTTGCGCGGCGGTTCGTTCGCGAGACCGGCGTGCAGGCGGTGGTCGGCTACGCTACGCCGGTCGGCTGGATGGCGAGCCTGGTGTGCGATCTCCTTTTCCTGCACCGCTTCTACAGCGATGCGGCGCCGTGGAAGAATCTGCGGCGCATTTTCAATTCCGTGCACCGCGACTATCCCGCGGCGCGGCGGCTGCAGCACCTGCTGATTACGAGGAGGGACATCAGATGAGCCTCAACGTGCGCCGCGTGGTGACCGACCACGACGAGCGCGGCCGCTCCAGAGTGATAATCGACGAGCGCTGCGCCGACGTGATCTCGCGCCGCCCGGGCCACCAGAGCTGCGTCGCCTGGACCGGTCCGGACGGCACCATCTTTCGCGTGGTCGAATACCAGCCGGGCGTCGCGCCGCGACTGCATCGTACCGAGACGATCGATTACGCGGTCGTCATGTCGGGCGAGATCGAGATGCAGCTCGACATCGGCAAGGTGCACCTGCGCGCCGGCGACGTGCTGGTGCAGCAGGCGACCCTTCATGACTGGGTGAATCGCGGCCCCGAGCCCTGCCGCATCGCTTTCGTGCTCGTGCCCACGAAGCCCATTACCCGCGACGGCAAGGTGCTCCATGCGGTGGGCTAGCGCGCTCGCGCTGGCGCTCGCGATCGGCGCTGCCGGCGCGCAGTCCGATTACCCCGTTCGACCGGTGCGCATCATCGTGCCCTCGCCACCTTCAGGCGGCACCGACATCGTCGCGCGCGTGCTCGCCCAGCACTTCTCCAACGCCTTCGGGCAGCAGTTCTTCGTCGAGAACAAACCCGGTGCGGGGAACGTCATCGGCATCGAAGCGGCGGCACGCGCCGCGCCCGACGGCTACACGCTGCTCGTGAGCGCCAGCACCATCGCGCTGAATTCGGTGCTCTACAAGAAGGTGCCGTACGACCCGGTGCGCGACTTCGCGCCCATCACGCTCGCCGCGACGGCGCCCAACATCCTGGTGGTGAACCCGAAGCTGCCGCCCAAAACGCTCGCCGATCTCATCGCCGCCGCCAAGGCCCAGCCCGGCAAGCTCACCTATGGCACGCCAGGCATCGGCACGTCGCCGCATCTTTGCATGGAGCTCTTCAAGAGCATGGCGGGCGTCGATCTGCAGCACGTGCCCTACAAGGGCACCGCGGCAGCGGTGATGGACATCATCGGCGGCCAGATCGACGTTGCTTTCGCCACCGCCCTCACGGCGAAGCCGCTGATCGATGCCGGCCGGCTGCGCGCGCTGGCGGTGTCGGGGCCGCGCCGGGTCGAAGCCTTGCCTGGCGTGCCGCCTGTCGCCGAGGCCGGGGTGCCGGGCTATGAGGCGATGCAGTGGTATGGCCTGCTCGCGCCGGCCGGCACGCCGAGCGCCATCATCGAGCGCGTGCACGCCGAAGCGATGGTGGCGCTACGCTCGCCGGAGATGAAAGCGCGGCTCGCCGCCGACGGCGCCGAGCCGGCCGGCACGACGCCGGCGGAGTTCGGCGCCTACATCAAGCGCGAGCTGCAGAAATGGTCCCGCGTGCGCGACGCCGCGCACATCGAGCGGCAATAAAGTTCCTAGGCGCGACGCACCATCGCCGGCACCAGCTGCTTGATGCTCGGCGCGCCGAGCTGCTGCATGATCGCGTGCAGCTCGATCCGCAGCAGCTCGAGCACGCGCTCGACGCCCGGCTGCCCGAATGCACCGAGTCCCCAGATGTACGGCCGACCGATGCACACGGCGCTCGCGCCCATGCAGAGCGCCTTCGCCATATCGGTGCCACGGCGAAAGCCGCTATCGACGAGCACCGGCATGCGGCCTTTCACCGCCTCGAGGATCTCCGGCAGCGCATCGATGGTCGAGCGGCCGCTGTCTTCGCTCCGCGCGCCGTGGTTGGAGACGATGATGCCGTCCATGCCGTTCTGCACCGCAAGCGTGGCGTCTTCGTGCGCGAGAATGCCCTTCAGCACGATCTTCATCTTCGTGGTGTCGCGCAGCCGCTTGAGGAAGTCCCAGGTCATGCTCGATGCCTGGGTGTGCGTGAGGCCGGCGAGGTCCACGCCCTCGTACATCGGTCGCCGTCGCAGGTTCGCCGCGAGGCTCGAGCGGTCGTGGCAGGTCTTGCAATCCCGCTCGTCGGTGCGCTGCAGCCGGAACAGCGTCTCCTGGTTGCGACCGCCGGCTCGATCGACGGTGACCGCGACCACCGGACAACCCGCTTTCTCCGCGCGCGTGACGAACGCCTTGGCGACCTCCCACTTGTTGGTGGCGTAGAGCTGGTACCAGACCGGGGCGGCGCGCGCCGCCGCCACCTCCTCGACTGCGGTGGTCGTGACCGTGGACAGGATCACGAGATGACCGCCCGCCTTCGCGGCGCGCGCCACGGCGAGCTCGCCGTCGGGGTGAAACATGCGGTGGCCGCCAACCGGGGCGATGACGATCGGCGTCGGATAGCGCGTGCCGAGGATCTCGGTGCTCATGTCGACCTTCTCGACATCGACCAGCCGCCGCGGGCGCAGCTGGAACTTGAGGAAGCCCTCGCGGTTCGCGCGCAGCGTCACCTCATCATCGATGCCGGAAGCCATGTAGCCGAAGTGGGCGGGCGGCACGTTGTGCCGCGCCACCGGCTCGAAATCGAACACGTTGATGGCTTCCTTCGGGCTCTTGATCAGCTTGTCAGGCTCGAGCGCCGCCCAGGGGATCGGGTCGGGCAGGCGCTGCTTGGGCGTGAACTGCGCCCAGGCGGCGCTGGCAACGGGACTGGCGGCGAGAAACTGCAGGAAACGGCGACGGTATGCGCTCGACATGGCCTCCTCCCTGGATGAAGTCTAGCGTGACAACGCCCACCATATGCTTTAGGCTTGATCTATTGAGGCTTGGAGGATCAGCCCATGGCGCTCGCCGCCCTCCGCACCGACCGCGAAACCATTGCACGCTCCGATGACCACCGGGCGCTGCGCATCTGGCTGCGCCTTCTCACCTGCACCCAGATGATCGAGCGCGTGGTGCGCTCGCGCCTTAGGAGCCGCTTCAGCACCACGCTGCCGCGCTTTGACCTGATGGCGCAGCTCGAGCGCCATGCCGAGGGCCTGAAGATGAACGAGCTCTCGCGCCTGCTCATGGTGACCGGCGGCAACGTCACCACGATTGTGGATCAGCTCGAGAAGGAAGGCATGGTCGAGCGGCTGGACGAGCCGAGCGATCGCCGGGCCTTCCGCATCCGCCTCACCAGGGCCGGCGAGCGCACCTTCGCCGAGATGGCCCGCGCGCACGAAGAATGGGTGGTGGAGATGCTCTCTGGCCTGTCACGGCGCGAGCAGGACGAGCTTTTGCGACTGCTGGCACGGGCCAAGGAGCACGCGCTGGAGGTGGCGCCATGAAGCAGCCCAAGCATTTTCTGTGGCGCGTCGAGGGCAAGGTCGGCGTGGTTACGCTGAATCGGCCCGAGCGGAAAAACCCGCTGACGTTCGATTCGTACGCCGAGCTGCGCGATCATTTCCGCGCGCTCGCGCACGAGCCGAGCATCAAGGTGGTGGTGCTGCGCGGCGAGGGCGGTGACTTCTCCTCCGGAGGCGACGTGCACGAGATCATCGGACCGCTCACCAAGATGAGCATGCCGCAGCTTCTCGATTTCACGCGCATGACCGGCGACCTCGTCAAAGCGATGCGCCACTGCCCGCAGCCGCTGATCGCCGCGGTGGAGGGTGTGTGCGCGGGCGCCGGCGCGATCCTCGCCATGGCCTGCGATCTGCGGTACGCCGCGCCAAGCGCCAAGACCGCGTTCCTCTTCGTGCGCGTCGGTCTCGCCGGCTGCGACATGGGCGCCTGCGCGCTATTGCCGCGCATCATCGGCCAAGGGCGCGCCGCGGAGCTGCTCTACACGGGACGTTCGATGAGCGCCGAGGAAGGCCACAGCTGGGGCTTCTTCAACGCGGTGGCCGATCCGGTGCTGCCGCCCGCGATGCAAGCTGCGCACGCGCTCGCCGAGGGACCGACGGCGGCGCATGCGATGACCAAGAAGATGCTGCACCAGGAATGGAACGCCGGGGTCGATGAAGCGATCGAGATGGAAGCGCAGGCCCAGGCGATCCTGATGCGCAACCATGATTTCCGCCGCGCATACGAGGCGTTCGCGGCGAAGCAGAAGCCGAAGTTCCAGGGCGACTGATGGACCGCTTCGGCCATTACGACTGGCCATTTTTTGACGAGCGGCACGCCAAGCTCGCAGCCGAGGCCGATGCCTGGGCGCGTGACAATCTGGCGCACGCGCACGGCGATGACGCGGACGCCATTTGCAAGCGCCTGGTGCAGGGTCTCGGCTGCGCCGGCTATCTCAACCACGCCGTCACCCAGACGCCCGACGTGCGCTCGATCGCGCTGCTGCGCGAGGTGTTCGCGTACCACGCCGGGCTCGCAGATTTCGCGTTCGTGATGCAGGGACTCGGCAGCGGCGCCATTGGTCTCGCCGGCAGCGATGCGCTGAAGAAAAAATATCTGCCCGCGGCGGCTCGCGGCGACGCCATCGCGGCCTTTGCGCTCTCCGAGCCCGACGCCGGGTCGGACGTGCAGGCGATGAGCACGCGCGCGCGAAAAGCCGGGAATGGCTGGGTGCTTGATGGCACCAAGACCTGGATCTCGAACGGTGGCATCGCCGATTTCTACGTCACCTTCGCGAGGGCCGACGAAGGCATCACCGGCTTCGTGGTCGACGCGAAAGACGTCGATGCCACGGAGCGCATCGACATCGTAGCGCCGCACCCGATGGCGCTGGTCAAGTACCGCGGCGCTCGCGCGGAGCTCCTCGGCGAGCCGGGGCAGGGCTTCAAGCTCGCCATGCGCAACCTCGACATTTTCCGCACGACCGTCGCCGCCGCCGCGCTCGGCTTCGCGCGCCGTGCGCTCGATGAAGCGCTCGCGCATGCCAAGGACCG
>DASREB010000011.1:0-5645 GCA_035652275.1 Burkholderiales bacterium
CTCGGCCCGGTGGCGTATCTCGAGCGCTCTGGCACGGACGGCGAAGTGGTCCTGCGGCGCGTCGCGGGCCTCGGTGCGACGCCCGAGGAGTCCGCCACCGCGCGCCTCGCGCACGACAGCCCGCTCGCCACGCTGCTGCAGGGCTCGGAGCCGGTCGTGCTGAACGGCCCCTGGAGCGACACGCTGCCGCTACCTTTTGACTGGCTGCGCCGCTATGGCGCGCTCGCCGCGGTGCCGGTGCCGGGCGACGGTGGCGCGCGCGGCTTTCTCTGCGCGCTCGCCGAGGCGAGCGGCGCGTTCGGTCCGGAGGAGACACGCTTCCTCGTGGCGGCGGCGAGCATGGTGTCGGCAGCGCTCCATCGCCTGGACAGCGAGGCGCGGCTCGCCTATCTGGCGCAGTTCGATCCGCTCACCGGGCTTCCCAACCGCACGCTCCTTTCCGACCGCTTCTCGCTCATGATCGTGCAGGCGCGTCGGCGCGGCGCGGCGCTCGGCGTGCTGTTCATCGATCTGGACGACTTCAAGCTGGTGAACGACACCCAGGGCCACGCCGCGGGCGACGAGCTCCTGAAGGAGACCGCGAAGCGCCTGCAGTCGGCGGTGCGCGACGGCGACACGGTGGCGCGCATCAGCGGCGACGAGTTCACCGTGATCCTCTCCGATCTCGCGCGGCCGGACGACGCGGCGCTCGTGGCGCAGAAGATCATCGACCGGCTCTCCTCCCCGGTGGAGATCAACGGCCAGGAAGTGGTGGTCACGGCGAGCATCGGCATTGCCACGTTCCCCGCGGACGGCGATGACGCCGAGACGCTGCTCGGCGCGGCCGATGCCGCGATGTACCGCGCGAAGCAGGCCGGCCGCAACGCCTTCCAGTTCTTCACTGCCGACATCAACCAGCGCACGCGCGCGCGGGCGCAGCTTGGGCGCGAGCTGCGCCGCGCGCTCGAGCGCAAGGAATTCACGCTCGCCTATCAGCCGAAGATCGATCTCACGAGCGGCCAGCCCTGCGGCGCGGAGGCGCTGCTGCGCTGGGAGCATCCGGAGCGCGGCCGTGTCGAGCCGGTGGAGTTCATCCCGGTGCTCGAGGAGACCGGACTCATCGTGCCGGTGGGCGAATGGGTGCTGCGGCGCGCCTGCGAGGATCTCAAGCACTGGCAGAGCCTCGGCGCGCCGGCCATGCCGGTCGCGGTCAACCTGTCGGCACGCCAGTTCCGCCAGCACGACCTCGAAGAGCGCATCCGCGCCATCGTTTCGGCCGCCGGCGTCACGCCCTCGCTGATCGAGCTCGAGATTACCGAGAGCCAGCTGATGCACGATCCGGATCATGCGATCCGCGTGCTGCGCGCGCTCGGGCAGGCGGGCGTGCGCATCGCCATCGACGACTTCGGCACCGGCTATTCGAGCCTCGCTTACCTGACGCGCTTCCCGCTTGCGTCGCTGAAGATCGATCGCTCGTTCGTCGCCGACGTGCTGGATGACGAGGCCGACGCCACCATCGTGCGCACCATCGTCGACATGGCGCACACGCTTGGCTTCACCGTGATCGCCGAGGGCGTCGAGCGCGACTCGCAGGCCGCCTTCCTGCGCGCGCTTGGCTGCGAGCAGGCGCAGGGCTTCCTCTTTGCGCGGCCCATGTCCGCCGCCCAGTTCAGCGCCCTCATCGCCGCGCGCCTCGGCGCCGCCGCGAGCCTGCGCCGGCGCCGTGCGGCGCGCAAAGCGCTGAAGGGCTAGGCTTCAAGCGCTCGCCCGAGCGCCACGATTTCCAGCTTGGCATCCGGGTCCGCTGGAAATGCCCGCTTCGCCTCCCGATACCAGTAGCGCGCATTTGCCAGATCGCCTTCCATGAGGTGCACGATGCCGTGCGCCCAGCAAGCAAGCGGCGAATCCTCGTCCTTCTGCACGATTTCGTGTGCCGCCTGCCAGTCGCTTGCCTGGAGATGCTCGAGCGCCCGCTGCAATTCACTGCGGCCGAGTGCCATCTCGTCACTCCACCCTGGCGCCGGATGCCTGCACCAGGCGGCGCATCTTGTCCGACTCGGCGGCGACGAAGCGGGCGAATTCCTCCGCTGTATCGGCGACGATGGTGAGGCCGAGGCTTTGCAGCCGCGCAGACACGGCCGGCTGCTGAAGCGCGGCCGCGATCTCGCGGTTGAGCTTCTGCACCACCGGCTTGGGTGCCGCCGCGGGCACCGCAAACCCGTACCACACGCTGATCTCGAATCCCGGCAAGCCCGATTCGCTCACCGTGGGCACGTCCGGCGCTTGGGCAATGCGCTGCGTGCCGCTCAGCGCGATGGCGCGAAGCCGGCCGTTTCTCACGTGCGAGATGACATTCGAGAAGTTGTCGCACATGAGCGGCACGCGCCCGGCGAGCACGTCCTGCAGAGCCGGCGCCGGGCCCTTGTACGGTACGTGCAGCAGCTCGACATGCGCCATGCTGTTTAAGAGCTCGCCGCAAAGATGGCTGGTAGTGCCGGCGCCGCCGGAAGCGAAGCTCAGGCTGCCAGGCTTGGCTTTGGCGAGCGCGATCACCTCAGCGATGGTTTTTGCCGGCACGCTTGGATGCGCTACCCACAGGTTGGGCGTCGTCGCTGCGTCGATGACCGGCGTCAGGTCCTTCTGCGGATCGTAGCCCGGATCCTTGTAGAGCCATTGGTTGGTCGCCAGCACCGCCGAGGGCGCCATCAGCACCGTGTGCCCGCTCGCTTCGCCCTTGGCGACGAGCGCGGCGCCGATGTTGCCGCCGGCGCCCGGCCGGTTTTCCACCACCACCGGCACGCCGAGCGATTGCGACAGGTGGGGCGCAATGGCGCGCGGCAGAAGATCCGAGGTGCTGCCTGGCGAATACGGGACGACGATCGTGATGGTCCGCGAGGGAAAGGCTTGGGCGAGCGCGGCGAGCGGCACGGCAAGCGACACGAGTAGCGAAGCTAGGCGCATTGGTATTTCCTCAGGCTGGCAATCATCGATATCTTGAGCATCAGCTCGCGGTGCGCGGCGCGCTCGGCCATGGCGCGGGCGAGCTCCGCGCGCCAGCGCCGCTGCTCCTCGGCATCGCGCATCTCGAGGTTGCGCTTGTTCGCGATCGTAATCGTGTTCACGTACTCGAGCGCGACCGGCCGGCGCTGCCGCTCGTAGCGCTCCATCTCGTCGCCGGCCTTTTCCCGTCGGATGACCGCCGCCAGTTTCTGCGCCAGGTTGAAGGCGTCGTGTATGCCGCCGTTCATCCCCATGCCGCCGAGCGGATTGTTGAGATGCGCCGCATCCCCGGCGAGAAACACGCGGCCGCGCCGATAGGTCTCGGCGACCCGCTGATGCACCGAATACAGTGTGCGGTGCGCGATTTCGTAGCGCCCCGGCTGGCGATGGACGCGTTGCAGCCGCCGCTCGATGCCGGCATCGGACAGGATCTCGCCGTCGGTCTCTTCCGCCCGGGCCGGAAACATTGCCCGCCACACATCACGCACACGCAGCAGGAAAAACCATTCTTCAGGATCGGCGAAGTAGCTGACGTCCGCGAGGCCGGGGATCGCCTGCGCAAAATCGAACGGTGTGCTCGCGACCAGGAAGCGCTCGGGCCAGGTGAAGCCGTCGAGCTTGATGCCCAGCGCTTCGCGCACGCGGCTGCGCGCGCCATCGGCGCCGATCAGCCAGGCGGCGCGCAGCGGCTCCGCCCCATTGACCGTGACGCTCACTGCGTCACTATCCTGGGTAACGGAGCTCACCATCGCGCCGTAGCGCAGGCGCTCGTCGCCCAGTCGCGCGGCCAGCACCTGGTTCAGCTTGTACTGTTCGCATTGCACGCGGTAGGGATGCGCGGTGTCGGCGGCGAGCACGCCGAAGTCGAGCTCGGCCACCCAGCCGGCCCGATCGCGGTACTGAAGTAGCGGCGCGACGCGCCCCATCTCGATCAGCTTGGCCGTGGCGCCGAAGCGTGCCAGGAGATCGAGCGTCGGCGGCTGAAAGGTCGAGGCGCGCAGATTCTGCGGCAGCCGCGGCTCGGCCTCGAGCACCCGCACCTCGATGCCGGCATCGGCGAGCACATTGGCGGCGGCCAGGCCGACCGGCCCGGCACCGGCAATCAGCACCTGCATAATTTTATAAGAAAGCTAATTGACAAAGCTAATTCTCCGGCGCGAAAATGCCGCGGTCAATGGCGCGTCCCCGTCGCAAGCCGCTGCCGCCGCCGACCGTGTCGCGCCCGGCGCTCCTGGTCGACGGCTCCGACGCCGAGTTCCGCCGCCTGATCCACGATCTCATCGCCTACGGCCACCGGCTCGACGCCTGCCGCGACGCTTTCGCCGCCATCGCCGGCATCTCCGGCGTGCAGTACGAGATCCTGATGCTCGTGTCGCGCACCGCGGGCCTCGCGGTGGGCGAAGTGGCGGCGCGGCTGCATCGTTCGGGCGCCTTCATCACCATCGAGGCGAACAAGCTGGTGGCGCGCGGCATCCTCGAGAAGGCGTCCGACCCGGCGGACGGGCGCCGCGTGCTCCTCAAGTGCAACGGCAAGGCGCGCGCGCTGCTCGAGCGCCTGGCGCCCTACCAGCAGCGCATCAACGATGTGCTGTTCGAGCGCCTGGACGCGCGGCGCTTTCGCCAGCTGCGCTTGCTCGCGCGCGAGCTCCTCGCCTCGGGCGAGCGGGCCGTGGCGATGCTCGACTTCATGCTGCACGAGGCGCGCGCGGCATGAGCGTGTCGTACTTCGTGCGCTACGACATCGAGGTCGCCGACTTGCCGGCCTTCATGCAGCGCTACCGCGAGGGGCACGTGCCGCTGGTCGCGCGCTGGCCGGGCCTGCGTCGCATGGTGCTGCATACGCCGCTCGCGTGGCGCGATCCCTTCCCGGTGAATCCGGGCAGGGCCGTGCTCATGGCACAGCTCGAGTTCGAGAGCGCCGCGGCGATGAACGCCGCATTCGCCTCTGCCGAGCGCGCCATGGCGCGCGAGGATTTCAAGCGTTTTCCGCCGTTCAACGGCAACGTGGTGCATCAGGCGATGGCGCAGGAAGAGGTGTTCCGCGCCGCCTGGCTCGATGATAACGAGGAGGGTGCATGAAACCGAAGCAGCATCTGGAATTCGTCCGCGTCGACCTCAACACCGGCTGGGAGCGGCCGCCCGGCTATCCGCCCGGTTTCTACCAGAAGATCCTTGGGAGCGATCTCGACGAAGTGAATAAGCGCGGCAGCCGCACCCGGCTCCTGAAGATCGAGCCCGGCGCCTTTTCCACCGAGCCGTTCGTACACGACCACTGGGAAGAGGTCTACGTCGTGCAGGGCGACCTGATCGTCGGCAACGACAAGCAGGGCCGCGGCGGCGAGCAATGCTTTGCGCCGACCTACGCCTGCCGGCCGCCGGGGGTGCACCACGGCCCGTTCACCTCCAAGGGCGGCTGCATCCTGCACGAGATCCATTACTACGAGACCTCCGGCAAGGAAGGCGGCCATGCTGAAAAGCGGAAATGAGCACCTCGAGTCGCTGCGCGACGGCCGCACGGTCTACATCGGCGCGGAGCGCGTCGACGATGTCACCACGCATCCGGCGTTTCGCAATGCCGCGCGTTCGATCGCCGCGATCTACGACCTGAAGCGCGCGGACCCGGCCTTCAGCTTCACCGAGGACGGCGAGCGCTACAGCGCCTACTT
>DASREB010000012.1:0-5019 GCA_035652275.1 Burkholderiales bacterium
CTGATTACAGCGCGGGAGCGGAACTCGGCTTGTCGAGCGCGGCGCGGCGCGCCGGGTCGTGATCCATGCCGTCGTAGGCGATGAGCTCGAAGCTGCCCTCATGCGAGACGATGCGCGCCGGGTAACCCATCACCACCGCGCGCGGCGGCACGGAGCGGGTCACGACCGAGCCGGGAAAGATGTAGGCGTCGTTGCCGATCGTCACCTTGCCGACGATCAGCGCGCCGGCGCCGATGAACACGCGATCACCGAGCGTCGGCACGCCGCGCTCGGCGCCGCGCCCCGCGACACCGAGGGTCACGTTCTGCTCGATAGTGCAGTTGGCGCCAATCTGGCCCCGCGCCAGGATGATGGCGCCGAACGACGGAAGATAGAGCCCGCCGCCGATCTCGGCGTCGCGCGGCAGGCAAATGCCGGTGAGGATCTCCATCAGCTTCTGCGGCAGCGCCGCGAACGCTTTCGCTGCCCAGCGCAGCGGGCCGTTGGGCATCGTTTCGACGAGGGCGTGGCAGATGCGATACACCGCGCAGGCCCACATGCCCTGCGTGAGAAGCACGGTCCGCAGCACGCCGCGCCCGGCGACGCGATGGCGCCGGTAATCGAGATAGAGCAGCCGGCACCACTCGGGCAGCCAGGTGCGGCGCCGGGCGGTGCGCTTGCCGAGCGTGCCGACGCCGCCCGTCATGTCTCCTTCGACTGCGCCAGGATGGCGCGTATTTCACCGACGGAGTCAGCGTGCGTCTCCACGGCGGCGTAGGCCGGATTTTTTGCCAGCTGCCGCGCGATGCCCTCGCCCTGTCCGTGTCCTACCTCGAGGCCGAACCAGCCGCCTGGGCGCAGGAAGCGCGGCGCCTGGCGCACCATCTTCATGAGGACGCTCACGCCGTAGACGCCGCCGTTGAACGCGGCCTCGGGCTCGTGGCGCGCAATTTCCGGATGCATCTCCTTCAGCTTGGCGCTCGAGATGTACGGCGGGTTGCAGCTCAGGAAATCGCAACGCCCGACGAATTGCTGCTCTTCGAACGGCGCGAGCAGGTCGCCCAGGCGCAGCGCCACGCGGCCGCCGAGGCCGAGGAAAGCGACATTGCGCTGCGCGAAGGCCACCGCCTCGGCGAGCAGATCCGAGGCGTAGACACGCGCGCGCGGCTCGTAATAGGCATACGCAACGGCGAGGTTGCCGCTGCCGGTGCAGACATCGATGACCATTACATCGCCGCGCTCGCGCGCCATGCAGTTGATCCTGGCGAGCGCCGCGCGCCCGAGGATCTCGGTTTCCTTGCGCGGTATCAGCGCCTCCGGCCCGGCCAGCATCTCGATGCCGAGGAACGTCTGCCGTTCAGTGAGATGCGCGAGCGGCACACCGGCTTTGCGACGCTCGATGAGGGCGCGCAGCCGCTCGTGGCTTTGCTCATCCAGCGGCGGAAGCGGCGCGCCCACTGCGCGATCGACCGACCGCGGCTCGCCGCAGGCGGTAAGCCACAGCGCGCACAGCACACCTTCGGGCGTTTCTTCAGGCTTGTCAGGTAGCGGTGTCCAGAAGCAGCGGACCTCCTGCAAAAGCTCCTGGTACGTTTGCGGGTGTCCGGTGACGGCAAACGGCTCCATGGTCCCGGCATTTAAAGACGGCGGGCATCCAGGCTCTAGCGTGCCCCCCGGGCTGCCTTAGTCCAGACGGCTTAGCGCTCGCCTTGCTTCCACCTGTCGGCTGCTTGGTCGTCCGCGGCGCGCGCCTCGACCCATGTCCCGCCGCCCGCACGGTGCTCTTTTTTCCAGAACGGGGCACGCGTCTTAAGGTAGTCCATGATGAACTCGCACGCGGCGAACGCATCGCCGCGGTGCGCGCTCGCTACCGCGACCAGGACGATCTGGTCGTTGGGCGCGAGCTCGCCATAGCGGTGAATCACGGTGCAGTCCATCACCTGCCAGCGTTTCGCCGCCTCATCGACGATCTTGCCGATTTCACGCTCCGTCATGCCGGGATAGTGCTCGAGCGTCATGCGTACGTCGCGCACCAGTCCCACGAAGCTCGCCACCGCGCCGATCTTGTCGTTCTTCGAGACCGCCCGCACCTCTGCGCCGAGGTCGAAGTCTTCCCGCTGTACCGCGATCTTCATCCGCCGGTCACCGGTGGAAAGAATGCCACTTCGTCGCCCGCCTTGATGCGTGCTTCCGACTGCACCATGTCCTGATTGACCGCGGCGCGTACCGACCGGTTTGGCGCGAATACGCGTCCCCATTCGCCACCGCGCGCGCGCAGGTGATCGAGGAGCGCCGCGACCGTGTCGACGTTCGTCGGCAGCTCGAGCTCCTCGGTGGGCCGGCCGAGCTGCTCGCGCAAGGCGGCGAAGAAAAGCAGTTTCACCTTCACCGGTAGAGCTCGCTATAGGCGAGAAACCGCACGTTCTCGCCTTTGTGAATGGCATGCGCCGCCGGATTGTCGATCAGCCCGTCGGCCCAGGCGGTCGATGTCAGGACCGCCGAATCCTGCGTCGGATAAAGCTCCAGGCCGCCGTCGCGGTTCCAGCGGGCGCGCAGGAATTCGCGCCGCGAATCGGGCTCGGGCCAGTCGAAGTCCGCGCGCGCGGCGATGGCACGCGGCGCCACATCGGTGATGCCCTGCGCCTTGAGAATGAACGGGCGCACGAAGATCAGGAACGTGACGAAGCTCGAGACCGGGTTGCCCGGGAGCCCGATGAAAAACGCGGCGCCGACATTTCCGAACGCCAGCGGCCGCCCGGGCTTCATCGCGATGCGCCACATGAGCAACTCGCCTTCGGCTTCGACCGCCGGCTTGACGAAGTCCGCGTCGCCCACGGAAACGCCGCCCGAGGTCACCACCACATCGCATTCGCGCGCTGCACGCCGCAGCACCTCGCGCGTCGCCTCCAGCGTATCCGGAACAATGCCGTAGTCGTGCACTTCGCAGTCATAGGCGGCGGCGAGGCCGCGCAGCGTGAACCGGTTCGAGTTGTAGATACGCCCGGGCGCGAGCGGCTCGCCGGGCATCACCAGCTCATCGCCGGTGAAGAAGAGCCCGAGGCGCAGTTTCCGATAGACCGGCAGCGTGCCGATGCCGACCGAGGCGGCGAGGCCCGTGTCCTGCGGCGCGAGGCGCTTGCCTGCCGCCAGGATCTGGGCGCCTTTGCCGATATCGCTCGCCACGCGCCGGATCCACTGGCCGGGCTGCGGCGGCCGATTGAGCGTCACCCGCTCGCCCTCGACGCGCGCGTGCTCCTGCATCACCACGGCGTCCGCGCCAGGCGGAATCGGCGCGCCTGTGAAGATGCGCGCCGCGGTGCCGCGCTCGAGCGGCTGGCCGATGCTGCCGGCCATGATGCGCTGCGCGACCTTGAGTTGCGGGCCGTCGGCGATGCGCACGGCGTAGCCGTCCATGGCGCTGTTATCGAGCGGCGGCACGTCCATCGTGGAACGCTGCGCTCGGGCGAGAACACGACCCGTCGCCTCGAGCGTCGAGACCTCCTCGATGTCGGCCACGGGCCTCGCGCGCGCGAGCATCTGCGCAAGCGCGTCGTCGACCGATAGCAAGCCGTGGTTCATTGCAAGCGCAGATGAGCGAGGATGAACGACGAGATGCTGGCGTCGTCGTTGAGATCGAGCAGCGGCAGCCGCGTCTCGACCCGTGTATCGCTCGCGATGGCGACGATGTGCGGGTCGTTCGGATGAAGCAGCGGCTCGCCGGTCACGCGGCGCCAGACTTCGAGCTTCGGAATCGGCGCGTGCTTGAAGCCCTCGACGATCACCAGATCGCAGGGCGAAAGGCGCGCAAGCTGCGCGTCGAACGACGGCTCGGCCGCGCCGCGCAGCTCGTGCATCAGTACCCAGCGCCGGGAAGAGCTGACCAGCACCTCGGCTGCGCCCGCGTGGCGATGGCGGTAGGAGTCCTTGCCCGGCTGGTCGACGTCGAACGTGTGGTGCGCGTGCTTGATGAGCGACACCCGCAGTCCGGCACCGGCAAAGCGCGGAATCAGCTTCTCGATGAGCGTCGTTTTGCCGCTGCCCGACCAGCCGGCGAAGCCGAAGACTTTCATACGAAGACCATTTTCGCACCGGCGCTCGCGAGCACCACGGCCAGCAGACGGCGGATGAATGGATTGGTGAAACGGCGGCTGCCATATTCGGCGCCGAGCCAGCCGCCGATGAGGACGGCAAGCGCCAGGATCCAGAGCTGCGAGGGCAGCGTGGCGGCCCTGACGGTGAAGGCGCCCGCGATACCGGCGATCGAATTGACCAGGATAAACGGCGCCGCCACGGCGGAGGTCTGCTTGGTGCCGGCCCAGCCGAGGAGGAGGAGCAGCGGGCTCAGGAAGATGCCACCGCCGACCCCGGTCAGTCCGGCGAGCAGGCCAAGGGCGGCACCGACCAGCATTGCCCAGGCCAATGGCGGAGCGCGCACCTCGCGCATCTCCGCGCCGGCGCGTGCGCTGTGCCAAAGCTGCCACGCGGCATAGATCAGCACCACGCCCACCAGGACTTTGTACGCGTGCCCGGGAAGGGTGATGGCGCCGCCAAGAAAGGCGAGCGGGATAGAGACGCTGGCGAAAGGCCAGAACAGCCGCCAGCGGAAGTAACCGGCGCGCCAGAACTTGTACGTGCCGATCGCCGACACGAGGATGTTGAGCACCAGCGCGATCGGCCGCATCTGCGACGGCGCGACGCCGGCGAGGGCGAGCGCGGCGAGGTATGCCGAGGCCCCGCCATGGCCGACCGACGCATAGCCGAACGCGGCCAGCAGCATGCCTGCTGCCAGGAGGGCGGTGACGATATCGCTCACCCCCCGCTATATATCACGGAACATAACGAGCTAGCGGGACCGGCCGAGGTAGCGCGCGAACTGCTGCAGCTCGCGGGCGATCGCGTCGGAGCTTTTGGCCTCCATGGCGCGGTAAGCGGCAAGCATGCCGCGCCCGAATCGCGTGACGCGCGCCCCGCCGCCGCGTTGCCCGCCGATCGCAGTGGTGATCACCGGCTCGCGAAAGTCGCGGTTCAGAGATTCCACCA
>DASREB010000013.1:0-2194 GCA_035652275.1 Burkholderiales bacterium
GGCGCTAGCTATGCGGGTACGGCGACGAGCGTGTGCTTGCAGCGCGGGTAGTTGCGGCAGCCCCAGTATTTGCGGCCGTCCTTGGTGCTCTTGCGCGAGATCATCTTGAGCGCGCAGCCCGGGCAGGTGGGCGTGAGGAAGTCGCCTTGCGTGGCGAACTTCAATAGCGCAGCGGACTTTTCCGGCGCGAGGCCGCCGATGCCGGCGAGGAGCTCGGCGCCATCCATCAGGTGGATGTTCTGTTGTCCCGCGTAGGCGGCGGCTTCGGGCGTGAAGCGGCCCGAGGTGACCAGCAGGCCTTTGGCGAGGCCGGCGGCGCTCATCGCCGCGCGCAGCTCGCGCGCCGCCTTGAGGCCGACGCGGTAGGCGTCCCAGGCCTTGCATTGCGCGACGAGCGAAACGCTTTCGGCGCCGGGCGCGGTGAGGTGGATGTCGACGCCGCCTTGCGTGCGCGAGGGCTCGACCTTCGCCTGGTAGCCGAGCGCCTGCAGGTAGGCGACGCAGAGCTCCTCGAAGCGCCGCCACTCGAGCTGCTTCAGGAGCGCGGCGCTCCACTGGCGCTTGTCGATGCCGGCGAGCGCGGCCGCCTGGCTCGAGTCGATCGCGGGGTCGCGTCGGCGGAAGAAGGAAAGCGCGGCGCCGGCGGCGAGGTAGAGCGGCCGCGCGAGGCTCGCCGCGGTGGCGCTCAGGATCCGCGTCAGCGGATCGAGTCTTTCGTGTGCCATTGGCGATACTAGCGTTTTGCTGGCGCGCCCGGCGCGTATCATGGCCTTTCGCCGCCGAGCGGCAAGGGAAAGCCGATGGACTGGGATCGTATCGAGCGCAACTGGCAGCATTTCAAGGGCAACGCGCTGCGCCACTGGCGCAAGCTAAGCGCGGCCGAGCTCGATGCGATCGCCGGCAGCCGCGCCGAGCTCGCGACTCACATCCAGGCGGCGTATCGCATCTCGAGCGAGCAGGCGGAACAGCAGCTCGCCTCGTGGCAGCAGGCGCAGAAGGAGCGGCGCTTCTAGGAGGGTATTACTTGCGGCGAAAGGCGAGGCTGCGACTTCCTTCGCCCGCCTCGCGAGCCTGCTCGCGGCTCGCGTAAGCCACCGCATCGGCCAACCGGTCATAGCGGTATTCGCGCCAGTGAAAAACGCCGTCGGCGAACCGGATGCCGAGCGTGCGCATGAGCTCGAGGTCCGCCTCGCTCGGCGCCGTCGTAGGCTCGAGCGGTGATGCGTCGTCCGCCCCGGGATCGGCGAAGGCGCGCGCGCGGTCGAGGCGCGCGTAGTCCGTCGCTTCGGCCAAGCGCTCGTATCGGTAGCCGCGGTAGCTGTATTGCCGGCCGTCGAAGGTGATGAGCTTCGCCACCTCATGCCGGGCAGCACTGGGCGAAGAACCGGGCGGCTTGGTAGACGGGATGATGGGTGCGCGCGGCGCGGCGGGATGGCGCGCGGCGCCTTCGAGCCGCTCGAGCTGCAGGGCGAGCGCGTCGACCATGGAGCACGCCTCGAGGTAGCTCTCCTGGTGGCCCGCGGCGCGCCAGGTGTCGCGGTCGGACTCGGCCTTGGCAAGGCGCGCTTTCAACACGTCGATCTCGGCTTCGCGCGGGGCGGGGCTTGCGTCGCTCGCTTGTGGATCCATCGGACCACCCTACGCGCTTTGGCGGCGTGTGCCGCCGGCGAGGCTAATAAATCGGTGCGCGCAAAGTGCCCCAGCGCACGGACGCCGCGGCGCTCGAGCTCGATCGCCGGCGCACGCTAGAATCGTGCGCGATGGCCGCAGGCGATGAGGGCGAGAAGACGTTCAACGGCGATTTAGCCTTCGGCAATAGTTTCGCCGGTGAGCGCCGGTTGCTCCCACGCGAGGCGCTGATCGCCCACATCACGACGCTCCTCCAGAGTTGCGAGGGCTGCGAGAAGGTCGCGGTGATCGGCATCACGGCGCTGGATGCGCCGGACGAGGCGGGCTGCAACTGGTCTTCGACGCTGGTGCTCGATCCGGCGGGCGTCGCCGCCGAGGTCTATACGCTCGCCTATGCCGGCATCATCGGCATGGCGCGCGAGCGCTGGAATCTGCAGTAGCGCCAAGCGGCAACGGCTAGCCTCCGCGCGCTGCGAGCTCCTCCCAGCGCTCGAGCTTCTCCATCAGCAGCCGCTCGATTTCTTCGTGCCGGCGCTGGTCTTCGCGCAGGGCCTCGGGCGGCTGG
>DASREB010000014.1:0-7387 GCA_035652275.1 Burkholderiales bacterium
GGCCACCATAGCACGGATTGACCGCGTGCGGCCGGCAATGAGAAAAATGCGGTCTGTCCCTATTTAAATGAGCGAGATCGCTTTCGAAAACGTGTCGCGCGCGTTCAAGCGCGATGGGCGCGACACGCTCGCGGTCGACAACGTGTCGTTCGAGGTGCGCGAGCGCGAGTTCGTCGCGCTGGTCGGGCCTTCCGGCTGCGGCAAGACGACGTGCCTGCGCATGGCGGCGGGGCTCGACTTTCCCACCGCCGGCGCGGTGCGCGTCGGCGGCAAGCCGGTCACCGAGCCCGGCCCGCAGCGCGCGGTGGTGTTCCAGCAGTTCGCGCTCTTCCCGT
The DNA here is from genome assembly GCA_035652275.1 of Burkholderiales bacterium. Taxonomy (GTDB): domain Bacteria; phylum Pseudomonadota; class Gammaproteobacteria; order Burkholderiales; family SG8-39; genus SCGC-AG-212-J23. The sequence goes on from DASREB010000014.1 coordinate 336, forward strand.
GGAAGACGGTGCACGACAACATCGAGTTCGGCCTGAGAAGCCAGGGCGTGCCGCAGTTCGAGCGCCGCGCGCGCATCGCGCAGCAGCTCGAGCTGATGGGCCTGCAGGGCTACGAATCGGCCTATCCGCACGAGCTTTCCGGCGGCATGCAGCAGCGCGTTGCCATTGCCCGCTGCTACGTGATGAATCCCGACGTGCTGCTGATGGACGAGCCGTTCGGCGCGCTGGACGCGCAGACGCGGACGTTGATGCAGGAGGAGCTGATTAAGATCGCGCGGCGCAACCCGCGCACGGTGCTCTTCATTACCCACGCGGTGGAAGAAGCGGTGTACCTTGCGGACCGCGTGGTGGTGATGACGCGCCGGCCGGGCCGCCTCGCCGAGATCGTCGACATCGCGCCGGTGCGAAAGAGCGGCGGCTGGGACACGCTCAGCCGGGTGGAAGAGGTGATGGAGCGCTCGTCGTTCGTGGAATTGAAGTCGCGCATCTGGCGGCTGCTTCGCGAGCAGCAGGTCAACAACGAGAGGAGGGAGCACGCATGAAGCTTTTTGCGAACATCCTGGGAGTGCTCTGCGCACTCATCGGTTCTAACGCGGTCGCACAGCAAGAGATCAAGGTGAGCTACCAGCCGGCGCTCTACTGGTCGCTGCCGTATTACATCGCCACCGAAAAGGGCTGGTGGCAGGAGCTCGGTCTCAGGCCGACGTTCAGCACGTTCCCGGCCGGCGTGCCGCAGATCGCGGCTTCGGCGTCGAAATCCTGGGATGTCGGCGGCGCGGGCTCGGTGCCGGCGATCCTCGGCGCGGCGCGCTACCAGTTGCAGACCATCGGCATCACCAACGACGAGTCGGTGGGCAATGCGCTGATGGCGACGCGCGACAAGGCCGACGCCTTCGTGCGCAATCCGGCGAGCATCAAGGGCCAGGGCATCGTGCTCACCGCAAACTCGACCGGCGACTACGCGGTGCAGTCATGCCTGCGCAAGTGGGGCCTCGCGAAGTCCGATGTCAGCATCAAGAGCATGGGGCAGGCGGAGATCATCTCGGCGATGTCCTCGGGCAACGCCGATCTCGGCGGCCTGTGGGCGCCGAACATCTACACGCTGGAAGAGAAGGCGGGCGGCAAGCTGATCTGCTCGGGCAAGGACGCCAACGCCATCATCCCGGGCGCGCTTTTCGTGCGCGCCGAGTACGCCAAGGAGCAGCCGCAGAACGTCGCCAAGTACCTCGCCATCTATCTGCGCGCGCAGCAATGGGCGCTCGCGCATCGCAAGGAAGCGATCGCCATGATGCGCAAGTTCTACGACCAGGGCGGCGTCATCATCTCGGAAGCGTCGATGAACAAGGAGTTCGACACGCGCCCGGTGTACGACCTCGCGCAGCAGCTGAAGATCATGGACCGCTCGGGCGGCCAGTCGGAAGTCGACAAGTGGCTTGGCGGCATCGGCGAGTTCATGAAGCAGAACGGCACCTTCGCCGAGGCGCCGGCGACCAAGAGCTTCGTCACCGACGAATACCTGCGCATGGTGGACCGCGATCCCAAGCTGAAGGCCTTTGCGAATCGCAAGGACTGAAACACGCGCCGATGCCGCCCCCGCGACAGCGGGGCCCAGTCTTGATGGATTCCCGCTGACGCGGGAGATAGCTCATTCGTAGTTTCCGTTATTTGTCGATCGGCACCGTCGCGGCGCTGCTCGCGGCATGGTGGCTCCTGACCGCCACGCAGATCATCCCGCCGACGCGCTTCGCCTCGCCAGGCGAGCTGTTGCAAGCGCTGCGGCAGGTGGCGCTGACCGGGTATGCCGACGCGCGGCTGCATGCGCACGTGCTGCACAGCGCGAAGCTGGTGCTGCTCGGCTTTGCGGTGGCGATTGCTACCGGCGTGCCGCTCGGCCTGGCAATGGGCTCGAGCCGCCGTCTGGAAGCGCTGGTGAATCCGACGTTCCTCCTGATCCGGCCGATTCCGCCGCTCGCCTGGATTCCGCTGGCGATCGTCTGGCTCGGTCTCGGCGATGCGGCGAAGGTGCTGGTGATCTGGTTCGCCGCATTCGTGCCCTCCGTGATCAACAGCTACGCCGGCGTGCGCTCGGTCGAGCGGCATGTGATCGAAGCGGCGCGCATGCTCGGCGCCAGCCGCACGATGATGATGCGCGAAGTCATCATCCCGGGCGCCATGCCGCACATCTTCACCGGCTTGCGACTCTCGCTGCAGGCGTGCTGGACGACGCTGGTGGCGGGCGAGCTGATCGGCGCGGCGGCCGGCCTCGGCCACCTGCTGCAGCAGGCGGCGCTCGACCTCTTTCCCGCAATGATCCTCGTCGGCATGGTGTTCGTCGCGCTCGCCGGCGCGGTGATGACGGCGATGCTCGGCTGGGTCGAGCAGCGGGCGATGCCGTGGCGCACATGAAGCAACGACAGTCCTTGGCGCTGTCGGCGATCGGCCTCATCGCCTTTTTCGGCGGCTGGACGCTGATTGCGATGAGCGGCATGGTGCAGCCGCAATTCCTGCCCACGCCGCTCGCCGTGGCGCGCGAGTTCTATCGGCTGCTCGAGACGCCGTTCGCCGGCTACACGCTGCAGCAGCACCTGCTCTCGAGTCTCGGCCGATTCGGCCTGGGCTTCGCGCTCGCGGTGGGGATCGGCGTGCCGCTCGGCTTGATGATTGGCTGGTTCCGTACGCTCGATGCGATCGTGAGTCCGTTGTTCGATGCGCTGCGCTTCGTGGCGCCGATCGCCTGGGTGCCGTTCGCGGCGCTGTGGTTCGGCACCGGGATCGGCGGGCCGGTGCTGATCATCTTCTCCGGCGCCTTCCCGCCGTGCCTTATCAACGCCTATCGCGGCGCCAAGTTCGTCGAGCCGCGCTACATCGAAGCCGCACGCATGCTGGGTGCAAGCCACGCGCGCATGGTGACCGACGTGCTGCTGCCCGCATCCGTGCCGTCGATCGTCGCCGGACTACGCGTGAGCGCCGGGCTTGGCTGGCAGTCTTTGATCGGCGCCGAGCTGATCGTCGCCTCGAGCGGCATCGGCTACCTGATGGTGAAGGGCCAGAGCAACATCAGCACAGCGATCGTGATGAGCGGCATGATCGCGATCGGCATCGTCGGCGTCGCCATCGACGTGCTGCTGCGCGCGCTGCAGGCGCGCATCGAGCGCCATCAATCGGGGTCAGGCACCAATTGATTGTTCTTCAGTCGGTGGAGATGCCGGTGTCCTTCACCACGCGCGCCCACTTCGCGATCTCGCGCTCGGCAAAGGCGCGGAACTCGGCGCTCGTGCTCGGCGTCGCCTCGATGCCGGCGCCGGCGAGCCGCTGCAGGGTCTCCGGGCTCGCGACCGCCTTCGCCAGGTCGGCGCTGATCTTCTCGACGAGGTTCGGCGCCATGGCGCCCGGGCCGCAGATGCCGTACCACACGGTCACCTCGTAGCCGGGCAGCGTCTCGCCGATGGTCGGCAGGTCCGGAAAGCGCGGCGAGCGCTTCGCGGTGGAGACGCCGAGCGCGCGCGTGCGGCCGCTCATGATGTACGGCACTTGCTCCGGCATGTTGGTGATCACGAGCTGGATCTGCCCGGCCGCGAGATCGGCGGAGGACGCCGCGCCGCCTTTGTAGGGCACATGCAGGATGTCGATCCCCGCCATCGATTTGAAGAGCTCGACGCCCAGATGCGGCGAGGTGCCGATACCGGATGAGCCGTAGCTGAGCTTGCCGGGATTCGCTTTCGCGTACGCGATGAACTCGGCCACCGTGGTGGCGGGCACCGAGGGATGCACCGCCATCACGTTGGTCGTGATGCCGATGCGGCCGATGTAGGTGACATCTTTCAGCGGGTCGTAGCCGAGCTTGCGATAAAGCGATGGCCCGATGCCGTGCGAGGCGATGTTGCAGACGATGAGCGTATAGCCGTCGGGCGCCGCCTTGGCGGTCGCCTCGGCCGCGAGCGTGCCGCCGGCGCCGGGCTTGTTCTCCACGGTGATGGCGCTGTTCCAGAGCTCGCCGAGCTTCGCGGTGGTGATGCGCGCCGTCTGGTCGACGCCGCCGGCGGGTGGAAAGCCGACGTAGACCTTCGGCGGCTTCGTCGGAAACGTCTGGGCGTGCGCGGCGGCCACTACGGCGAGCGCGAGCAGTGCGGATACACGCATCGGGCACCTCCTCCCGCAGGCGTTATAGCACTAGTCGAGCTTCTTCTTGACCCAGTTCTCGGTCTTGTCGACGGTGCGCTCGACCTTCTTGCCGGCACGATTGCCGGTGCGCTCGGCCCAGTCGCCGGTGCGCTTCACGGTCCGCTCGACGCCTTTCGCCGCCTTGTTGGCGCCGCGCTCGATCTTGTTCGGCTTTTGCGCCTCCTCCGCGCGCGCGGGCGCGGCGATCGCGACGGCAATGATGAGGCAGGCAAAGACACGCATGGCGCTCGCCAGCTTATCGCACCCGGCGGTGCGCCACGGCGGAGGATTTCTCATATGCTCGCTCCGGTGATCGACACGCATGCCCATGTCATCGCCAGCGACGAGCGCCGCTACCCGCGCGCGCCGCTTGGCGGAAAACAGTCGGACTGGTCGCGCGAGCGGCCGGTGAGCGCCGAAGCGATGCTCGCCGCGATGGAGCGTGCCGGCATCGAGAGAACCGTGCTGGTGCAGGCCTCCACCTGCTATGGGCACGACAACTCCTATCTGGCCGACGCAGTGGCGGCCCATCGGCAGCGCTTCATCGGCGTCTTCTCGGTCGATGTGCTGGCGCCGGAGGCGCCGGTGCGCATTCGGCAGTGGCTCGAGCGCGGCCTCGCCGGACTGCGCGTCTTCATCGCCGGCCATACCACTGCGCAGGACCTGCGCCTTGACGATCCGCGCGCCTTTCCCGCGTGGGAATACGCGAGCGGCGCCGCTCTGCCGATCTGCGTGCAGCTGCGCGCGCCGGCGCTCGGACAACTGCAAGGCATGCTCGAGCGCTTCCCCCGGGCGCGCGTCCTCCTCGATCACATGGCACGGCCGGATTACCAGGCGCCGGAGGCGCTCCTCGCGCTGGCGAGATATGAAAACCTTTATCTCAAGCTCACCACGCACAACGTGCGCGAGGCACCGCAAAACTTTTTCGCGCGCGTTGTCAAGAGCTACGGCGCCGCGCGCATCATCTGGGGCTCCAATTTTCCGGCGGCCGAAGGAGCGCTGGAGGCGCTCGTGGCCCAAGCGCGCGCCGCGCTCGCATCGCTAAGTCCGCAGGAACACGATTGGATTTTTTCGCGCAGCGCGAGAAATTTTTACGCGGCGCTCGGCTGAAAGGAACGCGTCAGCAACTTTTTTCCAACACGCGCGCGCTCCGAAAAATATTTTCGCGCGCGAGCATTGACGCCGCGTGCGACGCGATGCACTCTGCGGCTGTCGTTTCAAATCCACTGTTGAAGTGACAGCCTGAGGGGGACGGACTGTGCTTCACGATATTCATCATCGCGCGTTGCGCCGCGCCGCCCAGATCCTTGGCGGCGAAGAGAAATTGCGGCTGCACCTCGGCGCAACCGAGACCGACTTCACGAGCTGGACCGGCTCGCACGAGCTGCCGCGCAACATCTTCCTGCGGCTCGTGGACATCATCACCGAAGAAGAGGTGCGGCAGGTCACGGGCTACGCCCGGCGTTGAATTTTCGGCGCAAGCTGTGGATACGCTGTGGATAGGCGGTGGGTAAGCTGTTGGCATGAAGACCATCGCCATCGACCGCACCAGGCGCCTGCGCGAAGAGCCGCACACCGGCCATAACCGCTGGCATCCCGACATCGCGCCGATCCTCGAGCTCGAGCCGGGCGAGGAGCTCGCGCTCGAGACGCGCGACGCCAATGATTTGCAGATCGGGCCGCGCACCACGGCGAAGGAGCTTGAGCGCCTGGAGCGCACCACCGCCCATCCGCTCACCGGGCCCGTCTATATCAAGGGCGCGCGGCCGGGCGATCTCTTGGAGGTCGAGTATCTCGACATCGTGCCGGAGCGCTACGGCTGGACGCGCTTCGCGCCGGGCGGCGGCTTCCTGCCCGAGCTCTTCGACTACCACTTCGTCGCGCACTGGGACATTACGCTCGACTACGCCACCTCGCCGCAGCTGCCGGGCGTGCGCATCCCGAACGGCGCCTTCATGGGGACGGCCGGCGTCGCGCCGTCGCCGGCGCAGTTACGCCGCTGGACGGAGCGCGAAGCGCAATTGAAGGCGCGGGGCGGGCGGGTGTGGCCGCCCGATGCAACCAACGCCGTACCGGCAGGCGGCAAGGTCGCCGCCGAAGGCCTGCGCACCATCCCGCCGCGCGAGAACTGCGGCAACGTCGATGCGAAGCAGCTCACCAAGGGCGCGCGCCTGCTCATTCCTGTCAACGTGGAGGGCGCGCTCTATTCAGTGGGCGACGGCCACTACGCGCAGGGTGATGCCGAGTGCTGCGGCACCGCGATCGAGATGGGCGCCACCTGCGTGGTGCGCTTCCGGCTGCACCATGGCGTGGCCGCCGAGAAGCGCATCGTCTGGCCGCGCTTCGCGCATCCCGGGTACTTCGCGCCGCCGGAAGCGGCGGTGCCGCGCAACTTCATCGCCACCATGGGCATGCCGATCACCGCGGAGGGCCGCAACGAGAACTGCGACCTCACGCTCGCCGCGCGCAACGCGGTGATCGAGATGATCAAGCTGCTCGAAGAGCGCGGCTGGTCGCGCGAGCAGGCCTACGTCATCTGCAGCGTCGCGGTGGACCTGCGCGTCTCCAACGTCGTCGACGTGCCGAACGTCACCGTCAGCGCGCTGCTGCCCGAAGACATCTTCAATTCGGGGTCAGGGCCGTAATTATTTCCGCAGGCGCTGCACCAGCGCCGAGATCGCGGCGGCGAGCACTACGAGCGCGGCGACCGCCGCCGCTTTGGCGAGCAGCGTCGGCGGAAAGGCGATGGCGAACGGCAGGAAGAGCGCCGTGATCGCGCCGGCGACGATCAGAAACAACTGTTTTTCAGGCGCTCGCGGGTCGGCCATTCGTCTGCTGAAACAGCGCGCCGCCCGCAGCAGCCGAGCGGTATATTGCGGGCCCTGAAGGAG
>DASREB010000015.1:0-5089 GCA_035652275.1 Burkholderiales bacterium
TGCGCTCGAGGCCGGCCTGCCGAATCATGCGAAGAAGGATTCGACCGGCATCTGCTTCATCGGCGAGCGGCCATTCCGCGAGTTCCTGAACCGGTACTTGCCGAAAGTGCCCGGGCCGATGGTCGACGCCGAAGGCCGCACGATCGGCGAGCACATCGGCCTCGCCTTCTACACCATCGGCCAGCGCAAGGGCATCGGCATCGGCGGCGCCGGTGAGCCGTGGTACGTGGCCGGCAAGGATCTGCCGGCGAACAAGCTGATCGTCGTGCAGGGGCACGACCACCCCCTGCTCCTCAAGCGCTCGCTCGCCGCGGGCGCGACCAGCTGGATCGCAGGTGTTGCGCCGGAAGAGCAATCGCAGCACACGGCAAAGACGCGTTATCGCCAGGCCGATGCCGCTTGTACGCTCGGCAGGGTACTGAAGAGCGAAATCCGGGTCGACTTCGCCGCTCCGCAGTGGGCGGTGACGCCGGGACAGTCGATCGTGCTCTACGACGGCGACGCGTGCTTGGGGGGAGGGGTGATTACCTAGGCGCCTGCGGAACGGTGTCGGCGAACGCCGCCCGTTCCATTAGCTTGCGGTAATGCTGTCCGAGGCCCGGGTACTTGGCGTGCCAGTCGACTTCACCCGGGCGGCGAAAGTCCAGCCAGCCCAGGCAGCAGCCGAGCGCGATGTCGGCGAGCGAATAGCGGTCGCCATGACACCACGTGCGCCCTTCGAGGTCCTTTTCCATCTGCTCGACGCCGCGGTGCATCCGCGCGAGCTGCTTGTCGGTCCAGGCTTGACTGCGCTCGAGCTCCTTGCGCTGTGCCTCGTAGCGCACCAGCAGCCCGGCGTCGAGCACACCGTCGGCGAGCGCCTCCCAGCGGCGCACAGCCATGCGATCACGGGTCTCTTCGGGGATCAGGCGACCGAGCGGCGAGCGCGCGTCCAGAAATTCGACGATCACCCGCGAGTCGTATAGCGCCGTGCCATCGTCCAGCACGAGCGTGGGCACCTTGCCCAGCGGGTTGTGCGTGTTGACCGGATTTTCGACCGGATTGACGTCGACCAGCTCGAGCTCGCATTCGATCTTCTTTTCGGCGGCCACTACGCGCACTTTGCGCGTATAGGGACTGGCGAGCGAGCCGAGCAGTTTCATCAGAAGCGCGCGATTATAGCGGCGACGCGCCGGCGCAGGGCCGGCAGCACCTCGCGCTCGAACCACGGGTTCTTGCGCCGCCACGCGAGATTGCGCCAGCTCGGATGCGGCAGCGGCAGGAATTCGGGGAGGTAGTCACGGTACGCGCGTACCGTATCGGTCAGCGTGCTTTTGCGGCGCTCGCCCAGATAGTATTTCTGCGCATACGAGCCAACGAGGAGCGTCAGCTCGATGCGCGTCAGCGCCGCGCGGAATTTCGGCTGCCAGAGCGTCGCACACCGCGGCGGCGGCGGCAGATCGGCGCCGTCGACTGTGCCTGGATAGCAAAGGCCGACCGGCACGATCGCAATGCGCGTCGCGTCATAGAACGTCTCGCGATCCATCGCCAACCACTCGCGCAAGACGTCGCCGGACGGATCGTTCCATGGAATGCCGCTCTCGTGCACACGGTGTCCCGGCGCCTGGCCGACGATCAGCAACTGCGCGCTGGTGCGCGCGCGAAACACCGGCCTTGGCTCGAGCGTTCCCGTGCAGCGCCGGCAGGCGAGCGCGTCAGCGGCGACGCGGCGAAGAGAAATGCGCATCACCCGTATAATAGAGGGCCATGCCATCGCCGCTTGCGGCGCTCTCGCCCCTCGACGGCCGGTACGCCAAGACCCTCGATCCCCTGAGGGTCTACTTCAGCGAGCAGGCGCTCATCGGCTACCGCGTCAGAATCGAGCTCGAGTGGCTCCAGGCGCTCGCCCAGGAGCGCGCGATCCGCGAATTGAAGCCCTTCTCGCCGCGTACGCTCGGCGCTTTCCGCCGGCTCGCCGCCGAATTCGCCGAGGGCGACGCCGAGCACGTGAAGAAAATCGAGGCCGAGACCAATCATGACGTGAAGGCGATCGAGTACTGGCTGCGCGCCAAGCTCGGCTCGAACAAGGAAGCGCAGGCGGCGCTCGAATTCGTGCACTTCGCTTGCACCTCCGAAGACATCAACAATCTCGCGTACGCTCTCATGCTGCGCGAGTCGCGCGAATCGGTGATGTTGCCGGCGCTCGGGCGCCTGATCGAAGCGCTTCGCTCCCTTGCGCGGCGGCATGCGGCGGTCCCGATGCTTGCGCGCACGCATGGCCAGCCGGCGACGCCCACCACGCTTGGCAAGGAGATGGCGAACTTCGCCCATCGCCTGGCACGCGCCGCAGAGCGAATCGGCGCTGTGCCGGTCCTCGGCAAGGTGAACGGCGCGGTGGGCAACTACAACGCGCACCTGGTGGCGTATCCGGACTTCGACTGGGAGCGCTTCAGCCGGCGCTTCGTCGAGCGCCTCGGGCTCGAATTCAATCCCTATACGACACAGATCGAGCCGCACGACTGGTTGGCCGAGCTGCTCGACGCGTATGCGCGCGCCAACAGCATTCTGCTCGATCTCGACCGCGATACCTGGGGTTACATCTCGCTCGGCTACTTCGCGCAGAAGGTGAAGGCGGGCGAAGTCGGCTCCTCCACCATGCCGCACAAGGTGAATCCGATCGATTTCGAGAATTCCGAGGGCAATATCGGCATCGCCAACGCGCTGCTGCGGCACCTTGCGGACAAGCTGCCGGTGTCGCGCTGGCAGCGCGATCTCTCGGACTCGACGGCGAGCCGCAACATCGGCACGGCGCTTGGCCACACGCTGCTCGCATACGCCGCGGCCGAGCGCGGGCTGAGCAAGCTCCAGGTTGATGCGCGCCGCTTATCGGCGGATCTCGACGGCAACTGGGAGGTGCTCGCTGAGGCGGTGCAGCAGGTGATGCGCCGCTACGGCGTCGCCGATGCTTACGACAAGCTGAAGGACCTGACGCGCGGCAAGCGCCTGGAGCGCGGCGCGCTGTCGCAATTCGTGAAATCGCTGCCAATCCCGCCGGAGGCCAAGCGCCGGCTGCTTGCGCTTACGCCGGCACGCTATACCGGACTCGCGGCGGATCTCGCGCGGCGCGTTTGAAAGCTTTGCTTCTTTCGGCGGCGCTTGCCGCCGCGGCGCCTGCCAGCGCTCAGGAGATGGTGAGCGTCGTGAGCCGGCCGGGCGTCACGCAATCGTTCGTCATCCTCCCCGTTGGCGAGGTCAAGCCACGGGCGATCGCGCTCCTTTATACCGGCGCGGGCGGCCGGATCGGCTTGCGGCGCGAAGCGGGCGAGGTGAAATTCCGCGGCGCCAACTTCCTGGTGCGCGCGGCCCCGGATTTCGCCCGCCACGAAGTTCTGCCGGTCGCAATGGACGCGCCGTCGGACCAGAATGAGCTGACCGACGCATACCGCTTTGGCAGCGCGCAGACCGCCGATGCGCGAGCGGTCATCGGCGAGCTTAAACGGCGCTTTCCCGACCTGCCGATCTACGTAGTCGGCACCAGTCGCGGCACGATCTCTGCAGCGATGCTTGGCCGCGAGCTCGGCGGCGACATTGCAGGCGTGGTCCTCACTTCAACGATGTTTGGCGGCAGCAATCCGCGGCGCATGGCGCCGAACCTGCGCGGCTTTGACTATGGCGCGATCCGTGCACCGCTTCTCGTCGTCCATCACCGCGAGGACGGCTGCGAGCACACGCCGTATTCCGGCGCCGAGCGGCTTGCGGGCCGCTATCCGCTCATCTCGGTGACCGGCGGCAAGCCGCCCGAGTCCGGGCCATGCGAGCCGTTCGCGGCCCACGGCTACTTCGGCCGCGAGGCCGAGACCGCGGCGGCGATCGCCAGCTGGATGCTGCATCAGCCTTTTCCGAAGGACATCGAGTGATATACGCCGCAACCATCTTTCTCTCGTCCTTCCTCCTGTTCCTCGTCCAGCCCCTGATTGCGCGGCTGATCCTGCCGTGGTTCGGCGGCAGCGCAGCCGTTTGGACGACGTGCATGCTGTTTTTCCAGATGCTGCTTCTCGCCGGGTATGCCTATGCGCACGGCGTGGCGCGCCGGCGCTTCGAGCCGCTTATCCATACCGTGCTCCTCGCGGCGGCGGTGGCGACGCTGCCGATCTTGCCGGCGGAGAGCTGGAAGCCCGCGGGTGATGCCGAGCCGATCAGCCGCATCCTGCTGCTTTTGGGGGCGACAGTCGGATTGCCTTACTTCCTGCTTGCCTCGACGAGCCCCCTGGTGCAGGCGTGGTTCTCGCGCGCTCGGCCCGGCGCCAACCCCTATCGCCTGTTCGCGCTCTCGAACCTTGCGTCGCTGCTCGCGCTATTGGGCTATCCGCTCGCCGTGGAGCCTTACCTCGCCGCGCGCGAGCAGGTGAGCGCCTGGTCGTGGCTCTTCGGCGGCTTTGCCGTGCTCTGCGCGGCGCTCGCCTGGCGCACGCCGCGCGCCGCCCCGGCCGCTCGCATCGCCGAGGCCGCACCGCGCATCACCGGGCGCGAATTCGGCTGGTGGCTCGCATTGTCGGCGACAGGCTCAGTGATGCTCCTTGCCGTCACCAATCACCTGACGCAGAACGTGGCCTCCGTGCCGCTCCTGTGGCTCGTGCCGCTCACGCTTTATCTAGCGACGTTCATCATTGCCTTCGAAGGCGGCGGCTGGTACCAGCCGCGCTATCTCTGGCCGTTGCTGCTGATTGCGCTCGTCGCCATGGCTTGGCTGTTGGTGGATACCGAGTACCACTATCAGCTGGCGCTGCAGCTCGGCGTATTCCTCGTCGGCCTTTTCATCGGCTGCCTCTTCTGCCACGGCGAGCTCTATCGCGCGCGACCGGCGCCCACTCAGCTGACGGCCTTTTACCTCACCATTTCAGCGGGCGGCGCGCTGGGCGGCTTGCTGGTCGCCGTCGTCGCCCCGCTCGTTTTCACCGGCTACTTCGAGCTCGGCGCAGGCCTCGCCGCCCTCGCCGTGCTGGCGGCCCTGCGCTTCATCAGCGTCGGTCGGATCGCGTACATCGCGAGCCTGCTCGTCGTGCTCGGCGTCGGCGCCTGCGCAACCTACGACGGCTTTCGCCACCAGCGC
>DASREB010000016.1:0-7005 GCA_035652275.1 Burkholderiales bacterium
CATTGCGGATTTGGTCGAGGAATTGTTCAGGGGTGCCGCCTGCCGGCACCGCGGCGTCATTGCGCAAATGCTGCGCCGCCTCTTTGGTGGCGAGGATCGCGCTCACCTCCGCGCGTAGCCGTTCAACGATGTTTCGCGGTATGCCCTTCGGGCCGATCAGACCATGCCACAGGATGGTCTCGAACCCCGGGAAACCGGATTCCTCGATAGTGGGAACGTCGGGCAGCGTAGGCGCACGCGTGCGGGTCGTCACGGCTAAAGCACGCAGCCGGCCGGACCTGACGTAGGGCAGTAGCGCTGACGGCGCGCTCAAGAACACGTCAGCGTGTCCCGCCACCGTATCGGTGAGCGCGGGCCCCGTGCCTTTGTACGGGACGTGCATCATTTTGATTCCAGTCAGCCTGCACAACAATTCCGTGGCGACGTGCGTAATGCTCCCCTGGCCGGAGGACGCAAAACTGATCGCACCGGGTCTTTGCTTGGCGAGCGCGATGAGCTCTGGTAACGAGTCGGCCGGCAACGCCGGATTCACCACGAGTAATTGCGGTCCTCGCGAAATCTGGATGATCGGTGTGATGTCTGCGACCGGATCGAAGCCGAGCTTGTACAGTGCCGGGTTGACCGAATAGCTGGAAGAAACCAGCAGCAACGTGTAACCGTCCGGCGCCGATTTGACCCCGGCCTCGATGCCGACCAGACCTCCCGCGCCAGGCTTGTTATCGACGAAAAACGAACCCGCGCTCGCCTCCGCCAGCCGCTGCGCGATGAAACGCGCCATGAGATCGGTGCCGCCCCCCGGTGCGAACGGCACGATGATGCGCACCGGCTTGATCGGGTAGGGCTGCGCGAGCGCAAAACCGCAAGCCGAGGCGAGCAGCAGACCCATCAACCCTGCACGGACGTGCCAGCCGCGCTGCGTCCTCATGTCACCTCCGCCTCTTGCAGCGACTGACTGTAGGCTCAAACGCCGGCCTGGCGATAACTGTCTTTGGTGATATGGTGATCGGGATCCCTGATCATCAGAAGGGGCTGCCATGAGTCGAATTTCTGCATCCGCGCTAACGCAGCTGCGCATTCGGCACCTGCGGCTCCTCGAGTCGCTCGCGAGCGTCGGGTCGCTGCACAAGGCGGCGCAGGCATTGCATCTCAGCCAGCCGGCAGCGAGCGCGATGCTGAAGGACGTGGAGCACGCGCTTGGGACGCCGCTCTTTGAACGCAGCCGCAAAGGCGTCGTTCCGAACGCGCGTGGCGGGGTCGCCGTCGCACGGGCGCGCACCATGCTCGGCGAACTCGCGATGCTCTTGCAAGAGCTGGAAGGCGCGCGGCCGACGCAGGTTCTGCGCTTCGGCACGCTCAACCACGCACTGTACGGCGTCCTGCAACGGGTCCTGCCGAGCTTTCTCGCCCGCACGCGCTGCCGCATCGATCTGTACGAGAGCACGCAGACCCATCTGCGCCAGCTGCTGGAGCAGGATCAGCTCGACTGCATGCTCGGGCGCTTGCCGACCGGGTCGATCGATCCGCTACTCAAGCGCGGCTTCGCCTACCACCCTTTATATGAGTTCGAGATGTGCGTGCTCGCCGGGGCGTCGCATCCGCTCGTGCGCAAACGCCGGGTGACGTTGCAAGATCTCGCGCGCTTCCAGTGGATCTTGCCGCGTGAAGGCGCCAGCAGCCGATACACGCTCTTCTCCGCCTTTGCTGCCGCCGGGTTACCCGAACCGGACATCAGAATTGCGACGACGTCCTTCGTCGTGTCCCTTCAGCTATTGTCGGTTGCCGACTGGCTGACGATCGTTCCGCGCGAGGCCGGTCTTAACCAGCAGAAGCTTGGCCTTGGGCGCGTGCTGCCGGTAAAGCTGCCGAATCTCGTGACGCCCGTGGCTTTCATCGCGCCGCGCAGCGCGATGGCGAACCCGAACGTGCAGAGCCTGTGGCAGGCGATTCGCGAAGCCCGGCTGAGCTAAATGCTTTTCTGTTCGCGGATCGCCGCGGCGATTTCCCGGCTCATCGCCGCGAGCGCCACGCTGTGCGCAGCAGCGAGTGCGTCGTAGTATTTGCTCGCCGTTTTTTCGCGCACTACCGAGCGCCCGGTGCGACGGACGCCTTTCGGTCCGATCACGGTCCAAGCCGCGTCAATCAGTACGGCCTGCTCGGGGCCTGAATCAAAGCGCAGCACGTCGAGGGTCACGCGGTAATCGGCATCGTTGCGCGCGCTGGCGAGCCGCATGCCGAGGTTCGCGGCCAGGTTGGCGGCGACGACGCGCGCGATGGCGCCCTTCAGCGGCTCGGCCCAGCGCGCCTGCTCGGCGATCATCACTTCGTTGGCGGTCGTGCGAACGACGAACTGCGGGCGATCGACCATCTCGGGGACGCTGACCGGCCAGACTGCGAGCGACGCGGCATCGGGCGCCGCGACCGGCGGCTCGGGCGCGTCAAGCGTGTAGAAGCGCTCGCGCGGCGGTGTGCTGCAGCCGAGCAATATCACGCTGAGGAAAACGGCGAAGCGCATCATTGCGCGTCGGCGCTCTTGCCGCGCAGCAGCGCCTGCGGATTGCGCTCGAGGTAGTCGGCCAGCGTGCGCAGGCTCTGCGCGGTGCGCGCGAACTCGCGCGCCGCGTCCTGCAGCTCGGCGAAGAGCGCCGAGTCGGGCGCGAGGCTCTTCTCCGCGGCGCCGAAGGTGCGGCTGGCATCGCCCATGGTCTTGGTTGCCTCCGAGAGCGTCTTGCGCATCTCGGCGAGCGTCGCGCGTGCCTCGGGCGCGAGCTCGGTGTCGAGGCGCTTCGCCAGCGCGTCCACGCTCTGCACCGCCTCGGTGAAATCGGCGGCCATCCGGTCGAAGGGCAGGCGGTCGAGCTTGGTGGCGAGACTCACGAGCGTACTCTGCAGGTCCTCGAGCGTGCTCGCGGTGGTGGGGAGTTCCGGCGGCGACTGCGCCACATCGAGCTGCGCCTTTGGCGCGTCGGGGAAGAAGTCGAGCGCGACATAGAGCTGGCCGGTGAGGAGGCTCGCCGTGCGCAGCTGCGCGCGCAGGCCGCGCTCGACCAGGCGGGCGACGAACTTGCCGTCCTTGCTCAGGCGCCCGGCTTTCGGCGCGCCGCCGCGCAGCCGCGAGGTGAAGCGCTCGGGGTAGATGCGGATCTCGACCGGAATCGAGATGCGCTCGCGCTGCGGGTCGTATTGCGTGTGGATCGCGGCCACCTCGCCGACCACGATGCCGCGGAAATCGACCGGCGCGCCGGGCTGCAAGCCGCGCACCGACTGGTTGAACACCAGCACGTAGCTGTCGGCGAGCCGGTCGGGGCTCTTGAAGGCAACCGCCTGGCTGCGGTGCAGGTCGAATACCAGGTCCGGCGGGATGGGCGCGGGCTCGGGCTCGTCGAACGGGGCATCGAACGCAATGCCACCGATCGCGAGCGACATCAGCGACTCGGTCTTCAGCCGCACGCCGTCGGCGTCGAGCGCGACGTCGATGCCGCTCGCGTGCCAGAAGCGGCTATGGCCGGAGACGAAGCGGTCATAGGGCGCATTGATGAAGATGGTCACCTTCACGGCCTTGCCGTCGGGCTCCAGCGCATACGCGGCCACCTGCCCGACCTGCAGTCGCCGGTAGTAGACCGGCGAGCCGATATCGAGCGAGCCGATGTCCTCGGCGCGAAGCGTGAGGGTCCGGCCCGGCGCATCGGTGGTGAAGGCCGGCGGCTGCTCGAGGCCGATGAAAAGGCGCCGGCGCTGCGTCGACTTGCCGACGTCGACCGCCACGTAGGTGCCCGAGAGCAGCGTCTGCAGGCCGGACACCGAGCTGCCGGAAATGCGCGGCCGCACCACCCAGAAGCGCGTGTCTTCCACCAGCAGCTTTTCCGCGCCCTTGCTCAGGTGGGCCGTCGCGATCACGCCGCTCAGGTCGCCGGCGAGAGCGATCTCGCCGATGTGGCCGACATCGACGTCCTTGTACTTGATGCGCGTCTTGCCCGCCTGCAGGCCCTCGGCGGTGCGGAAATGGATCTCGATCACCGGGCCGCGCTCGAACCAGCTGCTGAGCGCGAGCCACGCGCCGATGAGGAGCGCCACGGCGGGAACCAGCCAGACGAGCGGCAGCGAGCGGCCGGCCTTCGGCGCGGGCAGCGCTTCGGGAATGCGCTCGGGCGCGCTATCGCCGTGCATCGTCCCAGATGAGGCGTGGATCGAAGCTTTGCGCGGCCGCCATGGTCAGGACCACCACCGCGCCGAAGGCCGGCGCCGCCGGCCCGGCGCGCACCGCGGCGAGCGCGGTGAGCTGCACCAGCGCGACGAGCAGTGCCACGACGAAGATGTCGAGCATCGACCAGCGGCCGATCGACTCGACCAGGCGATAGAGCCGCGCGCGCTCGGCGCGGCGCGAGCTCCAGCCGAATTGCACGCTCACGGCAAGCGCCACGAGGGCGATGATCTTGGCGAGCGGCACCACGATGCTCGCGGCGAAGACGATCAGCGCGAGGTACCACGAGCCCGAGTCCCAGAGGTATAGCACCCCGCTCAGGATCGTGTCCTCGGAGGAGCCGAAGAGCGAGCTCGTGTACATGATGGGGAGCGTGTTCGCGGGCACGTAGAGCGCCATCGCCGCGACCAGGTACGCCCAGCAATGCGCGATCGAGCGCGGCTTGCGGAAGGCGAGCCGGGTGTGGCAGCGCGGGCAGGCGGCCCCGGGCGCCGCCGGGGCGCGCGACACCAGGCCGCAGGTGCCACACGAGAAGAGCCCGCGCTCGGCCGCGGCGCTCACGCGAACGAGGCGCGCGCCCACAGCTCGCGCGGATCGAAGCTCGCCTCGATCGCCGCCATGACGAGCATCAGCGCGCCATAGGAGCCGAGCGCAATGCCCGGCTCGACGCTCGCTACGTGGCCGAGCTTGACCAGCGCGACCAGCGAGCCGAGCACGAACACCTCCACCGTGCCCCAGCGGCTCGCGAACTGCAGCAGCCGGAACACCGCGGCGAAGCCCGGCGCGCGGGCGCCGCGCGCAAGCGGCACGAGCAGGTAGGCGAGCGCCGTCAGCTCGGCGAGCGGCATGGCGAGCGCCATGAAGAGCACCAGCAGCGCGACGAGCGGCATGTTCTGCGACCAGAGCGCCGCCGCGGCGCCCGCCAGCGTCGCGGTAGTGCGCTCGTCCTGCAGCTCGAGCGTGAGGATCGGGAAGGCGTTCGCCAGTGCGAGCAGCACCAGCGCGGTGAGCGTCAGCGCGAGCGTGTGCTCGAGGCCGCTGCCGCCGCGGTAGAGCACCGCGCCGCAGCGCGCGCACAACGCTTTGCGCGGGCGCGGCGCCGGTATGTGCTGCAGGAGATCACACTCGGGACAGGCGAGGAGCTCGCGGTTCATCCGCTGTTTTCGTTACCCCCGGCGCGCATCCTACCATCGCGCCGCGCCTACGGTTTTGGCGCTGCCCCCGTAAACGAGCCCGACGGCGTGCCGGCATTGCCGCCTTTCGACGGCTCCGCGCTTCGCGCGCCGCCGCCCGCCGCATCGTCACCGACATTCGAGCCGCTGCCGCCCTGCGGCTTGAGCGTCACGCGCGGCGCCGGCTTGCGCGGCGGCGCTTTCGGCGCCGCTTGCTCCTTCTCGGCGTTCGCCGGGTCCTTGTCGGCGTTCGCCTGCGCGAGCAGCGTTGCTTGCACGCCGAGGCGCTGCAGCACCCAGGGCTCGACCACCTCGGCGAGCACCTTGCCTTGCGGCCAGCGCTCCGAGCGTCCCATGTGGCCGCCCTCCGGATTCACCCACACGTCCTTCGGGTCGCCGTGCTTCATCAGCAGATAGAGGTCGGCGATCGGCTGCTGCGTGTCGCGCTCGCCATTTACGAGCAGCATCGGCGCCGAGGGCTTGTCGATCAGCCCGCGCGCGACGAGCGACAGGCGCGGGCCGTAGGCGAGGAACTCGTCCATCGTCTTCGTGCCGTAGACCGTCGCGCGTGCCGCGTAGAGGTCGAAGAGATATTCGCGGCTGGAGAGCGCCTTCTTCTGCCATTGCGGCGAGAAGTACTCGTGGATGCCGACGCCATGCACTACCGCGCCGCGGATGCGGTCCTTCTCGGTGTAGGCGAGCACCGCCGCCCAGTAGCCGCTCCAGCTGCGGCCCTGCACCACGATGCGCTTGGCATCGACGTCGCGGCGCGTTGCAAGGTAGTCCAGGGCGGCGGAGAACATGCGCTCCGCGCCGACGTCGATCAGGATCGGCGCCTGCCCGGTGCCCGGCATGTCGATGGCGAAGACGCCGACGCCCGCATTGAGGTATCGATCGGCGCGTGCGATGACTTCCTCCTTGCGCGAGTCGAGGCCGTTGATGCCGAAGACGAGCGGCACCGGCCCCGCGGCGCGCGGGATGCGCAGGTAGGCGACGATCTCGCGGCCCTCGAACGGGATGTGCACCGTCTCGATCGGCGGCGTGAGCGATTTCGCGTACGCCTGGAAAGCATCGAGCGCGCGCGCATACGCCTTCTGCTTTGCCGGCGAGAGCCGCTCGCTCGGCCAGCGCGCGACGTTGAAGATGTCCCAGGCATGGAAGTAATCGCCGCGCGCGTAGTAGCGCTCACCGATGCGGCTCCACGCCGCTACCCAGTCGTCCGAGTCGAGCGAGTGCAGGCTCGCCATCGCTTCGCGCGCATCGTCCGCCTTGATGCCGGTGAGCGGAACGATGTTGCGCTCGGCGCGGCGCACTGTCTCCTGCTTGAGCTCTTCGAGCGAGCGCGGTCCCGAGCTTTGCGCGAGCGCTGTGAGCGGCACTGCAAGCAGAACTGCAATGGAGCAGCCGCGAATCGTCGTTTGCACGGCTTTGAGAAATTGGGCCCCCGCTTTCGCGGACGAGACGAGCGGGCGCGTCATTCCACCTCCACGATGCACTCGATCTCCACGGGGATGCCCATCGGCAGGGACCCCATGCCGACCGCCGAGCGGGCGTGCTTGCCGCGCTCGCCGAACACCTCGACGAAGAGATCCGAGCAGCCGTTGATCACCTTCGGCTGGTCCTCGAACTCGGGCA
>DASREB010000017.1:0-9845 GCA_035652275.1 Burkholderiales bacterium
GATCGTCTTGCGGACCGTGATACCTCGTCGCCTCAGCGCGCGGTAATAACCGACGCTACGCAGCGCGATGTCTTTGCCCAGCATGTCTTCATAGGCAAGCGTCGCCATCAGCCGGCTGGCCCGGCGGAAGTCTGCCGCTCGATCGAAACCGCGCAACACCTCACCCAGGACCAAGTCGCCGGTAAGCAGATCTTCGTGGCCGAGCAGCGACTCAAGCAGGTCGGCTTCGGTCGAAGGCGTACCGTTGAAGTAATCGATCCATACAGAGCTGTCGACGAGCAACACAGCCCGCAGGACTCAACTTTCGCGGCTCTTGGCGAGATCGCCGCGCCACCGAAGCTTGCCGCGAAAGCGGCGAATCTTCTCTTGTTCCTTCAAGCGCACGAGGAGCTCCAAGCCCCGGTGAACGACCGCTCGCTTGGTCTTCAGTCCGGTGAGCTGTACGGCGCGGCGCACGAGCCGCTCATCGAGATGAATGTTGGTTCGCATGGCAACCTATGTGTACGAATCTATCAAATCATACACCATCTGCCCGGCTTGCTCAGGCCGCCGCGCGATTGGCCGCGTACTGGATGCGATAGAGCCGCGCATACACGCCGTCGCGCGCGAGGAGCTCCGCGTGCGTGCCGAGCTCGGCGAGCCGGCCGCGCTCGAGCACCGCGATGCGATCGGCCCGCTCGATGGTCGAGAGCCGGTGCGCGATGACAATGGTGGTGCGGCCGCGCATCAGCGTATCGAGCGCCGCCTGCACCTGGCGCTCCGATTCGGAGTCGAGGGCCGAGGTCGCCTCGTCGAGGATCAGCACCGGCGCGTTCTTGAGCAGCGCGCGTGCGATCGCCAGGCGCTGGCGCTGCCCACCGGAGAGGCGCTGGCCGTCTTCCCCGATGACGGTCCTGAGGCCCTCGGGCATCTCACGGATGAAGCCCATGGCGTGCGCTGCTTCCGCGGCGGCGATGACCTCGCTCTCGGAGGCACCCGCCATGCGGCCGTAGGCGATGTTGGCGAAGACGGTGTCGTTGAAGAGCACGATCTCCTGGCTGACGAGCGCGATGTTGGCGCGCAAGCTCTCCAAGGTCAGCGCCTGGATGTCGTGCCCGTCGAGCAGCACGCGGCCGCTGCCCGGTGTATGGAAGCGCGGCAGCAGGTTGACGAGCGTGGTCTTGCCGCCGCCGGACGGGCCGGCAAGCGCGAGCGTCTCGCCCGGGCGGATGCGCAGGTCGATTCCCGCAAGCGCCGGCTCGACGCGCGACGGATAGGTGAAGTGCACGCCTTCGAACGCAACCTCGCCGCGCGCGCGGCCCATGGCAATACGCCCGCGGTCTTCCTCGGGCGGCGTGTCCATGAGGCCGAACACGCTCTCCGCCGCGGCGAGGCCGCGCTGGATGTAGGGATTCATCTCGGTGAGGTGCTTGATCGGCGCGAGCAGCATCATCATCGCCGTCATGAAGGAGGCGAATTCGCCCACCGTGGCGCGGGTGGAGATGGTGTCCTGCATCGCCACGTACACGATCACCGCCACCGCGGTGGCGGCGAGCACGTGAGTGATCGGCGTGGCAAGAGCGGCGGCGACCTGCTCGCGCATGAGGAAGCCGCGCAGCCGCTGCGCGCTCGCCACGAAGCGCTGCGCCTCGTAGGACTCGCCGCCATACACCTTCACCACCTTGTGGCATTCGATCGCCTCCTGCAGCACGTGCACCAGCTCGCCGGTGGAGCGCTGCGCGCCTCGCGCCATGTGGCGAAGGCGCAGTGCAATGGCACGCACGGTGAGGGCGATCGGCGGGGCGATCAGCAGGGCGATAAGGGTGAGCTTCCAGTTGAGGTAGAGCAGCCAGCCGAGGAGGCCGATCACCGCGATGGAATCGCGCACCAGCACGGTGAGAACGGTGGTCGCCGCGCCGCTCACGCCATTCACGTCGTAAGCCACCTTGGAGAGGAGCGAGCCCGACGTGTGATCGTCGAAAAAGCGCGCCGGCAGCCGCAGCAGCCGGTCGAACATGGCGCTGCGCAGGTCGAGCACCACGCGGTTCGCGACCCAGCTCAGCACGTAGGAGGAGGTGAACGTCAGGATGCCGCGCAGGACGAAAATCCCGACGATCGCGCCAGCGAACACGATCGGCGGCACGTCGGGGCCGCCCGCCCCGAAGCCGTGATCGAGGAGCGGCTTGATCATCGCCGGGAAAAGCGGCTCGGTAGCGGCGCCAGCCACCATGCACAGCACCGCCAGCCCGAACATGCGCGTATACGGGCGCACGTACGACAGGAGGCGCGCGTAGAGCTCGCGCGAGCTCGGTGCTGCGCTCATGCCGCCTCGCGCGCGAGGCGCTCGTAGAGGGTGGCGAGCTTCCCTGCCATCGCATCCATGCCGTAGCGCTCCGCGGTGGCGCGCGCCGCCTGCGGCATATCGCCGGTGCGCACTGCGCGATCGGCTTCATGCATCAGGCTGGCGATGCCCGGCACGTCGTCCGGTTCACACACCCAGCCGTTCACCCCCGGCACGATGATCTCGGCGGCGCCGGCGTGCGTGCTGACGATGGCAGGAAGTCCCATGGCAAAGGCTTCTAGCACGGTATTCGGAAACGGATCGTACCGGCTCGGCAGGATCAGGCAGTCGGCGGCGGCATAAAGCGGGCGCACGTCGTCGCGGCCGCCGAGGAAGCGCACCCGGTCTCCAACTGCGGCAGCTTGTGCGGCGTAATGCGCCGCTTCACGGTCCTTGCCTACGACGACGAGCCAGTACGAGCGGTGATTCGCCACTTTCAGCGCCTCGATCGCCGCACCCAGCCCTTTGCGCGAGAAGCCCGAGCCGACAAAGAGGAACAGCGTATCGCGCGGCTGGCAGCCGAGCTCGGCGCGCGCCGCGCCACGCAGCTCGGTGCGCAGGCGCGGGTGGAAATGGGTGAGGTCGACGCCGCTGTAGACCACATGCAGCTTGCCGGCGTCGATGCGAAAGGCGCGCCGGATCTCGTCCGCCACCATGCGCGAATTGCAGATCACCGCGCGCAGCCGCGGATGCTCGAAGAGCTGCCGCTCGGCGGCGCAGACGTAGCGATGATAAGGATTGAGGACGAGGCCGAGCCGCTCGACCATGCCGGCAACGCGAGCGCGCAGCTCGAGCCAGCGGCGGTGCACGCCGTCGCCCGCGCGATAGACGTCGCAGCCCGGAATGCGCTCGTGCGATTGCACGACGTCGAAGCCCTCGCGCCGCCAGGCCGCGCGGGCGGCGCGTGCAAACGACCAGTCGCGCCAGACCTTGCCGATATGAAACGGATCGACGCGCAGCACGCGCCGCGCGCCCCAGCCTTCCGCTTGCCGCGCGATCAACGTCACCTCGGCGCCCGCGCGCTCGAGCGCCGGCAGCGAGCGTTCGATGAAGCGCTCCGCGCCGCCGTAAGCGTTGTAGCGCTGGCGCACGATGGCGAGCCTCAGCTTCATGCCGCTCGGGCGAGGAGCTCACGCGCCGCTGCGTGCACCGCATCGACGGGCAGCAGCGTCAGGCACTCGCTTACCTTGCCGCCGCCGCAACCATCGAGCCCGCACGGCCGGCAGGTATGCGTGCTGGTAATCACGCGCCGCTCGACGTTCCACGGTCCCCATTCGCTCTCGCCGCTCGGCCCGAAAAGCGCGATGGTGGGCGTTCCCATGGCAGCAGCGAGATGCATCGGCATCGAGTCGACGCCGATGAAAAGGCGTGCTCGCGCCGTGAGCGCACCGAGCTCCTTCAGCGTGAGCTGACCCGCGAGGTTGAGCGGCTTGCCGGCAGTGCGGCCGAGAATCTCGTCGATGAACGGCGTCTCATCGGGCGCCGAGGTCAGGACGACCGGATGGCCTTCGGCGGCGAGCCGGTCGACGAGCTCCGCATTGCGCGCCGCCGGCCAGCACTTGAAATGCCAGCGCGAAGTCGGATGCATGTGCACAAACCCGTTTGGAAGCGCGAGGGCCTCGATGCGGCGCTCGGCCGCCTCGCCGGGCACAAAACGCACATTGCGCTCCTGCAGCCCCGGCTGCACGCCGATGCGACGCAGCGCGTCGAGGTTCACTTCGACCATGTGCCGGTTGCGCGTAAGCGGGTACAGATGCGTGAAGCTGCGCGACCACCAGCGGCCGCGCGACCGCACGATCGGGGCGACGCTATACCGAACGCCGAGGACGCGCGCGAGCCAGGCACCGCGCGGATGCTCGGTGAGATGGACCAGCAGGTCGTAGCGCCGCGCGCGCAGCTTGCGCAGCAACGCCGTCTCTTTCGCCAACCGCGACCAGGGCCCGCCGCTGCGCCAGCGCCGCCCGATGCAGTGCACCTGCGCGAGCGCCGGATGGCCCTCCAGCATCGGCGCAGTGTCGTCGTAGATCAGCGCATCGACTTCCAGCTTGGGCGCATGCGACTTGAGCACCGAGAGGACCGGCGCCGCGAGCAGCACGTCGCCGTGATGGCGCAGCTTGATCACGAGCGCCCGCGTGCATTCCCCCAGCGGGACGGCGTCCCTCACCATCCCGCGAGGGTACCTTAATCGAGCCGCCAGGCCACGGAAGCGTAGGCCGCGCGCCCCGGCGCCGGCAGCGCGCTGAAAGTATTCGCGCCCGTGGCGGTCGCATAGCTGAAGTAGCGCTTATCGAAGAGATTGCGCACCTCGAGCGCGAGTTGCCAGCGCCGTGCGATCGCCTGTTCGATCTTGGCGTCGGCGAGCGTATAGGTCGGCATCTCGCGCGGAAAGGCGTTCGCCTGATCATTATCCAAGCGCTGCTTGCCGACGTGGCGAACGTTGAAGCTGGCGCGGCTGCGCGGCGCGTAGCTCCACGAGACGCCCGCAGTGGCGAGCACCTCGGGCACCAGAGGCACGGTGTTGCCACTCACATCGACGCCGCCGTAGACGCCGGAGCGAAAGCGTGCGCGCTGCAGCGCGAGCGCGCCGCGCAGGTCGAGGGTCGGCGTCGCGTGCCAGGCGCTCTCCAGCTCGAAGCCGCGTCGCTCGGTCGGCGAAAGGTTGATATTCGAGAAGGTGAGCGGGCTGAAGTAGATCTCGTTCTCGAGCCTGATCTCGTGCACGCTCGTGCGCAGGAAGAGCCGCCCGCTGTCGTATTCCGCGCCGAGCTCGGCCGCGTGCGCGGTCTGCGGTGCGAGCAGTTGCGCTGCGCAGGGGGGAAAGAAACAGGCGTTCTCGTCGAAATTGGCGAGACGGAAGCTCTTGCCGTATTTCGCGTAGGCGTGCCAGCCGGCGCCAAACCCCTGACGTACCGCCGCCTCGTAGGCCGCGAGGCGAGGCGTGCTGCGACGTTCATCGAGCGGGAACACTTCCTCCGTAAGGCGCTGCGCCACGCGCTGCGTGCGCGCTCCGAAAACGAGGCGCGTGGTCGCGCTCGCCCATACGTTTGCCTGCGCATAGAGGCCGGCGCTCGCCTGCTCGCCGGTGCGGCGGGAAAACGGCGTGGCGGTGTCGGTCGGGCTTGCCGCGCTCAGCGTGTGGTACTCCCACCTTTCGTAGTCGGCGCCAACGATCAGCTCGTGCCGACCGAAGCGCAGCCGCGCCCTCGGCGTGAAGCTCCAGAGATTGGCATCCGTGTCGGTAAAGAAGCCACCGAACGCCGCAAAAAAAGCCCGCGTGGTGCGTTGGCGATAACCGAGGTCGGCCGAGAGCTCATGCGCGCCGAGCTGCTGCGTGCCACCGAGCGCGACATGCGCGCCGTCCCGCTCGCGCCAGTCGTTCGGCGTATCGGTCTGGCGCGGATCCGTGGCGATTTCCGTTTCGGTCAGCGCGCCGGGCAGGCGCTGGCGCTGCTCGTCGGCGCCGAGCTTCAAGTAGCCGCGCGCCGTGCCGAAGTCGCCGTCGACGCGGGCGAGCGCATTGCGCTGGCGATAGTGGCTGTTGCTGCGATAGCCCTTGGTGTCCTCGTAAGAGCCGGCGAGCGACGCACCGAGCGTCTCGCCCTGCTGCGAGTACGCGCCGCGCGCTTCGCCGGTGCCGTAGCCGCCGGCGCGGGCGAGCGCGAGGGCACTGCGTTCGCCGGGCCGTGGACGGCGGGTGATGATGTTGATCGTGCCGCCGGTGGCTCCAGCGCCGTAGAGCACCGCCCCGCTGCCGCGCACGATCTCGATGCGCTCGATCGATTCGAGCGGAATGGCGGAGAGCTGCGCCGATTCGAGATCCGCTTCGGTAAGCCGCAGGCCGTCGACCAGCACCAGCGTGTTCTGGTCGCCGGTGATGCCGAAGCCGCGCAAGTCGACCTGCGGGTTCTGCGTGCCGGCAAGATCGCGGATCTGCAGGAGCCCGTACTGCGCGAGGATGTCGCCCAGGTTCGACGAGGCGCTGTTGCGAATGTCGTCCGCCGTGATGACCGTCACACCCACCGGCAAGTCGCGCCGCGAATCGGCGAAGCGCGTCGCGGTGACGACGATGGCGTCGTCCTGCGCGAGACAAACGGATACCTGCAAGGCGGCGAGGAAACCGCCGATGAAACGCAGCATTGGAACCTCCCTGGCGTCTTCCCCGACGCCTAAAAAGTTGGTTGAGAAGGCTTCCAGGCCGGTCTCCGGACTCGCGAGACCCAGGAGCGGGAGATTCGATCTCCGCACCGTGAGCACCGCTGGCCTTCCCACGCTCGCGCGCAGTGGCCGTGATGAGCGGCTTTATCTCGCTTACCGTTGCGGGGGCAGTCGAGGCTTTGCACCTCGTTCCCGAGCACCTGGCAGCGGCGACATGATAAACACGCGCACCGGAGCCAAGGTCATGAAGTACATGCAAAAGCCGCGCTTACTTCTTGACGCAGCTTGAAATTTGCAACATAGTCGCGGCCGTGGAGGCGGAGTTCAATTCCCTCGAAGCGAAGGTCGACCAGTTCGTGCGCCTATGCGAGCGCCTGCGGGCGGAGAACAGCGAACTGCGCCAGCAGCTGGCGGCTGCGCAGAAAGACGCGAAAGCGCTGCACGAGAAGATCGACGGCGCGAAGTCGCGCCTCGAGGGACTGCTCAGCAAGCTTCCGGGCTGATGGCCGAATCTCATGTCTGATTCCGCCAACACCGTCGAAGTGCAGCTCCTCGGCCGCACTTACCGCGTCGCCTGCGAGGAGAACGAGCGCGAGGCGCTGATGCAGGCGGTCGCCTATCTGGATGGCAAAATGAACGAGATCCGCCGCGCCGGCAAAGTGATGGGCGCCGAACGGATCGCCGTGATGGCCGCGCTCAACGTGGCGCATGAATTGCTGAGTGTCAAGCTTGGCTCGGGCTTCGACATGGGCCAGGCGAAGAAGCGCCTGTCAGCGATCGAATCGCGCCTCGACGCGGCGATTGCAAAACAGGAAAAGTTGTTCTAAAAGATCCCTGTTCCCTGCTGTGCACGACAGGGCTCAATTTTTCCGAACCGATAGCTTCCTTCGGTTGCGGACCTAGTGTCACTGTTGTGAGCGTCCCGCGCGCCGCGGTTCTTACTTCGGCGCGATGCCGGACGCACCTGATGTGACCGGAAAGCGACCACCCTGTTTAGCCAGGGTTCGGGAGCCGAGCCCATCGGCACAAGCGGGGGACGCTCCTCTCGCAAGTAACAACGCATGAAATACTGGCTGATGAAGAGCGAGCCGGACGAGTGCTCGATCGACGACGTGCTCGCCGCGCCCGAGCGCAAGACCGCGTGGAGCGGCGTGCGCAACTACCAGGCGCGCAATTTCATGCGCGACCAGATGCGCGTGGGCGACGGCGTGCTGTTCTATCACTCGAGCTGCGCTGAGCCGGGTATCGCCGGCATCGCCGAGATCGCATCTGCGCCTTATCCCGACGCGAGCCAGTTCGATCGCAAGAGCCCCTACTACGATCCGGCGTCAAAGCGCGAAGCGCCGCGTTGGGTGAACGTCGACGTGCGCGCGCTCCGTAAGACGCGCCTCGTGGCGCTCGCGGAACTGCGCAAGCAGAAGCCGCTCGCCAAGATGGTGCTGCTGCGGCCCGGCAACCGCCTTTCCATCACGCCGGTGAGCGCCGCGGAATGGAAGTACATCACGAGCCGGCTGGTTTGAAGAACGACACGCTGCTGCGCGCGCTCGCGCTCAAGCCGACCGATCACACGCCGATCTGGCTGATGCGCCAGGCGGGCCGTTACCTCCCGGAATACAACGCCACGCGCGCCAAGGCCGGCAGCTTCCTGGCGCTGGCGAAATCGCCGGCGCTTGCCACCGAAGTCACCCTGCAGCCGCTCGAGCGCTTCCCGCTCGATGCGGCGATTCTCTTCTCCGACATCCTGACGATCCCGGATGCCATGGGCTTGGGCCTGCAATTCACCGAAGGCGAAGGCCCGCGCTTCGAGCGGCCGCTGCGCGACGAGCGTGCGATCAACGCCCTCGCCGTGACCGATCCCGGCACGGAGCTCGGCTATGTGCTCGATGCGGTGCGAGAGATCCGCCGCGCGCTCGCCGATCGCGTGCCGCTGATCGGCTTCGCCGGCAGCCCGTTCACGCTGGCGTGCTACATGATCGAAGGCGCCGGCAGCGACGACTGGCGCGCCGTGAAGACCATGCGCCATGCGCGACCGGATCTGCTTCACCGCGTTCTCGCCATCAATGCGCAAGCGGTCACTGCGTACCTGCAGGCGCAGATCGAAGCCGGCATTCATGTGGCGATGATCTTCGACACCTGGGGCGGCGCTTTGGCGTACGAGGACTATGTCCCTTTCTCGCTGGACTACACGCGCCGCATCGTGCGCGAGCTCAACGTGCCGACTATCCTCTTCACCAAGGGCGGGATCCCTTGGCTGCCCGAAATGCTCGCCAGCGGTGTGAGCGCCGTCGGGCTCGACTGGACGTGCGATGCGCGTGCGGCACGCAAGCTCGCCGCTGGGCGCGTCGCGCTTCAGGGAAACCTCGATCCAGCCGCGCTTTTCGCGCCGGAAAAGGCGCTGCGCGCCGCGGCGCGCACCGTGCTCGATAGCTTCGGGCCTGAGCCGGGCCACATCTTCAACTTGGGGCACGGCATCTCGCCAACCACGCCGGTCGCGAGCGTCGCTGCGCTTGTAGACGAAGTACGCGCTTACAGCAGCGCGCTGTCGAAAACCGGCCGCGCCTCTTGACTTATGCACAAATTTCAGCGGCTGAGAGGGAAATCCCTACGCGCCTGAAGCGCCCTATGGAGGCGGAGGTAAGCGACTGAAAAAAGAGGAGAAAAGCGGGGGCAGGGTGCAGGACCGCTATGCGAAACTGCGGCGCCGCGCGCATGTTACGCCAGGATGAAGCGCTTACCCACAGTTTTATCCACACCGAGTAAGTCCTTGCCCGGGCGAGGGAATTCCTGCGTGCGAGTCGCGCTCGATGTGCCGCTTCAACGGCTCTTCGATTACGCGGTGCCGAGCGGCGCGGAGCCGGCTTGCGGCGATCGCGTGACGGTGCAGCTTGGCCGGCGAAATCAGACCGGTGTGGTCATCGAAGCCGACATCGCGAGCGAGGTCGCGCTCGGCCGCTTGAAGACGATCATCGATGTGCGCAGCGACGCGCCGCGGCTGCCGGCGGATTGGCTGGAGCTGATGCGTTTTCTCGCGTCGTATTACCAGCGCCCGCTTGGCGAAACTGTGGTCGCCGCGCTGCCGCCACGACTGCGCTCGGTGAAACCGTTGCCGCGTAAAGCGCTGCAAATGCAGAGCGAGCCTGGCGGCAGCGACTTCGTGCCATTGCACGCGCTTACCGCCGAGCAGGAGCGAGTGGTGGAGGCCATTGCCGCCGAGCTAGGCAGGTTCGCTCCGGTGCTCCTGCACGGTGTCACCGGCAGCGGCAAGACCGAGGTGTACCTGAGTCTCATCGCGCGCGTGATCGCGCGCGGCGAGCAGGCCCTCGTCCTCGTGCCGGAGATCAGCCTCACGCCGCAGCTCGAAGCACGCTTC
>DASREB010000018.1:0-6140 GCA_035652275.1 Burkholderiales bacterium
TTCGACGCTCCCGCCAAGCGGCGTGGGGATGGCGTAGAGAATCAAACCGCGAAAATCTATATTGCGGGCAGGCCGGCCCGCTCGAGCATGGCGCTAAGCTCGATCAGCGGCAGGCCGATGAGCGAGGTCGGGTCGTCGGTCTCGATGCGCGCGATGAGCGCGATGCCCAATCCTTCTGCTTTGGCGCTGCCCGCGCAGTCGAACGGCTGCTCGCGCCGCAGATAGTTTTCGATGCGCGCGTCGTCGAGTTGCCGGAAGTGGACGCGGCAGGGCACGACCGCGGATTGCAGGCGTCCGCTCGCGGCGTCGAGCAAAGCGACGGCGGTGTGGAAGTCGGCGCTCTTGCCGCTGAGCGAGCGCAGTTGCCGCGCGGCGCTCGCATGATCGCCCGGCTTGCCGAGGACACGCCCGGCGCTCGTCGCGACCTGGTCCGAACCGATGATGAGCGCGTCGCGATGCATCGCGCGCACCGACTGCGCCTTGAGCATGGCGAGCCTCGCTGCGGTATCGGGGGGCGCTTCACCGGCGAGCGGCCGTTCGTCGACCTGCGGCGACGCGACCACGAACTCGAGCGCGAGGCGCTCGAGCAGCGCTTTGCGGTAGACCGAGGTAGAGGCGAGAACGAGCCGCCGCGACTGAGCCATCACATTGTTTTAGCGGGGGAAACGATGATATCATTCGCCGCTTCATGTCGCACCAGCCGGTCATAGACGGTTTTGAGTTCGCAACCGCCGGCGCGATGCAGGAAGGAACGCTGCCCCTCAGCAGCTTCCCGCGACTCCAGGATGTGCTCGTGTCGGACGCCGGCGAGGTGCGCTACGCCGTGCATGGCGTGCGCGACGAGCGCGGGCGTCCGACCCTCGAGTTGAGCGTGCGTGCGACGCTGCAGCTGCGTTGCCAGCGCTGCCTCGCACCGCTTGCCCATGAGGTAAGCGAGCAGGCGCTGCTGGTGCTGGCGGGCTCGCAGGCCGAAATCGACGCCGAGCCGCTCGATGTCGACAGTCCGGATCGGGTGGTGGCAGGGAAGGAGATGGAGGTGCGGGTGCTGGTGGAGGACGAGCTGATTCTCGCGCTGCCGTATGCGCCGCGCCATGAAGGTTGCGGGGCGCGGCCCGAGGGCAGCGACCGTGCAGCGAGTTCGCCGTTTGCCGGCTTGCGCGGCATGATGCAACGCAAGCACTGATTACAAAGGAGCTATCACATGGCAGTCCAGCAGAACAAGAAATCGCCGTCGCGACGCGGCATGCACCGCTCGCATGACCATTTGCGCGCGCCCGCGGTCGCGATCGAGCCGACCACGGGCGAGACGCACCTGCGCCATCACGTGAGCCCCACCGGCTTTTATCGCGGCAAGAAGGTCGTCCGCGACAAGAACGAATAACGCGGGCGAGTAAGTCGCTGGTCACTCTGGCGGTCGACTGCATGGGCGGCGACCACGGCCCCCATGTCACGGTACCCGCGGCGCTCGAGTTCCAGGCCCGTGTTCCCGATGCCGACATCGTGCTGGTCGGCGTGCCAGAGGCGATCGAGGCCGAGCTGCGAGCGCATCGCGCGGCGGCCGGCGCGCGCCTGCGCGTGCAGCCGGCGTCCGAAATCGTCGGCATGGATGAGTCGCCGGCGCTCGCACTGCGCTACAAGAAAGATTCCTCGATGCGCGTCGCCATCAACCTGGTGAAAAACGGCGAGGCGCACGCCTGCATCAGCGCCGGCAACACCGGTGCACTGATGGCGATCTCGCGCTTCGTGCTGAAAACCATTCCCGGTATCGACCGCCCGGCGATTGCCACGGTGCTGCCGAACATGAAGGTGCAGTTCACCTACGTGCTGGATCTCGGCGCCAACGTCGATTGCACCCCGGAACAGCTCATGCAGTTCGGCGTGATGGGTGCGATGCTGGTTACCGCGGTGGAGCATCGCGAGCGCCCGACGGTCGGACTGCTCAACATCGGCGTCGAGGACATCAAGGGCAACGAGACCGTGAAGCGTGCGGCCGAGCTGCTGCGTGCAAGCGGCCTCAACTTCTACGGCAATGTCGAGGGCGACGATATCTACAAGGGCACGACCGACGTGGTGGTGTGCGACGGCTTCGTCGGCAACGCGCTCCTCAAGGCCTCCGAGGGCGTCGCGCGCATGATCGTCGGCTACCTGCGCGACGAGTTCAAGCGCACCGCCTGGAACAAGCTGAGCGCGCTCGTCGCGACGCCGGTGATCCGCGCGCTGCGCGTGCGCATGGATCCCGCCAAGTACAACGGCGCGAGCCTGCTCGGCCTGCGCGGCATCGTCATCAAGAGCCACGGCGCGGCCGATCGCCGCGCCTTCGGCTATGCGCTCGAGCGCGCGCTCGACGAGGTGCGCAATAACGTGCCGCAGCGCATCGCCGAGCGCATGGCGGCGCTGGTCGCGCCGGCGGCGGCGGGAGCCGCATGATCTACGCGCGCCTCGTCGGCACCGGCAGCTACCTGCCGCCGCGTGTCATGACCAACCAGGAGTTCGCCGCGCGCCTCGACACGAGCGATGAGTGGATCCGCACGCGCACCGGCATCGTCCAGCGCCACATTGCCGACAAGAGCCAGACCTCGAGCGACCTCGCGCTCGAAGCGAGCCGCCGCGCGCTGCAGGCGGCGGACACGCGGCCGGGCGATATCGACCTCATCGTGCTCGCGACGTCCACACCGGACTATGTGTTCCCGAGCACCGCGTGCCTGCTGCAGGCGAAGCTCGGCGTGAAAGGTTGCGCCGCGTTCGACGTGCAGGCGGTATGCAGCGGCTTCGTTTATGCGCTCGCCACAGCCGATGCGTTCATCAAAAGTGGAACGCACAAGCGCGCGCTCGTCGTCGGCGCCGAAGTGTTCTCGCGCATCCTCGACTGGAACGACCGCGGCACGTGCGTCCTCTTCGGCGATGGCGCGGGCGCGGCAGTGCTCGCCGCGGGCGCGAAGCCCGGCGTGCATGCGAGCGTGCTGCGCGCCGACGGCAGCCACGCCGGGATCCTCTCGGTGCCCGGCAATCTCTGCGGCGGCGCGGTCAGCGGCACGCCGTTCCTGCGCATGGATGGCCAGGCGGTGTTCAAGTTCGCGGTGCGCGTGCTCGAGGAATCGGCGCGCGAGACCGTCGCGGCCGCCGGCATGACGCTCGCGCAGGTGGACTGGCTGATCCCGCACCAGGCCAACGTGCGCATCCTCGAGGCGACCGCGAAGAAGCTGGGGCTTGCGCACGACAAGCTCGTGGTAACGGTCGATCATCATGGCAACACATCGGCGGCATCGGTGCCGCTCGCACTGGACGAATACATCCGCGCCGGCAAGATCCGCACCGGCCAGCGTGTGCTGATGCAGGGCGTCGGCGGCGGCTTTACCTGGGGCTCGTCACTCGTCACGTTATGAAGCTCGCCATGGTGTTCCCCGGCCAGGGGTCGCAGGCGGTCGGCATGCTGAAGAGCTACGCCGGCCTGCCGGAAGTCGATGCGGTGCGCGCCGAGGCCGCCGAAGTGCTGGGCGGACATTTCCTGCCGCTCGTCGACGAAGGCCCCGCGGAGGCGCTGAACCTGACGGTGAACACGCAGCCCGCGATGGTGACGGCCGGCTATGTCGCCTACCGTGCGTGGCGCGCGCTCGGCGGGCCGGCGCCCGAGATTGCCGCCGGGCACAGCCTTGGTGAATACACCGCGCTCACCGCGGCGGGCGCGCTCAAGTTTGCCGACGCGTTGCCGCTGGTGCATTTTCGCGCGCAGGCGATGCAGGAGGCGGTGCCGGCGGGCGAGGGCGCGATGGCCGCAATCCTGAATCTGGATGACGAGCTGGTCGTCGCCGCGTGTGCCGAAGCGGGCGGTACGGTGCAGGCGGTGAACTTCAACGCCCCCGGGCAGGTCGTCATCGCCGGTGAGAAGCAGGCGGTGGAGCGCGCGATCGAGAAATGCAAGGCGCGTGGCGCGAAGCGCGCGCTGCCGCTGCCGGTCAGCGCGCCGTTTCACTCGACGCTGATGGAGCCGGCGGCCGAGCGCCTCAAGACGCATATTCGCGGACTGCATCTCGCGCGTCCGCAATTCGCGGTGCTGAACAACGTCGACGTGGCGATCGAGCACGAGCCCGCGCGCATCAAGGACGCGCTCGTGCGCCAGGCGGCTTCGCCCGTGCGCTGGGTCGAGACGATCCGCAGGATGCTCGAGATGGGCGCGACGCACATCGTCGAATGCGGGCCGGGTCGCGTGCTCGGCGGCATGACCCGGCGCATCGCACCCGAGGTGCAATCGCTCACGCTGCATGATCGGGCCTCGCTCGAAGCGGCCGTCCAAGCGGTGACAGCGCGATGAGCGCGCTCACCGGCAAGGTCGCGCTCGTCACCGGCGCCTCGCGCGGCATCGGCCGCGGCATCGCCGAAGCGCTGGCGCAGCAGGGCGCCAAGGTCGTTGGCACGGCCACCACGGCGCAGGGCGCGGCAAGCGTGCCGGGCATCGGCAAGGTGCTGAACGTGCGCGACACGGCGCAAATGGACGCACTCGTGGCCGAGATCGAGAAGGAGCACGGCGGCATTGCGATCCTCGTGAATAACGCTGGCGTGACCAGAGACAATCTGGCACTGCGGATGAAGGACGCCGACTGGGACGAGGTGATGGAGACCAACCTGCGCGCGGTGTTTCGCCTGAGCCGCGCGGTGATGCGCGGCATGATGAAGGCGCGCTGGGGCCGCATCATCAACATTACGTCGGTGGTCGGCGACGCCGGCAACGCCGGGCAGGCGAACTACGCCGCCGCCAAGGCAGGCGTGGTGGGCATGACAAAGTCGCTCGCGCGCGAGCTCGGCTCGCGCAACATCACGGTGAACTGCGTGGCGCCGGGATTCATCGATACCGACATGACGCGCGCGTTGAGCGACGAGCAAAGAGGCGCGCTGCTCGCGCAGATTCCGCTCGGGCGCCTGGGCGAAGCGGCGGACGTCGCCGCCGCGGTCGCGTACCTCGCATCGCCCGCCGCAAGCTATGTCACAGGCTGCGTGCTGCACGTCAACGGCGGCATGTACATGGCGTAAAATACGCCCCCTTTTCAAGGAGAGAGTCGATGGCGGAGAACATCGAGCAAGCAGTCAAGAAGATCATCGCCGAGCAGCTTGGCGTGAACGAGGCCGAGATCAAGAACACGTCCTCGTTCGTCGATGATCTGGGCGCCGATTCTCTTGATACGGTGGAGCTCGTGATGGCGCTCGAGGAGGAGTTCGAGACCGAGATTCCCGACGAGGAAGCGGAGAAGATCACCACCGTGCAGCAGGCCATCGATTACATCAAGGCGCACGCCAAGGCCTGACGCCAACGCCCCGCCTGAAGTGAGCCGTCGCAGAGTCGTCCTTACCGGTCTCGGCATCGTCAGTCCCATCGGCAACAGCGTGGCGCAGGCCTGGGAGGCCGCGCTCGCCGGCAAGGGCGGGATCGCGCGCATCACGCGCTTCGATGCTTCGCGCCTCGCGAGCCAGATCGCCGGCGAGGTGAAGGACTTCGACGTCGCGCCGTACATGTCGCCGAAGGAAGCGCGGCGCATGGACCTCTTCATCCACTACGGCATGGCGGCGGGGCTGCAGGCGTGGCGCGACTGCGGCCTGCAGATCACGCCGCAGAACGCCGAGCGCGTCGGCATCAATTTCGGCTCGGGCATCGGCGGCCTGCCGATGATCGAGACGATGCATGAGGAGCTGAAGCAGAGCGGGCCGCGTCGCATCTCGCCCTTCTTCATCCCCGGCAGCATCATCAACATGGTGGCGGGGCTGCTCTCCATCGAGGTCGGCGCGAAGGGCCCCAACCTGGCGATGGTGACGGCGTGCACCACCTCGACGCACTGCATCGGCGAGGCGATGAAATCGATCCGCTACGGCGAGGCCGAGGTGATGATTGCCGGCGGCGCCGAGGCGGTGGTGACCGAGCTCTCGGTCGGCGGCTTTGCGGCCGCGCGGGCGCTCTCCACGCGCAACGATGATCCGGCCACGGCCAGCCGGCCCTGGGACAAGGACCGCGACGGCTTCGTGCTGGGCGAGGGCGCCGGCGCGGTGGTGCTCGAGGAGTACGAGCACGCCAAGGCGCGCGGTGCGCGCATCTATGCGGAAATTCTGGGGTATGGCGCATCGGCCGATGCGTACCACATGACCGCGCCGCCGGA
>DASREB010000019.1:0-8461 GCA_035652275.1 Burkholderiales bacterium
GCGGGCATGACGAGGCAAAGAGCTTCATGCGCGCCTCGCCTTCCTTGCCAGCGAGCATCTTGGCGCGCAAGTGCGGGTTGTTGTCGCCAAGCTCCTGCAGCCGGCTCTTGAAAGCTTCCAGGCTCTCGACGTCGAAGCCGAGGTGATCGGGCCCTGGGCGCACGATCCCGGTGCCCTCATAGTCACCGATGCGCCACGGCATCAGCAGCAGCGCCACGCGGCCGTCGGTAAGCTGGAAGTTCCCGTGCTGCCCCTTCACCGGCTTGAGGCCGAGCTCCGCATAAAACTCCACCAGCCGGTCGGCCTGCAGGGTGCGCAGTGCAAGATGGCTGATGCGCCGCGGCGCCGGCTTCTCGGCCTCGACGTACACCGACGTGCGGTTCGCCATGTCGCGCTGCGAGAGATCGAAGATGTTGCCGGCCGGATCGTGCGTGCTGATGCCGGCGAAGGGCCGTGTGCTCGGGCGCTGCACCACCTCGACGCCGTGCTTCTTCAGCTTGGCGAGGATCGGCTCCACCTCGTCCACCTCCAGTCCGAAATGGTCGAGACCCGCCGGGCGGCCCGGCTTGCGCGGATTGATGTTGAGGCCGACGTAGCCGTCGCTCACGGTCACGGCACGCTCCGGCCGCGGATCCGCGGCCGTGCGCATGCCGAATGCCGCCTCGTAGAACTTGCCCTGAAGCGCGTAGTTGTCGCTGACGAGTGCGATGTGCTTCAGTTTCGCGGTCATGGCGCTCTGCCGAAGATGGCGCGGAACTCGCGTTCATACTCGTTGAAGCGCGGCGCGAGCCGCGCATCGACGTAATGCAGCTTGAGCGCGCCGCCCGCGCTCGACCCGAGATCGATGCGCGCCGGCATGCGCCCGCGCGACGCGATGACCTGCTGACCCGCCTTGGAGAGCAGGAAGTCGACGAAGAGCCGCGCCGCCGCTGGATGCGGCGCCCGGCCCGAGATCGCCACCTGGCTTGCCGAAGTGATGATCGGATCGAGCGTCTTCACCCATTCGACCGGCGCGCCTTCCTGCTTCTCCTTCTCGATCTCGCCGGCGTGGATCACGGCGAGCGGAAAGTCGCCGGCGACGAGCAGCCCGGTGAGCAGGCTGTGACCGCGCCGCTGCTGTGGCTTCTGCCGGCTTAGTGCCTGCATGTAGGCGGTGCCTTTGTCGCGGCCCCAGTAATCGAGCATTGCCGCATACCATTCGACGTCGCTCTCATCGAGCGCGAGCTTGCCGGCCCACTGCGGCGCGAGCAAGTCAGGCCAGCTCGCCGGCGGCTGCTTGACGAGCTGTGTGTTGTAGCCGATGACGTACTGGCGCACATAAATCGCCGCCCACGTCGGTCCCACGGCGCCCGCCGGGTAAGCGGTGGCAGTCTCCGGCGATGTGTACCGCGCGAGCAGGCCTTCGCGGTCAAGCGCGTTCATGTCGAGCAGGTTGAAGGACACCACGTCCCAGGCGTAGCGCCCGGCGCGCGCCTCGGCAAGGATGCGCGTGCGCACCTTCTCGCCGGTGGCACGCATTACCGTAAGCGTGATGAACGGGTAGCGCTCATGGAAGGGTTTGCGCAGCGCCTCGGCGTCCGGCACGTTCATCGCCGTGTACCAGACGACCTCGCCTTCCTTGCGCGCAGCGTCGAGCCGCGCATCGGCAGCCGCCCCGGCGGTGGACAAGATGGCGAGACAGGCGGCGAGCCAGCGCATGTACGTGCCGGGCATTGTGCTACATATAAGCGGCGATGATCCTCCGCCGGGCGCTCTACGCCGCCGCACTGCTTTTCGCGAGCACCGCGCTCGCGCAGCCAGTGCCGCAGCGCTTCGCGATACCGGAACACGGCGCAGTGCTGCTCAACGTTCCATCAGATTGGCAAGCCGCGGACAAGGCAGCGGCAAATCCGCCTTCGGTCGCCATCCGCCTGCAACCGGCCGACGGAGACAGCTTCGACCTGCAGATGACCGCGGTGTGGCTCGAGCCGGCAAAGCGCGCCGAGATGACGCCGCAGGTGATCAAGGAGCGTGTGCAGGCCACAAGCAAGGAGCTGCTGCCCCAGTCAATCGAGCAGCAGGCGCAGCTCATCGAGTTGCGCGGCAAGCAGGCGCTGGGCTACTACTTCTCGCTCACCGACCGCGAGTCGCGCAACCAAGGCAGCGACTACAAGTACATTGCCGAGGGCACCGTAACGGTGGGCGAGCTTGTCCTCATTTTCACTTTCCTGCACCGCCAACCCGGGACGCCGGCCAGGGAACAGGCGCTTCAGGTGGTGCGCGACGCGAGCTACGCCAAGGAGCCGGCGAAGTGAAGCGGTGGTGCTGCGTGGCGGTGGCCGTGCTCATGTGGCAAGGCACGGCGCTGGCGCAGCAGAAAAAGCCCGCGGCGGTCGGCTTTCCCGATGGGCCGGGGAAGGATGTGCTGGTCTCGAAATGCTTCCA
Organism: Burkholderiales bacterium; assembly: GCA_035652275.1. Lineage (GTDB taxonomy): Bacteria > Pseudomonadota > Gammaproteobacteria > Burkholderiales > SG8-39 > SCGC-AG-212-J23. The sequence goes on from DASREB010000019.1 coordinate 2,425, forward strand.
GTGCCACAGCCCGAACATGTGGATGGACCAACGCCAGGACCGCCGCGCCTGGGAGAGCACGCTCTACCGCATGGTGGGCCGCGGTGCGCTCTGGACGCAGGATGAAATCCGGCAGATGGCCGACTATCTCGGCGACGTATACGGGCGCAGAACACCGTAGGAAACTGCATCACCGATATCTGGGATAGATCTACGTAAGCTTAGCTCGCTATACTCGGGCCGCTCTGGGAGGAGGAATGGCTCGCCGCTTAGCCGGCTTCGCGCCCGTTCCCTTGCTGCTCATTCTCGCCGCGTGCTCCACCACGCCGGCGCCGCTTACCTCTGACGCCGCGTCCTACGGCGTCGACCCGGACGAAAAGCTGCTCCTGAAACGTGCGACGGCGCTCGACGATGAAGTGCGTAAGAAAGGCCTGCTCTTCACCAGCTCCGACGTCGACGCCTATGTCAACGAGGTCGGCAAGCGCCTGGTTCCGGCGTCCGCCGCCAGCGCGGTGAACTTCCGCTTCTACGTTTTGCGCGAACCGCTGGTGAATGCGTTCGCGCTGCCGAACGGCAGCATCTACGTCAACGTCGGCCTGCTGGCGCGCCTGGAGAACGAAGCGCAACTCGCCCAGGTTCTCGGCCACGAGGTGGCTCACGTCGTCAAGCGGCATTCGCTGGACCGCCAACGCTCGCGCCGCAACACGATGATCGTCGCGAACATCGCCGATATCGCGCTCTTCGGTACCTCGATCGCCTACTTGCCCGCAGTCGGGGCGCTCGCCGGACAAAGCAGGGAAAACGAAGCGGAGGCTGATCGTTCCGGCCTGGAATATATGTCGGCGGCGGGTTACCCGCTCGCGGAAGCAGACAAGCTTTTCGCCCTGATTCGCGAAGTGGCACCCCGCGAGTCAGTCTGGGGCTCGATCTACAGCAGTCATCCCGACAATCAGGACCGCGCGGCACGCGCCAGCGAATACATCCGGAGTGCAAAGCTGGCAGTGAACCCAGGAGCGCCCGCGCGCGTTGAGCAATATCTGAAAGTCAGATACGAAGTTGCGCTCGAGAACATCCGGCTCAAGCTAAACGTCAGGCAGTATCAGCTGGCGATCAACTCGGCCGACAGCGCGCTCGTCCATTCGCCCAAGTCCGCATGGCTGCACTATTACCGCGGCGAAGCCTATCGGGAAATGGCGGAGGATCCGATCGGTGCGGCGCGCGAGCAAGCCTGGATCAGCGGTCGCGACTCGGACAAGGAAGCGGTCAGCCAGTTTCGGGGCAAGAAGCAGGCGCTGCTTGCCACGGCAACGCGATCCTTCCAGGACGCGCTCGCGCTCGATGAGGGATTCGCCGAAGGCTACCGCGGCCTCGGCTTGGTTGCCTGGGCAAATGGCGACGCGCCGGGCGCCAGGACGTCGCTGAAGCAGTATCTCGATCGCGGCAAGGAGATCAAGGACCGCCGCTACATCGAGAACATTCTGGGGAGGTTGGACAAACCATGAACACCCGCACCGTGCATGGCCTCGCCGTCATTGCGCTATTCATGTCCGCATGCGCGACCAAGCCGCCGCCGCCGCTGCCACCGCATCCGGAGGTCGTCAGCCTGCTCCGCAAGGTCCAGAGCATCGCCATCCTCGCGCCGCAGGTCGAATACACCCGCATCGTATTCACCGGCGAAAACGAACGCCTGCCCCTCATGGAGAAGAACATCTCGGAGACGCTCTTATCGGAGTTCGAGAGCACGATCGGCGGGCAATACACCATCCGCAAACCGCCCGAGGACCAGCCCGAGGAGCGCAAACGCGAAATGGAATTCGAGGTCCAACAGCTGCGCGCTGCATTCGCGACACGGGTGAAGATGTCCAGTGCCGAGGAAGAGGAAAAGCCGACCACGCGGACTCGCGTGACAGTAGGCACCGCCGCCACCGCGCTGGCGACCCGCTTCGACGCCGATGCGATTCTGCTTTCGCGCTATTCCGGCTTCCAGAAGTCCGGCGGACAGAAGGCCAAGGACATCATGGCCGGCGCAGTGCTGGGAGTAGTACACGCAGCGGAGGGCGGCATCGTCGAAGTGGCACTGATCGACGGTACCACCGGTGAACTCCTGTGGATGGCACGCGGCGTGCACGCGAGATTTCCAGCGGGCGCCCGTTCAACCCGACCGACTACCGCCAGAGGCGCGGTCGGAATGGCGCTCGCCGGCTTCCCGCCAAAGGAAGCCGCGGCGGCGACGACCCGCGCAGCCGCCACGGTTCCCGAAAGCGCGGCAAAATCCCCGGCCGAGCCCCTGCAAAAAACCGCTACGCAGCCACAGGGCAAGGAATGAAGAGAGGAGTTCTGTGAGAGAGCTGGTCGCACGCTTTTTGTCGCAGTCGATTTCGCGGCGCACATTCCTCAAGGGCTTGACGACCGCCGGCGTGTCGCTCACCGCGGCGCGTGACATCGTCGAGTCGCTGGTGCCGAGCGCGCACGCGCAGGCCGCCGCGGGCGCGTTCAAGACGGTCGAAGGTACCGGCGCCGAGTGCTTCGCCGAGCAGCTCATCGCCTCGGGCGTCAAATACGTGTTCGGTAATTCGGCGAGCGAGGACGCGCATTTCTACGAGGCGCTGGTCGATCGGCCGCAGCTGAAATACATCCTCACGCCGCACGAAGGGCCGGGCGCGGCGATGGCGGCGGGCTATGTGAAAGCCTCCGGCGAGCCGACCATCGTCATGCAGGCCGCGGTCGTCGGGCTGGTGAACGCCATGGGCCAGATGTTCAACGCCTACAAGGAGCAGACGCCGCTCGTCTTCTACAGCTACCGCACCGACCAGAGCGGCCGCGCCGGGCGCGACGGCTTCGAGGAGGTCGCGAACCAGGAGCAGATCGTCCAGCCGCTGACCAAGTATGCGTGGCTCGCGCGACGGCCGGACATGATTCCGGAGACCGTGCGGCGCGCTTTCAAGGCGGCGTGGACGCCGCCGTACGGGCCGACGTATGCGTCGTGGCATTCGGACTTCAACGACGAGCATGTGCGCGCCGAGGTCATCGCGCACGACAGGACCGATCCGCGCATGCGCGTGCGGCCGAATCCGGCGGAAGTGGAGCGCGCGGCGAAGCTGCTGGTGGAAGCGCGCATGCCGCTCATGATCGTCGGCGACGAGGTCTACAGCGCCAAGGCGCTGCCCAAGGCCGTAAAGCTCGCCGAGCTCCTCGGCATGCCGGTGACGCAGGCGCGGCAGTGCTACGCCAACTTCCCGGAAACGCATCCGCTGTGGGTGGGCTCGCCGCCGGCGGCGCGGCTCACCTCGCTCGACTATCCGAAGAATCCCGACGTGGTGCTGAACGTCGGCAACAAGCTGCAGCACAACAGCGTCGTGCCGATCATCGGCCGCGAGCCGAAGTTCATCGACATGCGTATCGACGCCGCGAGCATCGGCAACATCATTGCGGTGGACGTGCCGCTGGTCGCCGATGTCGCCTTCGGGCTCGATGACCTCACGGCTGCGGTGGCACAGCTGATGACGCCCGCGCTCAAGCAGCGCGCGGGCGCGCGGGCCGAGGAGACGCGACGCTTCCACGACAAGGCGAAAGCGCTGCGCGACCTGGTGATGAAGAATCCGGACTGGGACCGCGCGCCGATGCTCGCCGACCGCGTGACGCGTGAAGTCGCCCAGTTCGCCGACAAGGACGCGATCATCGTCCACGAAGCGGGCTCGGTCGTGCTCCATGGCTTCGAGTTCAACCCGCAGGGCGGCCGCGATCTCTTCTTCTATTACGGCGCGCACCTCGGCTCGGGCGTCGGTACCGCGGCCGGGGTGAAGCTCGCGCGGCCGAACCGCCAGGTGATCTGCCTGGTGGGCGACGGCTCGTTCATCTTCGGCCCGACGGCGCTCTGGAACATGGCGCGGCTCGAGCTGCCCGTCATCACGGTGGTCTACAACAACCACGCGTACAGCGGACCGCACAGCCGCGTGATCGAGAAAGTGCCGGGCGGCCGCATGGTGCAAACCGGCCAGTTCTACCACGACTACCTCGGCAACCCGGACATGAACATGGCATTCATCGCCAAAGGCTTCGGCGTGGAAGCCGAGGTGGTGCAGGCACCGGAGGAGCTGATCGCGGCGCTCGAACGCGCTCGCAAGGCGACGCAGGAAGGCAAGCCCTATCTCATCGATGCGCAGATCGCGCGCGTCGGCGTCGCCTGGGCCGACAAACCGTGGACGCCGCCCATCCGCGTGGCGCAAGAGCGCGCGCGCAAGGTGTGATGTCGTGAAGCTACTGGCGGCGCTTATCGCGTTCTTGGTCTGTGCCGCAGCGCACGCGTATTTGCCGCCGAAGGGCGTCGAGTTCGAGCTGGTCGAGTTTCCCGCCGGCGGCAAGACGCTGCGGGGCGGCGTGTTCGCGCCGGACTCGAAACGGTTTGCAAAGCCGGAGGTCGGCGTGGTGCTGGTGCACGGGGTGGAGTCGTACTGGTACCAGGGACCGCCGATGTTCCTCGCGGGCCTCCTCGCCGCCCAGGGTTACGCCGCGCTGGCGTACAACGGCGCGCATTCCGGCGAAAGCTTCCGCACTTCGGAATTCGAGACCGCGGTGCGCGAAGTCGGCGCCGCGATCGGGTACATGAAGAGCCGCGGCTATCGCGACATCTTCCTCGTCGGTCATAGCCTCGGCACACCGATCGTCGAGTACTACCAGGGTGCCGAGCCGGACCCCGCGGTGAAGGCGATCGGCCTGTATGGCCCGCACATCAACATTCCGGCGATCACGCGCGACTCGCTGCTGGGGCCCGAGCTCTACGAGAAGTTCCGGGCCGAATGCCGCGAGCTGGTGACGAGCGGCAAGGGTGACGAGATCAAGCTGCTGCCTTACCGCGAGGGCCGGGTGATCATCACCTCCGCCAAGACCTTCCTCAGCTACCGCGACATCGATACCAGCAAGGCCGCGGTCGAAAAAATGATCCAGCGCATCAAGGTGCCGCTCCTCATCGTCTACGACCCGGCCGACAACATTCAGGGCAAGGGCGGCCTCACCAAGCGCGAGACGCTCGCCGGCCAGATCAAGGCCAACGCGCTCGCCGCTACCCGGGCCGACATCGTCGTCATCCCCTCGACGCCGGACACCTCGCCCTTGCGAGCGCACAACTTCGTCGGCAACGAGCGCGTCGTCGCCGAGAAGACCGCGCAGTGGCTGCAAGGCGTCCGCCTGGCGCCCGCGGGCGCGCGCTAAGCACGCAGCGCGGCGATCACCCGCTCGAATGCGGCGACCGTGTCGAGCATCTGCCCTGGCGTTATCGGGAACGCCGCGCGGCCTTCGACCGCGTCGGCGAAGGCTTCCAGCTCGGCGCGTAGCGAGTCGACCGGCGCAAGCGTGCGCCGTTCGGCACGCGCGCCGCTAATGCGCAGGACGAGCTCCGTTTCGCCGAGCACTTCGGCGTTGCCCTGCGTGCCGAAGGCGTGCACGCGCCAGTAGAACGGCGTCGCGCGCACGGTCGCGAGAAGGCCGCTCACGCCGGATTCGAATTCGAGCAGCGCGGAAGCGCTGTCCTGGGGCGCGGGCGGCGGCTTGCGCTCGAGGAGCTGCGCCTGCACGCGCGTCACGGGGCCGGCGATGCCGACCATCGCATCGAGCGCGTGCAGGCCCGCCCCGGTCATGCCACCGCCGGGCGATTCGGCTGGCAGCGTGCGCCAGCCGCCTGCCACCGCATTGGAGTTCTCGTTGCTGTTGTGGCCTTCGATGTGCAGCAGCGTGCCAAGCTCGCCGGAAGCGACGAGGCGCGCGAGCTCGCGCATCGCCGGCCACCAGCGCCGGTTATGGCCCGCGCCGAGGACGACGCCGGCGCGCCGGCAAGCTTCGAGCATCCGCTCGGCATCGGCACGCGTCAGCGCGAGCGGCTTCTCGCAGAAGACGTGCTTGCCGGCCCTCGCCGCGGCGAGCGCCTGCGGCAGGTGCAGCGAGTGCGGCGTGGCGAGCACCAGCGCAGGCACCGAGCGATCGGCGAGCGCTTCATCGAATGCCACGAGCTCGAGCCGGTGCCGAGCGCAGAATTCGCGCGCCGCGCCGGCCTGCGGCTCGACGC
>DASREB010000020.1:0-4073 GCA_035652275.1 Burkholderiales bacterium
TCAGCAGCAAGCCTCTCAGCAACAGCAAGCGCGGAATCCCTCGGCAGTTAAAATGCGCGGCGCGCCCCGGTAGCTCAGTGGATAGAGCAGCCCCCTCCTAAGGGGCAGGTCGCACGTTCGATTCGTGTCCGGGGTGCCAACTCGCTAAGTATAAGAGACCGATGATCAAACCCATTGCGCTGTTGCTACTCCTCGCCGCGACAAGCGCGGCAGCCGAAGACGTGCAGGACCGCTGGAACCTGGCAGATCTTTATCCCACCGTAAAAGCCTGGCACGACGACGCCGCGCAATTGCGTACCGAGCTGAAAACCATCGCCGCGTGCCGCGGCCATCTCGCCGAGTCGGCGCAGCGGATGAAATCGTGCTTCGATCGCTACGCTGCGGCGGCGAAGCGCCTGGCGCGGCTCGAGGTCTACGCGGAGGAGCTGCTCGCCGAAGACACCGGCGTGCCGGAAAGCCTGGAACTCAGTCAGCAGGCGCACGTACTGAGTACCGAGCTCTCGCAAACTGCGGCGTACATGCGGCCGGAGGTTCTGCGCGCCGGGGCAGCGCACATCAATGAGCTCTTTGCCGCCGACAAAACGCTCGCCGTGTATCGCCACCAGACGGACAACACCTTGCGCATGGCGCCGCACACGCTCGATGCGAAAGGCGAGAACCTCGTCGCCACCTTCGATCTCGCGCGCGACGCGGCCGGTGCCACCTATCAGATCCTCGCCAACGCCGACATGCCGTGGCCGATGCTGCGGCTCTCCGACGGGCGCGATCTCAAGCTCGACCAGTCGGGCTACGAAGTCGGCCGCGAAGCGCCGAACCGCGCCGATCGCAAGCTGGTCTTCGACACCTTCTGGGGCCAGTGGAAAGAGTACGAGCGCACCTTCGGCGTCATGTTCCACGAGAGCCTGAAGAAGGACACGGTCTACACGCGGGTACGCAAGTACCCGAGCACGCTTGCCCGCTCGCTTGACGGCGAGCGGCTGCCGGTCGCGGTCTATGACACGCTGATCGCCGAAACCAATAAGGGATTGCCGACACTGCATCGCTACTTCCGGCTGCGCGCGCGGCTGCGCGGCATTCCGGCGGGCGAGATGCGCTACTACGACATCTATCCGCCGCTCGTCGTCTCGGATCTGAAGTATCCGCTGCCAGAGGGCAAGCGCATGGTGCTCGAGTCAGTGAAGCCGCTGGGCGAGCGCTACGTCTCCGCCATGGCGGCGGGCTTCGAGCACCGCTGGATGGACACCTATCCACGACCGCGCAAGCAATCGGGCGCCCACATGGCAGGCGACGCCTACGACGTGCACCCGTACGTGCTGATGAACTACACCGGCAACTACGAGTCCGTATCGACGCTCGCGCACGAATGGGGCCACGCGATGCATTCGTACTTCTCGAACGCAGCCCAGCCCTTCGTCAATTCGAGCTACGCGACTTTCGTTGCCGAGATCGCCTCGACGTTCAACGAAGCCATGCTGCTCGAGCACGCGCTGAAGACCGCCAAAAGCGACGATGAGCGACTGCTTTACCTCGGCTCGGCGCTCGAGACGCTGCGCGCCACTTTTTTCCGCCAGGCGATGTTCGCCGACTTCGAGCGCGAGGTGCACGCGCGCGTCGACCGCGGCGAGTCGCTCACCGGCAAGCGCCTGACGGAGATCTACGGCGGCATCCTGCGCCGCTACCATGGCGAGCGCGAAGGGGTAGTGAAAATCGACGACCTCTACACCGTCGAGTGGGCCTACATCCCGCACTTCTATCGCGCCTTCTATGTCTTCCAGTACGCCACCTCGATCGCGGCGAGCTCGCTCTTCGCCGACCGGGTGCTGAAAGGCGAGCCCGGCGCGCGCGAGCGCTACCTCGCGCTCCTCAGCGCCGGCGGCTCGGACTATCCGTATGAGCTCGTCAAGCGCGCCGGCGTGGACTTGGCGACGCCGGCGCCTTACCGCGCCGTGATCGCGCGCATGGACCGCATCATGGACGAGATCGAGGCGATCGAAGCGCGCCGCGGCCACAAATAAATACTCAGTATCAAAATTGCGTCGCGCTTATTGGAGGCGTAGAGTCGCGCTGCAATGAAGACGCTAATAAGAACCGCCCTGATCCTGGCGCTGGGCGGCTGCACGGCGATCGAGACGAAACCGCTCGCGCGCGAGGAGCTGCGTAACGCGCAGGGCCATGTCGTCGGCTACAAGGAGATCATGCGCGACGAGCGTACCGGGGAAGAGCTCGCGCAGCTCACGCTCTTCGTGCCGCGGCTTGGCGAGCGCGGCGAGATCGTCGGCTACGAGGAGCGGGTGCGCGGCGGCACGGTGCTGCGCGACCCGGACGGCAAACGCATCGGCGCGCGCTGGCTCGACGTGCGCAGCCGTGGCTCGAACCCGCAGAACAAAGGCCTGCTCATCGTCGTGCGCGGCAAGGACAGCGGCCGCGCCGCGGTGGCGCAAGCGCCGTCGATCGACGAACTCATACAGCTCGCCCGGCTCGGCAACTAGACGGGATTCGGGCGGAGACCGACTACTTCGGGCTGCGTCCGCGATCGAGTTCGGGCTCGGTCCCCGATTTGCGCGGTTTGAGCTTCTCGCCGCGCAGCCGCGCCATCCAGCGGCGGTCGATCCAGTTCTTCCACCACCAGACCCAATGCCCTTGCGCGCTCCAGGCGCCGCGCGTCGCTATGGCATAGCGCGCACCGCAGGTAATGAGAAGGAGCGCATGCGGCCGCCGCTCGTAAGGCAGGAGCGCAGTGCCTTTGACGAGTGCGCGCAGGTTCTGTGCCAGCAGCGCGCCCTGGCGCACGGCGTACACGCCCGCCTTGGCCTCGCCGGTTGCCGCGCAATCGCCCGCCGCGAAGACCTCCGGATGCGAGACGCTGCGCAGCGTCTCGTCGACCTGCACGAAGCCCTGCTCGTCACGCGCGAGTCCCGAGCGCTCGAGCCAGCCGATCGGCGCCGCCCCGGCGGCCCACAGCACCATATCGAACTGCTGCTGCGCCTGCCCGGCGATGATCACCGGGCCGGGCTCCACCGCATCGGCGCGCATGCCGGGCCGATAATCCACGCCGCGGCGCCGTAGCACCCGCTCCAGGCGTTGCGCGAGCCACGGCGGAAAAGGGCTGTCCGCGGAGTAGAGCGTGACGATGGCGCCGCGATGGCGCAGCGCCATCGCGAGCTCGGCGCCAGCCGCTCCGCCACCGGCGATGGCGATATGCGCGTTGTAGCGGACGCGCTCGAGCAGCCGCTCGTACGGCTTGACCGGCAATGCGCGCTCTGCCGCGCCCGGCGTTTCATCGGCCGTGCGCGAGCCGACGTTGAGCGAGGCGATGTCATAGTGGATCTGGCGACCATCGGCGAGCAGCGCCACGCGCCGCACCGTGTCGAGGCGCGCGATCGCGCCGGGCACGAACTCGACAAAGGCGCGCTCGGCCATCGCCGCGACGTCGAACTCGGCTTCTTCGCGCTCGTAGTGCCCGGCGATCACGCCCGGCAGCATCGCCGAATAGAGCTGCCGCGCATGGGGCGAGACCAGGGTGATGCGCGCGCCGTAAAGCGGCTCTTGCGCCAGCGCATCGAGGAGCACGGCGTGCGCATGGCCCGCCCCGGCAAGCAGTACTCGCTTCACGTGCTACGCCGCTTCGCTTCTTCTCGTCGGCGCAGCTCCTTGCGCTGGACCTTGCCGGTGGTGGTCATCGGCAGCGCGTCGATGAACTCGATTTCGCGCGGATATTCGTAGGGCGCAAGTCGGCCGCGCACGTGCGCCTGGATCTCTTCGATGAGCGCAGCGGAGGCGGTTTCGCCCGGCGCGAGCACGATGTACGCCTTGACGATGGCGCCGCGTGTCTCGTCGGGCTTGCCGATCACCGCCGCGTTCATCACCGCGCGGTGCTTCACCAGGCAATTCTCGATCTCCGCCGGCCCGATGCGGTAGCCGGCGCTCTTGATGACGTCGTCGGAGCGACCCTGGTACCAGAGGTAGCCGTCCTCATCCATCTTCCCCTGGTCCCCGGTGCAGCCCCAGTCGCCGAGGAACTTGTCGCGCGTCGCCTGCGGGTTCTTCCAGTACTCGAGGAAGAACACCGGATC
>DASREB010000021.1:0-5799 GCA_035652275.1 Burkholderiales bacterium
CCACGAGATCGGCGCGCTTTCCCGCCGCAATCGCGCCCATGTCGCGGCCGAGCGCCTGTGCGCCGCCGGCGGCCGCTTCGAGCCAGAGCGTCGTGCCGACCGCGGCGGAAGCTCGGCTGACGTTGATGTTGCGCCGGCGAGTGACGAGGCGCTGCACATATTCGAGCAGCCTCAGCTCGTCCGCCGGATCGCGCGACACGTGGCTGTCGCCGCCGATGCCCCAGCGGCCGCTCGCGCCGCGATAGGCAACCAGCGGGAAGATGCCGTCGCCGAGGTTCGCCTCGGTGGTGGGACAAAGCCCGGCGACCGCGCCGCTCGCCGCGAGGCCGCTCACCTCGGAGGGCTCCAGGTGCGTCGCGTGCACCAGGCACCAGCGGCCGTCGACCGCGCAGTTCTCCAGCAACCATGCCACCGGCCGCTGATGCAGCGCGAGGGTGCTTTCTTCGACCTCGCGGGTCTGCTCGGCAGCATGGATGTGGATCACGGCGTGCTCATCCACGCCCGCGATCAGCTCCTTCAGTGCCGCCGGATCCACCGCGCGCAGCGAGTGCGGCGCGACGCCGGCCCTGACGTCCGGGCTGCGCGGAACGCGCGCCACGATATCCAGCACCGTGCGCACATCGCTCGCAAAGCGCCGCTGGCGGGGCGCGAGCGGCTTGGCGCCGAAGTTGGACCAGCGGTAGAGCGATGGCAGGAGCGTGATGGCGATGCCCGTCTCGCGTGCAGCGGCGAGATGCCGATCGAGCATCTCGGCCGGATGGTGCACATAGTGGAACTCCGCCACCGCGGTGTAGCCATGCCGCAGCATTTCTATATAGAGCTGCGTTGCGATGGCGTGCGCCTGGTCGGGCGTGAGGCGCTCCATGAACCGGTACATGAGCTCGCGCCAGGACCAGAAATCGTCGTGCGCCGCGGCGCGCACATCGGTCAGGCCGGCCATCGCGCGCTGGAACGCATGCGAATGCAGGTTGGCCATGCCGGGAAGCGCGGGGCCGGGCAGGCGTTCGGCGCCATCGGCGGCGCCGTTCGGCTCGACCGCGGTGATCGCGCCGTCCTCGACGGTGATACGCACATCGCGCGCCCACCCGGAAACGAGCAGCGCCTGGCGCGCGTAATACGTTTTCACGCCGCTATCATAGCCAGATGCACGACGCCGTCTGGCTGCATGCACGGCTCGCCACCATGGCGGGACCGGTGATCCGCGACGGCGCGCTCGCCGTCACCACGGGCCGCATCTCGTGGGTCGGCGAGCGGTGCGACTGGGAAGGTGACGTGCGTGTCGTGCACGACGCGCGCGGCGCCTGGATCCTGCCGGGCTTTGTCGATTGCCACACGCACCTGGTTTACGCCGGAAGCCGCGCGCACGAATTCGAGCTGCGGTTGCAGGGCGCAAGCTACGAGGAGATCGCGAGGACGGGCGGCGGCATCCTCTCCACCGTGCGCGCGACGCGCGCCGCGTCGGAAACGGAATTGCTCTCGCTCGCGCAGCGGCGGCTGCGCGCCTGGCTCGCCGAAGGCGCGGCGGTGATCGAGGTGAAGTCGGGCTACGGTCTCGATCGCGACACCGAGCTCAAGATGCTGCGCGCGGCACGGCGCCTCGAGGGCCTGACCGTGAAGACCACCTTCCTCGGCGCGCATGCGCTGCCGGAGGAATACAAAGGGCGCCCGGATGCCTATATCGATTTCGTCTGCGACGAAGTGCTGCCGGCCGCGGCGGCCGATAAGCTGGTTGATGCCGTGGACGCGTTCTGCGAGCGCATCGCCTTCAGCCGCCATCAGACCGCGCGCGTCTTCGAGTCGGCGAAGCGACTCGGCCTGCGGGTGAAGCTGCACGCCGATCAACTCTGCGACCTCGGCGGCGCGGCGCTCGCGGCGAAGCACGGCGCACTCTCTGCGGATCACCTGGAGTACACGAGCGAGGCGGGCATCGAAGCGCTGGCGCGCGCGGGCAGCGTCGCCGTGCTGCTGCCGGGCGCGTTCTATTTCCTGCGCGAGACGCGGCTGCCGCCAATCTCGGCACTGCGCAGCCATAACGTGCCGATCGCGCTCGCGACCGATCACAACCCCGGCTCGTCGCCGCTCTCTTCGCCACTCCTCGCAATGAACCTGGCGTGCACGCTTTTTCGCCTGACGCCCGAGGAGGCGCTCGCCGGATTCACGGTGCACGCGGCGCGCGCTCTCGGCCTGCAGGCGTCGCACGGCACGCTGCAAGTTGGCAAGGCGGCTGACTTCGCGCTATGGGAGATCGACTCGCCGGCGGAGCTCGCCTACGCGATCGGCGCTAATCCGTGCATCGGCAGGGTACGCGCCGGCGCCGTTCAGTGACCATGCACGCTCTCGTCGGAGACGACGTAGGCCCACAACGCTTCGATGTCCTCCGGCTTCAGCATCCCGCCCCAGGCCGGCATCTGGTTCTTGCCCCGCGCAACCGACGTGATGAAGCGCTCGCGCTCGCCGTGCGGAAACTTCCGCAGGTCAAAGGCGCCCTGCGGGTCCTGCATGCGCGCGCCGTGGCACGGCGAGCAGTTGCGCTCGTAGATGTCGGCGCCGCGCTGGATCTGCTGCGGCGTCGGGGCCTGCGCGAGAGCCGAGCTCCAGGCGAGCATCACTCCGGCAAGAGGGCGAAGGTCCATACCGAGCCACCGACGGGAACGCGGTCCTTCAGCGCTTCGCGATTGATGTTCCAGTAGAGTCCGCCGATCCCGGAGAGCACCGTCACGTACTGCCTGCCCTTGTAGGTGTAGGTAATCGGCATCGCATTGATGCCGGAGCCGGTCTGGAATTGCCACAGCTGCTTGCCGGTCGCCGCATCCAGCGCGATGAACTCGCCCGTTTCCTTGCCGGTGAAGAGCAGCTCGCCGCTTGCGAGCATCGCCGACCAGATCTGGAAGTCGGTGAGCGGCACCCGCCACTTCTTCTCCGCCGTCAGCGGGTCGATCGCCTCGATGTGGCCGATCGGTTCGCCGGCGGCGCGCGGCAGCGGCAGGTTCTCGATGAACATGTAGCGCTGGCCTTTCTCGAACGGCTTCGTCTCCAGGTGCTTGTACATGCGCCCTTCGTGCAGGGTGTTGGCGTAAAGCAGCCCGGTATTCGGATTGAACGCAGCGTGCTGCCAGTTCTTGCCGCCGCGCGTGGAGGGCCAGTGCTCGGTGGCCTTCATCTCGCGAATGCTCTTCGCGATATCGGTCTCCACTGGCCGCCCCGTCTTCATGTCGATGTGGGTCGCCCAGTTGACCTTCTCGTAGGGCTTTGCCGAAATGAGCTGCCCATTGGTGCGGTCGAGCACGTAAAGGAAGCCGTTGCGGTTGAGCTGCATCACCACCTTGCGCGGCTTGCCGGCGACCTTGAGCTCCGCGAGGATCAGCTCCCAGCAGGCGTCGTAGTCGTACGCGTCGTTCGGCGTGAACTGGTAGTGCCACACGATCTCGCCGGTCTTCGGCCGCATCGCCAGCAGCGAAGACGTGTAGAGGTTGTCGCCGGCGCGGCTCTGGGAGGCCCACGGCGCCGGGTTGCCGGTGCCCCAGTAGATGAGGTCGAGCGCGGCGTCATAGGAGCCGGTGATCCACGCCGAGCCGCCGCCCGTTTCCCAGGCGTTGTTGTTCTGCGGCCAGGTCTCGTTACCCTTCTCGCCGCGCGCCGGGATCGTGTAGCGGCGCCAGAGCTGCTTGCCGGTCTCGGGATCGTAGCCGTCGATGAAGCCGCGCACGCCGTATTCCGCGCCGGAATTGCCGATGATCAGCACACCGTTCGCGATGAGCGGCGCGAGGGTGAGCGAGACGCCCTCGGTCCATTCGGCGACCTTGGTCTTCCAGAGCTCCTTGCCGGTCTGCGCGTCGAGCGCGAGGATGTGCGCATCGAGCGTCGTGCGATAGACGCGACCGTTATAGAGCGCGGCGCCCTTGTTGGAGACGCCGCAGCACACCACGCGCGGCGTATCGGCCGGCCAGTCGAGCGTGTGCTTCCAGATTTGCTTGCCGGTGCCGACATCGATCGCCACGGTGTGGCGCGCGTTGGTCACATACATCACGCCGTTGTAGACCAGCGGCTGCGCCTGCTCGCCCCAGTTGTTGTCGAGGCTCAGGTTCCAAACCGGCACCAGGCGCTTGATGGTATTGCGGTTGATCTGGTTGAGCGGGCTATAGCGCTGCAGGTGGTAGCCCATGCCGTAGGTGAGTACGTTGTCCGTCTTCAATGCGTCGGTGAGCTGGCCGTCGGCCTTCAGCTCGTCCAGGGTCTGGGCATTCGCGGTACCGGCAGCGAGCAGCAGCACTGCCAACGTCGTCTTGCAGCGGTCCATGGCCTCCTCCTTAAGGTCCATGTTGCGCTTCGCGCGGTCGGCGTTCAAGCACGGGCATCGCGCTTGCTACGTGCCCTGCACCACCCTTGGAGCGGGGTTGACCATGAATACCGCGGATATTTCGGCACTTGCGCGTCATCTGTTCGAGACGCAAGGGCCCAAAGCGATCGCCGCCGCCGCACAGAAGGCGGAATTCTTCATCCGCGCCGGCGATACCGAGCAAGCGACGACCTGGCAGCGCGTCGAGGCGGCATTGCGCGAGATGCGCGGCCCGCGACAGACCTAGCTATTTTTTCCGAGCGCGAGCAAGAGCTCGAGCAGCGTCCTTAGCTGCGGCCGCAGCTCGTGCGCCAGGTCCTCGCGGAAGCGATAGGGCGGTTTCTCGTCCATATAGGTCGCTTCGGACAGCTCGAGCTGCACAGCGTGCACGCCATGCGCCGGATCGCCGTAGCGGCGGGTGATGTAGCCGCCTTTGAAGCGCCCGTTCAGGGCGACGCGATAGCCCTCGACCGTCTTGGCGAGCGCTTCGCCGATGCCCGGCGCACACGACTTGCCGTCCGCCGTGCCGAGGTTGAGATCGGGCAGCTCGCCGGCGAAGAAGCGCGGCAGCACCGAGAAGATGGAGTGCGCGTCCCAGAGAAGCGCGTAGCCATGCTGCGCCTTGATTTCCTGGAGCGCCTGCTGCAACCGCTGGTGATAGGGCCGCCAATAGGTCTCGATCCGCTCGGTGACCTCTTTCTCCGAGGGCGGAAAGCCCGGAAGGTAAAGCGGCTCGCGATGGAAGGTGTCGAGCGGCACGATGCCGGTCGTGTCCTGCCCCGGGTAGAGGTTGGCATTGTCGGGCGGCCGGTTGAGATCGACCACATAGCGCGAATGCGTGGCAATGAGCACGCAAGCGCCGAGCTCCCCGAGGAAGTCGTAAAGCCGCTCAAGGTGCCAGTCGGTGTCCGGCAAGGGGCGCGCGGCAGCGCTCAGGCGCGGCGCGAGCCACTCGGGAACATGCGTCCCGGTGTGCGGCATGGAGACGAGGAGCGGCGAGCTGCCGGCGCGGAAGCGATAGAGCTCCATCACAGCGAAGGTAAGAGCGCCGGCACGAAACGGTGAAAACTGCCCGCCTCGATCAGCGCCTGGACCGCGGTGATATCCGGGGCGAAGTAGCGATCGTGATCGTAGAAGCCGACCTTCGAGCGCACGAGCGCATGAACTTGCTCGAGCTTCGCCGACGTTCGCAAGGGCGCGCGGAAGTCGATGCCTTGCGCCGCCGCGAGCAGCTCGATTGCAACGATGCCGGCGGTATTTGCCGCCATGTCGCCCAGCCGCCGGGCGGCGAAGGTCGACATGCTGACGTGATCCTCCTGGTTCGCGGAGGTCGGCAGGCTGTCGACGCTCGCCGGATGCGCGAGCGACTTGTTCTCGCTCGCGAGCGCCGCGGCCGTGACCTGCGCCAGCATGAAACCGGAATTGACGCCGCCGTGCTCGACCAGAAACGGCGGCAGGCCCGA
>DASREB010000022.1:0-2265 GCA_035652275.1 Burkholderiales bacterium
CCGACCATGAACGTAAACGCTAGGATGGCGCTCCCACGCAGCCATTCACGCGGGGCGTTGAGATTCAGCATTGTGTTATATTTTCAAGGCCCTACGAAAGAGTCTTGATTCTAGACTAACGCGCGCCGGTCCACAATCGAAACACTGAAGATCTACAACAGCCTGGGGCGCCAAAAGCAGCCGTTCGTCCCGCTGCAGCCGCCGGACGTACGCATGTACGTCTGCGGCATCACCGTCTACAACTATATGCACGTCGGCAACGCCCGCTTCATGGTGGTGTTCGACATGGTGCGGCGCTGGCTGACGGCGAGCGGCTATCGCGTGACTTACGTGCGCAATATCACGGATATCGATGACAAGATCATCAGGCGCGCCGCCGAAGACCGCGTGCCGGTGGAGGCGGTGACCGAGCGCTTCATCCGGGCGATGGACGAGGACGCCGCTGCCCTTGGCATCCTGAAGCCCGACCACGAGCCGCGCGCCACGCAATACGTGCCGCAGATGCAGGCGCTCATCCGCCGCCTGCAGGACAACCATCTCGCCTATCAAGCGGCCTCGGGCGACGTCAACTTCGCGGTGCGCCGCTTTCCCGGCTACGGCAAGCTTTCCGGCAAGTCGCTCGATGAGCTGCGCGCGGGCGAACGCGTCGAGGTCGATGCCACCAAGGAAGATCCGCTCGACTTCGTCCTCTGGAAGCGCGCGAAGCCCGAGGAGCCGAAATGGCCCGCGCCATGGGGCGAGGGACGGCCGGGCTGGCATATCGAATGCTCGGCCATGAGCACCACGCTGCTCGGCGAGCCATTCGACATCCATGGCGGCGGCATGGACCTGCAGTTCCCGCATCACGAGAACGAGATCGCGCAGTCCGAGGGCGCCACCGGCAAGCCGTTCGTGAAGTACTGGATGCATAACGGCTTCCTCAACATCGACAACGAGAAGATGTCGAAGTCGCTTGGCAACTTCTTCATCCTGCGCGACGTGCTGCAGCGTTACGACGCCGAAGTGGTGCGCCTTCTGCTACTGCGCTCGCACTATCGCAGCCCGCTCAACTATAGCGACGCCAACCTGGAAGAAGCCAAGCAGTCACTGACTCGCCTCTACAACGCGCTTGCCGCGGCGCCGGCGTCGAGCGCACCGGTCGACTGGAGCGAGGCGCACGCGCGCCGCTTCAAGCAAGCGATGGACGACGATTTCGGCACGCCGGAGGCGATCGCCGAGCTGCACCAGCTCGCCAGCGCCGTATTCCACGGCGATGCGCAAGCCGCCCGTCAGCTTAAGGCGCTCGGTGGCGTGCTGGGCCTCCTGCAGCGCGAGCCGCGCGAGTTCCTGCAGGCAGCGCCTGCCGGCGTCTCGGAGCAGTGGATCGGCGAGCGCATCGCCGCGCGGCGCCGGGCCCGCGAACAGAAAAACTTCGCCGAGGCGGATCGCATCCGGCAGGAGCTGCTCGAGCGCGGCGTCGTGCTGGAAGACAAGGGCGCTGCAACGACCTGGCGGCGGGTGTAAGTTCACGCCATGGCCACCGACCAACGGTCCATGCTGATCCACCCGCTCGTCGTGCGCATCACCCACTGGCTGAACGTGGCTGCGGTCCTCATCATGATCACGAGCGGCTGGCAGATCTACAACGCCTCGCCGCTTTTCGGCTTCGACTTTCCGCCTTCGGTCACGCTCGGCGGCTGGCTCGCGGGCGCGCTGCAATGGCACTTCGCCGGCATGTGGCTCTTCGCGCTGAACGGCCTCGTCTACCTCGCTTACGGCATCACCTCCGGCCACTTTCGCCGCAAGCTCCTTCCCATCTCGCCGCGCGCCGTGCTGCACGACATCGGCCAGGCGCTGCACGGGCACCTTGCGCATGACGACCTTTCGGTCTACAACGCCGCGCAGCGCGCCGCGTACCTCGCGCTGATCATTGCGCTCGTCGTGATGGTGCTTACCGGCCTCGTGATCTGGAAGCCGGTGCAGTTCTACTGGCTCGGGCAGTGGATCGGCGATTACGAAGGGGCGCGTTATCTGCACTTCTTCGCGATGAGCGCGATCGCCTTCATCGTGCTGGTGCACGTCATCATGGTGCTGCTCGTGCCGCGCACCTTCCCGACGATGTTCACCGGGCGAATCCGGAGGGCGTCATGAACAGGAAGTTCGAGCTGCTGCGCACGAGCGCCGTCGCCAACCTCGAGCGGCGCCTGTTCCTCAAGCGCGGCCTCTCGCTCGGCGCGCTCTCGCTTCTCACCGGTTGCGATATCACCGACCAGGAAAGCGTGCAGC
>DASREB010000023.1:0-11838 GCA_035652275.1 Burkholderiales bacterium
CTGCAGCGTGACCCGCAGAAGAACGACGTGTCGCCCGCCGATCTCTACTGGGTCGGCACCGCGGGCCAGGTGGTGCGCTACATCACCGGCGGTGAAGGCGCGCACCACATGGTGGTGCAGGGCAGCAGCCGCTTCCGCGCGGTCGAGTTCCTCGAGGGCTGGCCGTTCCTCGTCGCACGCGTGCAGTACATCGAGGCGCCCGCCGAGCAGGAAGGCAAGCTCGAGCCCGATGTCGAGGCGCGCTTTCTGCAATTGAAGGCGCAGGCTGTCGAAGCGATCCAGCTCCTGCCGAATGCGCCGGAAGAACTTGCCGTGGTGGTGCAGGGAATGACCTCGCCCGCGCTCCTCGCCGACATGGTCGGCAATCTTCTCGACGTCAAGCTCGAAGAGAAGCAGGCGCTGCTCGAGACGTTCGACCTCAAGTCACGTCTGGACAAGGTGCTCGCCATGCTTTCCGAGCGCGTGGGCGTGCTGCGCATCTCCAAGGAGATCGGCGACAAGACCAAGAAGGAATTCGACGAGCGCCAGCGCGAGCACGTGCTGCGCGAGCAGCTGCGCCAGATCCAGAAGGAGCTCGGCGAAGACGAGGACACCGGCGCGGAGCTGCAGGAGCTGAAGAAGCAGCTCGACGCCGCCGGCATGCCGGAGGACGTGCACAAGCACGCCACCAAGGAGCTGCGGCGCCTGCAGCGCATGGGCGAAGGCTCGGCCGAAGGCTCGATGCTGCGCACGTATCTGGAGTGGCTCGCCGAGCTGCCGTGGAAGGACGAGCCGCAGAAGCCGATCGACATCGCGGAAGCACGCAAGGTGCTTGACGAGGATCACTACGGCCTGGAAAAGATCAAGCGCCGCATCCTCGAGCATCTCGCCGTGCGCAAGCTCAACCCGACCGGCAAGGGCCCGATCCTGTGCTTCGTCGGTCCGCCCGGAGTCGGCAAGACCTCGCTCGGCCAGTCGATCGCGCGCGCCACCGGACGCAAGTTCCAGAGGATCGCGCTCGGGGGCGTGCACGACGAGGCGGAGATTCGCGGCCACCGGCGCACCTACATCGGCGCGCTGCCGGGCAACGTCGTGCAGGCGCTGCGCCGCGCGGAATCGAAGAACACCGTGCTGATGTTCGACGAGATCGACAAGCTCGGGCAGGGCGGCTTCCATGGCGACCCGGCCAGCGCCTTGCTGGAAGTTCTCGACCCGGAACAAAACAGCCATTTCCGCGACAACTACCTCGCGGTGGACTTCGACCTCTCCAAGGTGATGTTCATCACCACGGCGAACATGCTCGACACGATCCCGGGGCCGCTGCGCGATCGTATGGAGATCATCCACCTGCCCGGCTACACCGAGGAAGAGAAGCTCGAGATCGCGAAGCGCTATCTGGTCCGGCGGCAGATGGAAGCCAATGGTCTCGCGAGCGCCGATGCGAAGCTCAAGGACTTCGCGCTGACCGACGACGTGCTGCGCGCCATCATCGGCGACTACACGCGCGAGGCTGGTGTTCGCAACCTCGAGCGCGAGATCGGCGCGGTGCTGCGCCATGTCGCCATGCAGGTGGCCGAGGGCCGCGCGGAGAAGATCCAGGTGCGCCCGGACGACTTGCACACGATACTCGGCGCGCGGCGCTTCGAGAACGAAGTGGCGCAGCGCACCAGCGTCCCGGGCGTGGCGACCGGCCTCGCCTGGACGCCAGTGGGCGGCGACATCCTATTCATCGAGGCGTCGAAAGTGCCGGGCAAAGGCCGCCTCACCCTCACCGGCCAGCTCGGCGAGGTGATGAAGGAGTCAGCACAGGCGGCGCTCACGCTTGCCCGCACCACGCTCGGCGACGGCTACGACAACGTCGACATTCACGTGCACGTGCCCGCGGGCGCGACGCCCAAGGACGGGCCGAGCGCCGGCGTCGCCATGTTCCTCGCCATCACGTCGCTGCTGCTCGACGTGCCGGTGCGCTCTGATGTGGCGATGACGGGCGAGATCTCGCTCCGCGGCCTGGTGCTGCCGATCGGCGGCGTGAAGGAGAAGACGCTGGCGGCGCTGCGCGCGGGCATCAAGACGGTGATGCTGCCCAAGCGCAACGAGAAAGACCTCGAGGACGTCCCTGCCGAGGCCAAGGCGAAGCTCGAGTTCGTGTTCCTCGAGCGCGTCGAGGACGCGATCAGGGCCGCGATCGGCGAGCTGCCGACGCGCGCGAAGAAAGCCGCTTAGTCTTCCGGGTTACTTGCGGGCGACAGGCTGCTGTTCGCCCGCCACCGGACGGGCGAGCGGCACGTCGAGCGGTGCGCTGGCGGTGGATTTGCGGATTTGCACCGACCGGTCGCTGCGGATCGGCAAGCGATCGAGCATCTGCAGCAGTGCGCGGCGCTTCGCTTCACGACGACGGGAGATCAGCAACGGGAGTTCCTTTCCGAGAAAGCACTTCGCGGCCAGCGCGGCATGGATCCAGACGGGAGGCGAGGCGAAAACGGGCTCCTGCGGGTGCTTCTTGCTACGTGGCCGGCCGGGCATTGCAGCGAACACAACGGCTGAGATTCTAGCGGTGCGCCGCCCCCTCTGACATCTAGCGCTGCGGCAATGCGGCCGCCGCTAGAAAAGCGAACACGATCAGTTACATCTGGCGCGCGAGGGAGTGCTTACAATGCGCGCCATGAAAATCGGTTCTGCGCTTTTTCTGACCGCCGCGCTCGGACTTGCCGGCTGCACGACGAACCCGATCACCGGGCGCAGCCAGCTCACCGGCCTCGTTTCCGACGGCGAAGCGATCCAGGGCTCGGCGAAGGCTTACCAGCAGATGATGGCCGACCTCGACAAGAAGCAGAAGCTCGATAAGGCCGGCGAGCAGGACAGCCCGCGCGCGCAGCAGATCCAGAAAATCACCGACCGGCTGATCGCCCAGGCGATCAAGTTCCGGCCGAATTCGGCGAGCTGGCGCTGGGAAGTGCGCGTGATCAACGATCCGAAAACGGTGAATGCCTTCTGCATGGCGGGCGGCAAGATGGCGATCTATACCGGCATGTGGGAGCAGCTGAAAGCGACGGACGACGAGCTCGCGCAGGTGATGGGCCACGAGATCAGCCACGCGCTGCTCGACCACACGCGCGAGCGCATGTCGGTCGCGCGAGCATCGGATGTCGGCGTGCAAATCCTGGCCGCGGCCGCCGGCGTCGGCAACCTCGGCGGGCAGCTGATGCAGAACGCGGCGATGGTGGCGATCGGGCTGCCCAACAGCCGCGAGAGCGAAGCCGAGGCGGACGCGGTCGGCCTGCAGCTCGCGGCGCACGCGGGTTACGACCCGCATGCCGCGGTGACGCTGTGGGACAAGATGGCGAAGCTCGGCGACAGCGGGCGACTCGAGTTTCTCTCGACGCACCCGTCGCCCGAGAATCGCTCGGCGAAGCTCAAGGAGCTCGGCGCGAAGCTCGAGCCGGTGTACCAGGCAGCGAAGACCAATCCCGTGGTGGCGCAGCGCTACGTGAATTTGCCGGTGGTGCGCGTCGGTGGCAGCAACGAGCGCGTGGTCGAGCCGCCGCTCGGCGCGAATGAGCGCGTCGTCAAGCCCGCGCCGACCTCATCGAACTGAGATAGTCCATTGGTCGCGACGCCGTCTCGCGACGTCGAGCCTTTACCACGCCAACTCACCGGCGATTCGCGACAGCACATCGCCGGGTGCGCGCGATATGCCGCAGGCGCGGGCTGGGGCACACTGCAAAAAAAGAGGGCACGTCCGCTAGACGTGCCCTCCGGTGTGCAGCACCGCTTGGCGATCGGACGGCGACTACACCTTGCTTGGCGCTACCGTGGACCGGCTGCTCATTCAGTCGGTCTCTCGGAGGGCGCTGTTAACAGCGTGTTGGCCGCGCTTCCGCTGCTGTAGCACATCGCTTACAGCACGGTCGCCATCGTACGACGCGCTGTCCGATTTTTCCTCTCTGCGCCCTAGTCCGCGAGGACTAGGGCTTGTGAATTGCGCACTGGGCGCGCTCTGCATCGGTCACTGCAAGCGCGCCGCGATTCGCGCTGCAATGGCGGATATGTTGAGCGCCGCCATGACCGACACCTCCATCACCCGCACGCTGGGTCTCGCGCTCCTCACGGTCGGCAACCTGCGGCGCCTGGCCGAGCACCTCGGCGTGTCCGAGGTCGAGCTCGTGGACTGGCTGACCGGCGAGCGCAAGCCGCCGACGGCCATCTATATGCGCGCGCTCGATCTCGTCGCGCGCGGGCCGTTCATCGCGGGTCAAGAAGAGCGCTAGCGTCAGGATTACACTGTCGCGACGCCGTTGTGCGACGTCGCCGGCGCGCCATTGCGAAACCTGCGAACCGCGACAATGTGACACTGGGAGCGGCGATAGCGCGCGCTGCAAAGCACGGGCACACTGTTTCTCGCGCGGGAAAAAAAAGAGGGCACGCCCGCTAGACGTGCCCTCCGGTATTGCCTGCTGCGGCGATCAGACGGCGACTACACTTTGTTTGGCGCTACCGTGGACCGGTTCCTCCTAAGAATCGGTCTCTCGGATGGCGCTGGTAACAGCGTGACGGCCACTCATCCAAAGCTGTGTAGGAGACGCCCTACACAGGTCGACATGATGCGACCAAACCGCGGTTCTGCGCTATGCGCCATGCCGCTAGCCGCATAGTCCGTCCGGACTAGGCCGACCCAGCCTCTCTACTCCGGCCGCGCGCCCGTTTCTCGCACCACCTTCGCCCACTTCGCCACCTCGGCGCGCACGTACTCGGCGGTCTGCGCGAGCGGCGCCGCCGTGGCGTCGAACGCGAGGGCATCAAGCCGGGCCCGCACGTCCTCGCTCGCGACGGCCTTGAGCAGCGCATCGTTCAGCTTCTGCGTGATGTCGCGCGGCGTCCCCGCGCGCGCGAACACACCGACCCAGGTGTAGTCCTCCATGCCGCGATAGCCGAGCTCATCGAGGGTCGGCACGTCCGGCAGCTGTGGCAGCCGCTGCGCCGAGGACACCGCTAGTGCGCGCAGCTTGCCGGCCTTGATCTGCGACATCGGCCCCGAGCCCGCCATGCAGCCGATCGGCGGCTCGCCGGCGAGAAGCCCGGCCACGGCCGGGCCGGCGCCTTTGAATGGCACGTGCGTTACGTCGGCGTGCCAGCGGACGTGGAACAGGTTTTCCGCCGTGAGATGCGGCGTCGTGCCCGCGCCCGGCGAGGCGAAGGCGAGCTTGCCCTTCGTCATGGCGCTCTTCAGCTCATCCAGCGTGCGCGCCGGGAAGGACGAGTTCACCAGCACGATATTGGCTTGCCGCGCCACCACCGCGATCGGCAAGAGATCGCGCGAGGGGTCGTATCCCGCGTTCGGGAAAAGCGTCGGGTTGACGGCGTACGCCGACGAGTGCGCGAGGAGGGTATAGCCATCGGGTCCCGACTTCGCCACCTCGGTCGTCGCGACGTTGCCGCTCGCCCCCACCTTGTTCTCGACCACCACCGGCTGACCGAGCGTGTCGCTGATTTTCGGCGCCATCAGGCGCGCGATGATGTCCACCGGCCCGCCGGGCGGGAATGCAACGAGCAGGTGGATCGGCTTTGCCGGATAGGACTGCGCTTGCGCGCCCGCGGCCGCAAGCAGCAGCGCGTACGCCGTGATGAACTGCTTCATCGTTGCCTCCTCATTCGGCCTTGGCGCCGGTCGCCTGCACCACCCGCGCCCATTTGGCGATTTCGCGGCGCACGTACAGCGCCGTTTCGGCGAGCGGCGCGCTCTGCGGCTCGAAGCCGAGCGCGACGAAGCGCTGGCGCACCTCCGGGCTCGCCATCACTTTGCGCACGGCGCCGTTCAGCGTCTCGAGCACCTCGCGCGGCGTGCCGGCCGGCGAAAAGAGCCCGATCCACACCGCATCGTCGATCGGGTAGCCTAGCTCGGTGAGGGTCGGCACGTCAGGCAGCGCCGCGATGCGTTGCGCGGAGGAGACGGCGAGCGCGCGCAGGCGGGCGGCCTTGATCTGCGCGATCGGGCCTGCCGCGCCGAGCGACGCGATCGGCGGCTGCCCCGAGACGACGGCAGCCACCGCGGGCCCCGCGCCTTTGAACGGTACGTGCAGGATCTCGACCTTCGCGTGCAGCCGAAACAGATTCTCCGCGGTGAGGTGCGCCGTCGTGCCGCTGCTCGGCGAGGCGTAAGCGAGCCGCTCCCTGCGCGCCATGTCGATCAGCTCGGCGAGCGTTTTCGCCGGAAACGCTTCGTTCACCACGATGACATTGGGCTGCGCGCCGATCACCGCGACCGCCGTGAAGTCCTTTTCCGCGTCGTAGCCGGGGTTCGTCCACAGGCTCGGATTGATCGCGTAGCTCGCCGAGTGCGCAAGCAGCGTATAGCCGTCGGGCGCGGCTTTCGCGACCTGCGCGGTCGGCAGATTGCCGCCGGCGCCGGCACGGTTCTCTACCACGAGCGGCTGCCCGAGCAGCTCGCTCAGCTTCGGCGTGACCACGCGCACCGCAATGTCGACCGGCCCACCGGGCGGGAACGCCACCACGAGATGGATCGGCTTCGCCGGATACGCTTGTGCCGCCGCGGCCGAGCAGGCGAGCGCCAGCAACGCGGCGAGGAGCAGCCTCATGACGCCACCGCCAGCGGCGCGATCGCCTCGATATCGGTGACGACATCGATTAGCGCCGGCCGCTCGCTCTTGATCGCCTCGCTCAGCGCGGCGGCGAAATCAGCCGCGCGCTCGACGCGCATGCCGAGCGCACCGATGTCGGTCGCGACGCGCGCGAAATCGACCATGCGGTAGGTCCAAAGCTCGCGCGCCTTTGGCGTCTGCGTACCGCCGTAGGCACGGTCGAAGCCGCGCTTCGACTGGTTACCGCTCGCGTTGTTGTTTACCACCGTCACCGCGGCGATGTTCCAGCGCACCGCGGTCTCGAGCTCGCCGATGTGATACCAGAGCCCGGCGTCGCCGGCGAAGGTGACGACCGGCCGCTTCGGTGCGGCGCACTTCGCGCCGAGGCCTGCGGGAAACGCCCAGCCGAGATGCCCGGCGCTCCGCATGTAGCTCTGGCGCTCGGTGCGCAGGTCGTACATGCCGCCCATCCACATGCCGGCGTGTCCGGTATCAACCACCACGATCGCATCGTCGGGCACATGGCGCGTGAGCTCGGCACACATGCGCTCCGGCCGGATCGGCTGTGCGTCCGAGCCGAGCATCGGGCCGTATTTGTCGCGCCATTCAGCGCAGATGCCGCGCACCTGCTCGAGCCACGGCGCGCGCCGCTTGGCGCTCGTGCGGTCGCACCGCTCGAGCAGCTGCGCCAGCGCGACCTTGGCGTCCGCAAGCACGCCTGCCTTGAGCGGATAGTTGCGCCCGATCGCTTCCGGCTCGATATCGATCTGCAACGCCGGCGTGCCGATCTTCGGCAGCGCCCAGGCATGCGTGGTCATGCCGCCCGCCGAGGTGCCGATGAAGCAGACGAGGTCCGCGGCCGCCACGACGCGGTTTGCGCTCTCGCGCGAATAGCTGCCGACGACGCCGACTGACAGTCGGTGCGTGCCGGGCATCAGGTCCTTGCCGTTGAGCGACGTGGCGACCGGAATGGCGAGCGTTTCGGCGAGCTGCACCAGCAGCGCGCCCGCGTCCGACCAACGCGCGCCGCCGCCGGCGACGATCACCGGGCGCTCGGCGCGCTGCAGCTCGTCCAACAGCTTGCCGAGCTCATCCGGATCGCCCTGCGGGCGATAGGGCGGCACGCGCGCGAATTGCGCTTCCACGAGCGGCGCGATATCGGCTTCTTCCTGATCGATCTGTCCCTCGTTGCCGCGGAACTGCAGGTGCACCGGGCCCGGCGCGCCGCTCGTCGCGACGCGGAACGCCTGGCGCACCATGTCCGGGAAACGCTCGACCGCATCGATGGTCGCGTTCCACTTCGTCACCGGCTCGAACGCCGGCACGTCGTCGAGCTCCTGGTACACCTTGCGGAATTTGCTCTTCGGCTCGCGCCCGCCGGTGAACGCGATCACCGGCGAATGCGCGAGATACGCATCGCGCAATCCCGCGGCCAGGTTGAGCGCGCCGACAACTTGCGCCATGCAGACACCCGGTTTTGCACTCGCCCGCGCATAGCCGTCGGCCATATAGGCGGCGGCCTTCTCCCCGTGCGTATGGATGCGCGCGATGGACGTACGCCGTTCCATCTCGGCGAACGTGCGGCGCAGGACCGCCGGCACCATGAAGACATGGCTGACGCCGTAACCGCCCAGCATGTCCGCCAGGCATTGCGCGCCAGTGATCATTTGATGGCGAGCGGGTTGGTGGGCGAGCCGACGGCGCCGGTGATCGGAAGCGCGGGGGCGACGAAAAGAAACTCGTAGACGCCGTCGGCGGCGCAGTCCTCCGAGAGCTCCTTGACGTAGAAGATCTCGCCCATCGTCATGCCCATGATCGGAATCGTGATCCAGTGCCACGGCTGGTTGATGCCGGGCTCGGTCTCGTTCGGGCGCACCTCGCATCCCCAGGTGTCGGAGGCGAGCGCCGCGAGCTCGGTGCGCTTGATCCACTCGAGCGTTTCGAAGCCAAAGCCGGGCGCGTCGCCGCCCGGGTAGCCGTCCCAGCTCCCGGCCTCGAGCTTCGCCTCCATCTGGCCGGTTCGCACGATGACGTAGTCGCCCCGCTTGAGGTCGACCTTTTGCAGCTTCGCGGTGCGGTCGAGGTCATCGCAGGTGATCGCATAGCCGTCGTCCAGCCAGCGCTTGCCGAGCGCCCGCGGCACATCGAGAAACACGCCGCGCCCCACCATCTTGTTCTTGGTTTTCTCGATGCCGCACTTCTGCGCGCCATTCGAGGTGACTTCACGGCAGTCGTAGCCGTTCCACATGCTGTTCTCGTAGAACACGTGGCCGAGGCCATCCCATTGCGTGCCGCACTGAAGCGGCATCACCACCATGTCGTCGGCCGCGCGGATGCCGCGGTGGTCGAGCACCCCGGAGTACGCGTCCGTGCCGGTGCGCAGCATCGTATGCAGCGGATTGATGCGGCCAAGCGCCGGGTACTTGCTCTTCGCACCTTGCGGCCCGGCGTTGTCGAAGTTGAGCGCGAGCGAGATCACCTTGCCTTTGCGCACCAGGCGCGCCGCGGCCACGATGTCGTCGGCGCGCGTGTAGTTGAGTGTGCCGATCTCGTCCTTGGGTCCCCACTTGCCCCAGTTCTTGTATTTCTCGGCGGCTTCGCGCAGGTCCTGGCGGGTAAGCTTGCGGCCCATGTTTGCACCTCGGCGGTTGAGCCGCATAGCCTATCAGGGGCTCGTGGCAGCGGCGCTCGCCGCGCTCGGCTGGTTCATCATTTCGAACACCGTCGCGAACCTCGAGGCGCGGCATATCGCGAGCGGCTTCGGTTTTCTCTCCCGCGAAGCGGGCTTCGAGATCGGCGAATCGTTCTTGCTGCGCTATAACGCCGGCGACAGCTACGCCCGCGCGCTGCTCGTCGGCGTCAGCAACACCCTCGCGGCCGCGGCGATCGGCATCGTGCTCGCGACGCTCCTCGGCGGCGCGATCGGGCTTGCGCGCCTCGCACGCAATGCAATGCTGCGCGCGCTGGCGGGAGCCTATGTCGAGTTCCTGCGCAACGTGCCGCTCCTCGTGCAGCTCTTCTTCTGGTACGCGCTCATCACCGAAGCGCTGCCCGGGCCGCGCGAGGCACTCTCGCCGCTGCCGGGGGTGTTCCTCACCAACCGGGGGATTTTCTTTCCCGTTCCGGGAAGCGTGCCGGAACTGAACGGCTTCAACTTCGTCGGCGGCACGGCGCTCTCGCCCGAGTTCGCGGCGCTCCTCATCGGTCTTGCGGCCTACACCGCGGCGTTCATTGCGGAAATCGTGCGCGCCGGCATCCTCGCCATCGAGCGCGGCCAGGTCGATGCAGCCTATGCGCTCGGTCTCACTCGCTGGCAGGTGACGCGGCTCGTGGTACTGCCGCAGGCGCTGCGGGTCATCGTGCCGCCGCTCACGAGCCAATATCTCAATCTGACGAAGAACAGCTCGCTCGCCGTCGCGATCGGCTACCCGGATCTGGTGTCGATCGCGAACACCACCATCAATCAGACCGGCCAGGCGATCGAAGGCGTCAGCATCATCATGGCCGTCTATCTCACGGTAAGCCTGTCGATCTCGGCGTTGATGAACTGGTACAACGCGCGCGTGGCGCTGCGATGAGCAAGGTCTTGACCGGCGTGCTGGCGCTGCTCATCGCCGTGGCGCTTGCACCGCTCGTGCAATGGGCGCTGATCGATGCCGTATGGCGTCCGGACGCCGCGGCATGCCGCGCGGCGCACGGCGCCTGCTGGGGCTTCATCGTCGAGAAGCACCGTTTCATCCTCTTCGGCACCTACCCGTACGACCAGCAATGGCGGCCCGCAATCTCAACACTGGTGCTGCTCGCGCTGTGCATCGTGAGCGCATTGCGCGCTTTCTGGCGGCCGTGGCTCGCGCTCGTCTGGGTGGCCGGGTTCGCGGTCATTGGGGTACTCATGTGGGGCGGCGTGTTCGGCCTGTCTTACGTCGAGAACGAGCGCTGGGGCGGCTTGATCCTCACGCTGCTGCTGAGCACCGTCGGCCTCGCGCTCGCATTCCCGCTTTCCATCCTGCTCGCGCTCGGCCGCCGTTCGACGATGCCGGTGATCCGCGCGCTGTGCGTCGCCTACATCGAGCTGGTACGGGGCGTGCCGCTGATCTCGCTGCTCTTCATGGCCTCCGTGATGCTGCCGCTTTTCCTGCCGGGCGGCATGACGATCGACAAGCTGGCGCGCGCGCAGATCGCGCTCGTGCTCTTCGCTGCGGCGTATCTCGCCGAGGTGGTGCGCGGCGGCCTGCAGGCGATAGCAAAAGAGCAATACGAGATGGCCGACGCGCTCGGGCTCAGCTACTGGCAGAAGACGCTGTATGTTGTCCTGCCGCAGGCGCTGCGCATCGCGGTGCCGCCGCTCGTCAACACCTTCGTCGGCTTCTTCAAGGACACGTCGCTCGTGCTGATCATCGGGCTCTTCGATCTGCTCTCGACCATCAAGGTGGCGCTCACCGAGCCGGCGTGGAGCGGCTTCGGCGTCGAGGCCTACCTCTTCGCCGCGCTCGTGTACTTCATCTTCTGCTTCGCCATGTCGCGCTACAGCCGGCAATTTGAACGCCGGGCGCCGGAGACATTGGCGCTGCGCGAGCCGACATAAATGCATAAATGGGGTCAGATCAAGATTTTTCGCTGTGCGAAATAAGTTGATCTGACCCCATTTTTCGAACGCCGGCGCGCGTCATGTCGTCCCACGCCTTGGCGCACGAGCCCTGCAGGTCGATCGCGCGGCAGGCGTCCTCGATCACCGTGACGTCGAAGCCCGCGGCGCGGCCGTCGAGCGCCGTCCACGCCACGCAGAAGTCCGTGGCGAGGCCGCCGACATAAAGCTCGCGCAGCCCCCGTTCGTTCAGGTAGCCAGCCAAGCCGGTCGTGGTCTTGCGATCCGCCTCCAGGAAGGCCGAGTAGCTGTCGATTTCGCGATGGTGTCCCTTGCGGATGACAAGCTGCGCGTGCGGGATATCGAGCTTCTCGTGCAGCGCGGCGCCGTGCGTGCCCTGCACGCAATGCGGCGGCCACAGCACCTGCTCGCCGTACGGCAGCCGTAGGGTTTCGAATGGCTTGCGCCCCGGATGGGCGCTCGCAAAGGAGACGTGGTCGCGCGGATGCCAATCCTGCGTCAGCACGACATTGGCGAACTGGGCGCCCAGCTTGTTGATCAGCGGCACCACTTCATCGCCGCGCGGCACGGCGAGCGCGCCGCCCGGCATGAAGTCGTACTGCACGTCGACGACGATCAGGACTGCTTTTTCGGCTCGCGTAGGATTTCCACCAGGGT
>DASREB010000024.1:0-14484 GCA_035652275.1 Burkholderiales bacterium
CCACCGTGAGGATGAAGAACACGAATACCTGGCCCGCGGCATTGCCAAGGTAGTGGGAGAAGGCGATGAAGTTCAGATTGACCGCGAGCAGCATCAGCTCGATCGCCATCAGCAGGACGATCAGATTGCGGCGGTTCAGGAAAATGCCGACCACGCTGATGGCGAAGAGGATCGCCGCCAGCGTCAGGTAATGGGACAGATCGAGCGTCATGCCTTTGCCCCCCTGACAAGGGGGGTGGCGCCGCATATGGCAAATGAGGCCGGGGGGTTTTGATTTCCGAAAGCCAAAACCCCCCGCTCGCCTGCGGCTCGCGCCCCCCTTATCAGGGGGGCAATAAGGAGCGCGTTCATTCTTTCTCCACCGGCATGGCGACCAAGCGCACGCGCTCCTTGGGATTCGCGCGCAGCTGCTCGCTTGGGCGGTACGCGCGCGTGTCCTTGCGTCGCCGGAGCGTCAGCGCGATTGCCGCGATGATCGCGACGAGCAGAATCACGGCGGCGATCTCGAAGGCGTAGGCGTAGTCGGTGTACAGCACGAGTCCGAGCGTCTTGGTGTTGCTGAAGCGCGGCGGCACGGGCGGTGGCGTGCCGGTGCCCCAGTAGTGGTACGCCACGACCGTCACCATCTCCCAGACCATGATGACGCCGACGACCAGCGCGAGCGGCAGGTTGCGCCAGAAGCCTTCGCGCACGCGCTCGAGATTGATATCGAGCATCATCACCACGAAGAGGAACAGCACCATCACCGCGCCGACGTACACCACCACGAGCGCGATGGCGAGGAACTCGGCGCGCAGCAGGAGCCAGAGCCCGGCCGCGGTGAAGAAGGCGAGCACGAGGAACAGCGCCCCGTGAACCGGGTTGCGCGCGGTGATTACGCGCACGCCGGACACGAGCAGCACCGCCCCGAAGGCGTAGAAGATGGCGCTTTCGAACATTCTTGTTGTGCTTGGTTAGCGGAAGCGGGCGTCGATTTCCCGGTCCCGGGCTATCTGCTCCTCATAGCGGTCGCCGACGGCCAGCAGCATCGGCTTGGTGTAGTAGAGGTCGCCGCGCTTCTCGCCGTGGTACTCGAGGATGCGCGTCTCGACGATCGCATCGACCGGGCAGGCCTCCTCGCAGAAGCCGCAGAAGATGCACTTCGTCAGGTCGATGTCATAGCGCGTCGTGCGGCGCGTGCCGTCGGCCCGCTCGTCCGATTCGATGTGGATGGCGAGCGCCGGGCACACCGCCTCGCAGAGCTTGCAGGCGATGCAGCGCTCTTCGCCGTTGGGATAGCGCCTGAGCGCGTGCAGCCCGCGGAAACGCGGGCTCATCGGCGTCTTCTCCTCGGGGAACTGCACCGTGATCTTGCGGGCGAAGATATGCCGTCCCGTCAGCGCGAGCCCCTTGAACAGCTCGACCAGCATGAACGCGCGGAAGAATTCGACGAGGCGATTCATGTTCTTGCCCCCCGGGTAAGGGGGGTGGCGCGAACCCCCCGCTCGCCTGCGTCTCGCGACCCCCTTATCAGGGGGTCAGCAGCAAAAGCGAAGCGCGTCACTGCCATATGTTCCACGGGGTCTGCATCCAGAGGCCGATGACGGCGATCCAGACGAGCGTGAGCGGAATGAATACCTTCCAGCCGAGCCGCATGATCTGGTCATAGCGATAACGCGGGAAGGTGGCGCGGATCCAGAGGAACATCGAGACGATGAAGAAGACCTTGATCGCGAACCACCAGAAGGGCGGGATCAGGTTGAAGAGCCACGAGTCGATCGGCGCCTGCCAGCCGCCGAAGAACATGACCGCGGTGAGCGTCGAGATCAGGATCATGTTCATGTATTCGGCGAGGAAGAAAAGCGCGAACGCCATGCCCGAGTACTCGACCATGTGGCCGGCGACGATCTCCGACTCGCCCTCGACGACGTCGAAGGGCGCGCGGTTGGTTTCCGCCACGCCGGAGACGAAGTAGACGATCAGCATCGGCAGGAGCGGCAGCCAGTTCCACGAGAAGATGTTGAGCCCCATGGCGGCGAAGGTGCCGCGCCCCTGCGCATAGACGATGTCCGAGAGGTTGAGGCTGCCCGACACCATCAGCACGACAACCAGGGCGAAGCCCATCGCCAGCTCATAGGACACCATCTGCGCCGCCGAGCGCATGGCGCCAAGGAACGCGTACTTCGAGTTCGAGGCCCAGCCGGCGACGATCACGCCGTAAACGCCCATGGAGGAGAGCGCGAGGATGTAGAGCAACCCGGCGTTGATGTCCGCCAAGACCAGCTCCGGTGAGAAAGGAATCACCGCCCACGCCGCCACTGCCGGCATGATGAAGAGCACCGGCCCGGCGAGATAAAGCGCCTTGTTGGCGTTGGTCGGAAGGATGATCTCCTTGAAGAGCAGCTTCAGCACGTCGGCAAAGGGCTGCAGCAGGCCTTTCGGTCCGACGCGGTTCGGCCCGATGCGCACCTGGATCCAGCCGATCAGCTTTCGCTCCCAGAGCGTGAGGTAGGCGACGCACAGGATCACCGGGACGATGATCGCGACGATGAAGACGAGCGTCGCCGCCGTGGTGTAGACGGGCGGACCCCAGACAGGGCCGAACCACGCGTCCGATACCGACTGGAACATCAGGCCGCCTCGCGCACGGTTGCTTTTTCCAGCGTCAGGGTTGCGAACATCGGCCCGAGGCTCGCGGTAGCGGGATGGGCTGTCGAGATACGCACGCAGTCGTCGGGCAGCTTGTCATCGAGCGCGGCCATCAGCCGCGCCTCGCCGCTCGCCTGCTTCACGAGCAGCGGCTGCCCGGCCGCCACACCGAGGCGCTGCAGCATGCGCGCATTCAGCCAGGCGCGCGGCGGCTGCGATTCCTTGGTCTTCTGCAGCGGCGGCGACCGGCGTACCAGCGGATCGGCGTAGTACATCGGCACGTCGGCGATGCGCTCGATGCCGCCACGCGGCGCCTCGCCGCGGCTCACGGCGCCGATCTGGTTCGAAAGGAGCTGCCGCAGATCCTTGCCTTCGAGGCAGGCGCGGCGCACTTCCTCGATCGTGTCGAATTCGACGCCGCGGCGGCCCACCAGCGTGCCGAGAACGCGCAGCACCTTCCACCCCGGGCGTGTCTCGCCGAGCGGATTCACCGTGGCATAGAAGCTCTGGGCGCGGCCTTCGATGTTGACGTAGGTGCCCGAGGTCTCGGTAAACGGTGCGATCGGCAGCACCGCGTTCGCATATTCGAGGCCCATCTTCCACGGCGAGAGCTGCACGACGAACGTCGCGCTTTTCAGCGCCGCCATGGCGGCCTGCGGATCGGCGCAATCGAGCTCCGGCTCCGCGCCCAGCACGACGAAGTGTTTCTTCCGCAGCACCTCGTGCAAGTTTCCACCGGTCGGCAGCCCGGCGAGATAACCGCCGACCGAGTTGGCGGCTTCGCCGATGAAGCCCACCCTGACGCCCAACTCTTGTGCAGCGGCGTGTATCTGCGCCGCCTGCGGGTGCTGCTCGGCCCAGGCGCCGATCAGCACCGCGGCGTTCTTGCCATCCGCGAGCGCCTCGCGGAAGCCGCTGATGGCGCCGACGATTTCGGAGGGCCGCACCACCTTGCGACTGGCGAGCGGCATGAACCAATCATCGTCGACCGCATGCAGCATGTGCACGCGCGCGCCGCGCTTTACGGCGAGGCGCAGGCGCGCGGCAATGAGGGGGCTCTCCTTGCGCAGGAATGAGCCGATGACGAGCACGCGGTCGAGCTTTTCGAGCTCTGGAATGCTCATCCCGAGCCACGGGATGCCGGCGCGCTTGGCGTCGGCGGTGAAATCCGAATGGCGCAAGCGAAAATCGGCGGCGCCGATCTTGCCCGCGAGATAGAGCTCTTCCAGCGTGGAGTGCGGCGACGCGATGACGCCGATGTCCTCGTTCTTGAAGTGCGAGGCGACGAAGTGCAGCGCGTCGTGCCAGTCGACCTCTTCCCAGCCGCTCTCGGTGCGCACCAGGGGCCGCTGCAGGCGGTCAGGGGAATTGAGCCCTTCGTACGAAAAGCGGTCGCGATCGGAGAGCCAGCACTCGTTGATCGCCTCGTTCTCGAGCGGCAGAACGCGCATCACGCGGTTCTGCTTCACCTGCACGATCAGGTTCGAGCCCAAAGCGTCGTGCGGCGAGACGGATTTGCGCCGCGAGAGCTCCCAGGTGCGCGCCTTGTAGCGGAACGGCTCCGAGGTGAGCGCGCCGACCGGGCAGATATCGATCATGTTGCCGGAGAGCTCCGACTCGACCGCGCGACCGACGAACGAGACGATCTCCGCGTTCTCGCCGCGATTCACCATGCCAAGCTCCATGATGCCGGCGATCTCCTGCCCGAAGCGCACGCAGCGCGTGCACTGGATGCAGCGGCTCATCTCCTCGGCGGCCACCAGCGGGCCGAGCTCCTTGCGCAGCACCACGCGCTTTTCCTCGGTATAGCGCGAATTGCTGTGGCCATAGCCGACCGCCAGGTCCTGCAGCTGGCATTCGCCGCCCTGGTCGCAGATCGGGCAGTCGAGCGGATGGTTGATGAGCAGAAACTCCATCACGCCGTTCTGTGCTTTTTGCGCCGACGGCGAATGGGTCTTCACCTTCATGCCGTCGGTGACCGGCGTCGCGCAGGCGGGCAGCGGCTTCGGCGCCTTCTCGACCTCGACCAGGCACATGCGGCAGTTGGCGGCGATCGAGAGCTTCTTGTGGTAGCAGAAGTAGGGCACGTAGATGCCGAGCTTGTTGGTCGCGTCCATCACGGTCGCGCCGTGCGGCATCTCGATCAGCTTGCCGTCGATCTCGACCTTGAGGAGATTCGCCATCAGGCGGCCTCGGCCATGTTGCGCACCACGTGCGGCTCGTGGCGCGCGCCGGCGCGGCCCCACCTGGGCTCGATTTCCCCGGTGACGAGGCAGCGCCGATGCTGGATGTGGTGCACGAACTCGTCGCGTAAGTGCTTGATGAAGCTCTTCACCGGCAGCGCCGCGGCGTCGCCGAGCGCGCAGATGGTGCGGCCGGCAATGTTGTCCGCGACATTGTCGAGGAGCGCGAGATCCTCCATGCGCCCCGCGCCGTTTTCGATGCGGTTCACCACGCGATAGAGCCACCCCGTGCCCTCGCGGCAGGGGGTGCACTGGCCGCACGATTCTTCGAAATAAAAGTACGACAGGCGCTCGAGCGCCCGCACCATGCAGGTGCGCTCGTCCATCACGATCACCGCGCCCGAACCGAGCATCGAGCCCGCCTTGGCGATGGAGTCATAGTCCATGTCGGTCTTCATCATGATGTCGGCGGGAAGCACCGGCATCGACGAGCCGCCGGGAATCACCGCCTTCAGCTTCCTCCCGGCGCCCATGCCGCCCGCCATTTCCAGGAGCTTCGCGAACGGCGTGCCAAGTCGCACTTCGTAATTGCCCGGGCGGCTGACGTGGCCGGTCACCGAGAAAAGCTTGGTGCCGCCGTTATTCGGTTTGCCGAGCGCGAGGAACGCGTCGGCGCCTTTGCGCATGATCCACGGCACGGCGGCGAAGGTCTCGGTGTTGTTCACCGTGGTCGGCTTGCCGTAGAGGCCGTAGCTCGCCGGAAACGGCGGCTTGAAGCGCGGAAACGCTTTCTTGCCTTCGAGCGACTCGAGCATCGCCGTCTCTTCACCGACGATGTAGGCGCCGTAGCCCGGCACCGTGTGCAGCTCGAAGCCAAATTCCGAGCCGAGAATGTTCTTGCCAACGTAGCCCGCGGCATAGGCCTCGGCAAGCGCCTGCTCGAACTGCTCGTAGATCTCCCACACCTCGCCGTGAATGTAGTTGTAGCCGGCGCTCGCGCCCATCGCATAGCCGCCGATGATCATGCCCTCGATCACCGCGTGCGGGTTGTAGCGCAGGAGATCGCGATCCTTGCAGGTGCCGGGCTCGCCTTCGTCGGAGTTGCAGACGACGTACTTGGGACCAGGGAACTGCCGCGGCATGAAAGACCACTTGAGCCCGGTCGGAAAGCCGGCGCCGCCGCGGCCGCGGAGCGCCGACTTCTTCACCTCGGCGATGACGTCTTCGGGCTTCAGCTTGTCGGCTACGATGCGCTTCAGCGCCGCATAACCGTCGCGCGCCTCGTAATCCTTGAGGCGCCAGTTCTGGCCGTCGAGGCCGGCCATCAGAATCGCGTCCGGACCGTAATCGAGCATTACTTCAGCTCCTCGATGAGCTGGTCGAGCTTGTCGTTGGTCATGTAGTCGCGCATCTTCTTGTTGTTCACGAGCAGCACCGGCGCCATGGCGCAGGCGCCCATGCATTCGCCCTCCTTCAGCGTGAAGCGCCCGTCGGTCGTCGTGTCGTTGAAATCGATGCCGAGCTTCGCGCGCAGATGGTCGGCGGCGTGCAGCGCCCCCTGGAAGCCGCACGGCAGGCAGGTGCAGAGCGTGAGCGTGTATTTGCCGACCGGCTCGGTGTGGAACATGGTGTAGAACCTCGCCACCTCCTCCACTGCGACCGGCGGCATGCCCAGGTACTGGGCGACGAACTCCATGACCTCGGGCGAGATCCAGCCCTTCTCGTCCTGCGCGATGGCGAGCGCGCCGATCACCGCCGACTGCTTGCGCTCGGGCGGGTACTTCGCGATCTCCCGGTCGATCTTGCGCACCGACTCCAGGGACAGCATCAGATTTCGCCCTTCCAGTAATCGACGTTGCCGGAAGCGGACTCGGTCGAGTGCCGCCATTTGCCGTCGAACGCGATGATCTTGCCGGAGTCCGGGTACTCGCAGATTTCCGGATCGGTCATCGTGCTGATCGAGAGGAAGGCGAGCTCGCCGTCGGAGTCGTTGACGATCTGGTGCGCCGTGTCGGGGCCGCCGACCGGACAGCAGATGATGTCGCCGGCGCGGATCGGGCGCGTCTCATCGCCGTAGCGCAGCGTGCCGCGGCCGGAGACGATGAAGAACATCTCTTCCTGAGCGCGATGGCTGTGAAAAGGGCAGCCGCGCTTGCCCGGTGGCAGCACATCGTACGAATAGCCGAGCTGGCGTGCGCCGAGCAGCGGCCCGACGCGGGCCGTGCGCCATTCGAACTTCTCGCCCTTCGCGCCGTGCTCGAGCTTCAGCTCGTCGAGGTTGATCACATTCTTCAAGCTGTTGCCGCCCTGATAAGGAGGGTGGCGCCCCGGTTGGCAAATGGCACCGGGGGGTTTTGATTCTCAAAAACGAAAACCCCCCGCTCGCCTTCGGCTCGCGACCCCCTTATCAGGGGGTCGGCAAAACGCGCTGCCCTCACCGGTCGACCTCTCCGAAAACAATATCCTGAGTACCAATAATCGCGACGGCGTCGGCGATCATGTGCCCACGCGCCATCTCGTCCAGTGCCGAAAGATGAACGAACCCCGGCGCGCGCAGCTTCATGCGGTAGGGCTTGTTGGCGCCATCGGAGATCAGATAGACGCCGAACTCGCCCTTCGGCGCCTCGACCGCGGCGTAGACCTCGCCCTGCGGAACGTGCATGCCTTCGGTGACGAGCTTGAAGTGGTGGATCAGCTGCTCCATCCCGAGCTTCATCTCTTCGCGCGAGGGCAGCGCGATCTTGTGGTCGTTGATCATCACCGGCCCGGGGTTCTTGCGCAGCCAGTCGATGCACTGCTTGACGATGCGATTGGACTGGCGGAACTCCTCGATGCGCACGAGGTAGCGGTCGTAGCAGTCACCGTTCTTGCCGATCGGCACGTCGAACTGCATCTTGTCGTACGCCGCGTAGGGCTGCTTCTTGCGCAGGTCCCACTCCACGCCCGAGCCGCGCAGCATCGGGCCGGTGAAGCCGAGCGCGAGCGCCCGCTCCGGCGAGACCACGCCGATGCCCACGGTGCGCTGCTTCCAGATGCGGTTGTCGGTGAGGAGCGTCTCGTAGTCGTCAACATATTTCGGGAAGCGGTCGGTGAAGTCCTCGAGGAAGTCGAGCAGCGAGCCTTGCCGATTGATGTTGAGCTCGCGCACATCCTTCTCGTTTTTCCATTTGGAAGCCTGGTACTGCGGCATGCGCTCGGGCAGATCGCGGTACACGCCGCCCGGGCGGTAATAGGCGGCGTGCATGCGCGCGCCGGACACCGCCTCGTAGGCGTCCATCAGGTCTTCGCGCTCGCGAAAGCAGTAAAGGAAGACCGTCATCGCGCCGATGTCGAGCGCGTGCGCGCCGAGCCACAGCTCGTGGTTGAGAATCCGCGTCACCTCGTCGAACATCGTGCGGATGTATTTGGCGCGCTCCGGGATGTCGATGCCGAGGAGCCGCTCGATCGCCATGACGTAGGCGTGCTCGTTGCACATCATCGACACGTAGTCGAGCCGGTCCATGTACGGCACCGACTGCAGGAAGGTCTTGTGCTCGGCGAGCTTCTCGGTCGCGCGGTGCAGGAGCCCGATATGCGGATCGGCGCGCTGGATCACCTCGCCGTCGAGCTCGAGCACGAGACGCAGCACGCCGTGCGCCGCCGGGTGCTGCGGCCCGAAGTTCAGGGTGTAGTTGCGGATCTCGGCCATCTATTTGTCGGTGTCGGCGTAGTGCTCTTCGCGCACGATGCGCGGGGTCACTTCGCGCGGGTCGATGGTCACGGGCTGGTACACCACCCGCTTCTGCTCCGGGTCATAGCGCATCTCGACATGGCCGGACAACGGGAAGTCCTTGCGGAACGGGTGGCCGATGAAGCCATAGTCGGTGAGGATGCGGCGCAGGTCCGGGTGCCCCTCGAAGACGATGCCGAAGAGGTCGAACGCCTCGCGCTCATACCAGTTGACCGCAGGCCAGACCTCGACCAGCGACGCGAGCGCCGGGAATTCGTTGTCCGGGCAGAAGGCACGCAGCCGCAGCCGCACGTTCCGGCTGACCGACAGGAGATGCACTACCGCGGCGAAGCGCGCGCCTTCGCGCGGGCGGTCGCCATAGGCGGAGTAGTCCACGCCGCAGAGATCGATCATCTGCTCGAACGCAAACTCATCGCGCAGGCGTGTCGCGATGCCAAGGTAATCGGCGGCGGGCACTTCGAGCGTCAGCTCGTTCAGCCGCTCGAGCGGCTGAAAGCCGGCCTGCACCAGCGCACCATGCAGTTTCTGCAGCCGCGGGGTCATCTCGCGAGGGTTGCCTTCACGCTCGGGTTCATCGAGCGATCGTGTTGGTGCGCCTGATCTTGTTCTGCAGCTGCACGATCCCGTAGAGCAGCGCCTCCGCCGTTGGCGGGCAGCCGGGGACGTAGATGTCGACCGGAACGATGCGGTCGCAGCCGCGCACGACGGAGTACGAGTAGTGGTAATAGCCGCCGCCGTTCGCGCACGAGCCCATCGAGATCACCCAGCGCGGCTCGGCCATCTGGTCGTACACCTTGCGCAGCGCCGGCGCCATCTTGTTGCACAGCGTGCCGGCGACGATCATGACGTCCGACTGCCGCGGGCTCGGACGGAACACCACGCCAAAGCGGTCGAGGTCATAGCGCGCCGCGCCGGCATGCATCATCTCCACCGCGCAGCACGCAAGGCCGAAGGTCATCGGCCAGAGCGAGCCGGTGCGCGTCCAGTTGATGACCTTGTCGAGCGTGGTGGTGGCAAATCCCTGTTGCAGTACGCCTTCTATTCCCATTCCAATGCGCCTTTCATCCACTCGTAGATGAAGCCGACCGTCAAAATCGCGAGGAACAGCATCATCGAGAGGAATCCCGCGAGGCCGATGTCGTTGATCACCGTGGCCCACGGAAAAAGAAAAGCGATTTCCAGATCGAACAGGATGAAGAGGATCGCGACGAGGTAGTAGCGCACGTCGAACTTCATGCGCGCGTCCTCGAACGCCTCGAAGCCGCATTCGTAGGGTGAGAGCTTCTCGGGATCCGGGTGATGGGGGCCGAGAAGTCTCCCGGCGAGCGGCAACGCGACACCAATGGCGATGCCGACCAGCAGAAAAAGCAGAATCGGAAAGTACTCAGCGAGCATGGCTTGTGGTGCCCACGAGCAGACTCGAACTGCTACGGCTTTTTAGGCCACTAGCCCCTCAAGCTAGCGTGTCTACCAATTTCACCACGTGGGCACGGGGGTGCAATTATCCTCTAAAAATCACTGCGGTACCTGTTTGTCGCTCGGCTGTTGAGCGCCCGGCGCGTCTTGCGGTTGCGCCGGCGGCTTCGGCACGTCGGCGGCCGGCTTCTGCGAGGGCGCAGGCACCTGCTGTTGCTGCTGGCGGATCACATCGATGACGCCGCCGCCCTCGTCGGCGGGCTTGCGCGTCGCGGTGTAAGCGAGCGCGAGGCTCAGCAGGAAAAAGACCGCCGCGAGGACTGCGGTGGTGCGCGACAGGAAATTCGCCGAGCCGGTGGCGCCAAAGAGACTGCCGGAGGCGCCGCCGCCGAAGCCCGAGCCCATGTCGGCGCCTTTGCCGTGCTGAAGCAGCACGAGCCCGATGATCGAGAGCGCGACCAGTACGTGAAGCACGATTAAGACGGTAGTCAGCATTCTTCATTCACCTCTTTGCGCCTGCGGCCGCGCGCAGGATCGCCAAAAAATCCGCCGCCACGAGCGATGCGCCGCCGATCAGGCCGCCGTCGACGTCCGGCATCGCGAAAATCGCGGCAGCGTTCTGCGGCTTCACGCTGCCTCCGTACAGAATCGGCGTTGCATCGCGCAACTGCGCCGGCAATCGTCCGCGCAGGAAAGCGTGCACCTCCTGCGCCTGTTCCGGCGTGGCGTTGCGTCCGGTGCCGATCGCCCACACCGGTTCATAGGCCAGCACGCCGCCGGCAAACTGCACCACGCCCAATTGACGCGCCACCACCTCGGTGGTGCGGCCGGCGTCGCGCTCGGCGAGCGTCTCGCCGACGCACAGGATCGGCGTAAGGCCGGCCTTGCGCGCGGCCGCGAATTTCGCCGCGACCTGCGCATCCGTCTCGCCGTAGAGCTGCCGGCGTTCCG
The DNA here is from genome assembly GCA_035652275.1 of Burkholderiales bacterium. Taxonomy (GTDB): domain Bacteria; phylum Pseudomonadota; class Gammaproteobacteria; order Burkholderiales; family SG8-39; genus SCGC-AG-212-J23. Next base: position 10,909 of record DASREB010000024.1, read on the forward strand.
AGTGCCCGACGATCGCGTAGCGACAGCCCAACTCGGCGAGCATCGCCGCCGCTACTTCACCGGTGTAGGCACCCTGCGCGTACTCGCTCACGTTCTGCGCGCCCCATGCGATCGGTGTACCGCTTAAGCGCTCGGCCACTTGGGGCAGATACGGATACGGGGGGCACACAGCGCATTCGACGCCCGCACTGTGCGCACCGGCGGTGATGGCATCGAGCAAACCGCTGATCGACTCCCGGCTGCCGTGCATCTTCCAATTGCCGGCAACCAGCCGGGTGCGTGCCATGCGCGTGAATTTTACCGCATCGCACTATGGTGATTAGTCCTCGGGAGCTAAGCCTTGTCTGCAAGTGGTCATCGAATTCAGGTTATAGTCAGAACCGCACGAGGGATTGCCCGATCGCCGAGCGAGCGCCATAGCTCGCCGGGGTCGGCAAGCCCCTTGGGCAGCTCCTCTCTACAATCTCCGGACATGCGTCCGGAGTCCCACGAGCACCACCAGCACCACGAGCATCATCACCATCATCACGAGCCGCGCGTCGGCGCACCGCTCGCCATCGCCGCGCTCGCGACGATCGCCTACGGCGTCATCGAAGCGGCGGGCGGCTGGTGGACCGGCTCGCTCGCGCTCCTTTCCGATGCCGGCCACATGCTCACCGATGGCGCCGCGCTCGGCCTAAGCGCGACGGCCGCGTGGATGGCGCGCCGGCCGCCGTCATCGCGCCATTCGTACGGCCTCGGCCGCGCCGAGGTGGTGGCGGCGCTTCTCAACGCCGGCGCGATGCTCGTCATCATCGTCGCGCTCGCCTACGAAGCCGTGGTGCGATTGCGCGAACCGGCGCCGGTACAGGGCCTGATTGCCGCCGCCATTGCCGCCGCCGGCCTGGCGCTCAATCTCTTCGTATTGCAGCGGCTCTCGCCGCATGCGCACGACATGAACGCGCGCGCCGCGCGGCTGCATGTGCTGGGCGACGTGCTCGGCTCGGTGGCGGCCCTGGCGGCCGGCGCGCTGGTGGCCCTGACCGGCTGGACGCGCATCGATCCGCTCGCTTCGCTCGTGATCTGCGCGCTGATCGCGTTTTCCAGCATGCGGCTCCTGCGCGAGAGCCTGCATGCCCTGATGGAAGGCGTGCCGCTCGGCCTCTCGGTGGAGACGATCGGCGGCGAAATGGCGCGCGTGGACGGCGTGATCTCGGTGCACGACCTGCACGTGTGGACGCTCTCCGGCAGCCGCACCGCGCTTTCGGCCCACGTCGTGGTGCGCAGCCTGGGGCAATGGGAACGCACGCTGGTCGAGCTGCAGCAGCGGCTGCACGAGCGCTTCGGCATCGATCACGTCACGCTGCAACCGGAGACCGCGATTCGGCCGCTGGTGCGGCATTGAAACGGCATCGCTCAATCCTCGATCGCGGCTGAATCGAGATAAATGCGGCGTATCCGCGGATAGCTCCCCTGGGTCGCCGCGATCGCGAGGTTGCCGGCGACGGCCGCCAGCACGGCTTGCCTGCTCTCACCCGCCATGCCGTGAGCCTACCCACATCCCGGCATCGGCGTGAACCCTAAGCGCGCCCGGCGCGATGAGCGCACAATCTCGAGCGCCTATTCTCTGCCAGGAGGCTCTTGATGGCCCTGAATGAAGCGTTCTACAGCACATGGACTCCGCGCGTGCAGGCGTTGCTGCGCATCGTCACTGCGTATCTTTTCATCACGCACGGCACGGCGAAGCTTCTCGGCACGCCGCACGTCGGCGCGTTCGACAACCTGCAGGTTTTCTCGCTGATGGGCCTCGCCGGCATCATCGAGCTGGTGGGCAGCGTGCTCTTGCTGCTCGGGCTCTTCACGCGGCCGGCCGCCTTCATCATGTCGGGCGAGATGGCCTTCGCCTACTTCATCGGCCATGCCGGCCAGGGCTTTGTGCTGGTGCCGATGCTGAATCGCGGCGAGCTCGCCGTGCTCTACTGCTTCCTGTTCCTGTTCTTCGCGGTCGCCGGGCCGGGGGCCTGGAGCCTCGACGGGCTGCGCGGACGCCGCGTCGTCCCGGCCTAGGCGCGCGCGGCGCTCTTGACGGCGGCGGCGATCGACTGCGCCGCCGATTCGATCGCCTCGCGCGGTTCGCCCTCGACCATCACGCGCAGCACGGGCTCGGTGCCGGAGGGCCGCAGCAGCACGCGGCCGCGGCCGTTGAGCGAGCGCTCGGCGTCGGCCTGGGCGCTCTTGATGGCCGCGTGTTTCTTCCAGTCGAAACCCTTGGGTACGGCGACGTTGACGAGCACCTGGGGATACATGACGAGCTCGGCGGTGAGCTCGGCGAGCGTGCGGCCCGATTCGCGCATCGCCTGCAGCACCTGCAGCGCGGACACGATGCCGTCGCCGGTGGTGTGCTTGTCGAGGCAGATGATATGGCCGGAGTTCTCGCCGCCCACCTCCCAGCCCTTCTCGCGCATCAGCTCGAGCACGTAGCGGTCTCCGACGCGCGCGCGGCCGAACGCCACGCCGAGGCGCGCCATCGCCTTTTCGAACGCCAGGTTGGTCATCAGCGTTCCCGCCACGCCTTTCAGCGCGCCCTTGCCGGCGCGGCCGCGCGCGATGACGAACATCAGCTGGTCGCCGTCGTAGGCCTCGCCGCGCGCGTCGACCATCGCCACGCGATCGCCATCGCCGTCGAGCGCGATGCCGAGATCGGCGCCGTGCTCGGCCACGGCACGCTGCAGCGCACCGGGCTTGGTGGCGCCCACGTCGTCGTTGATGTTGAGGCCATCGGGCTTGACGCCGATCGCCACCACCTCGGCGCCGAGCTCGTGGAACACATGCGGCACGATGTTGTAGGCCGCGCCATGCGCGCCGTCGACGACGATCTTCAAGCCTTTCAGGTCGAGCTCATTCGGGAACGTCGATTTGCAGAACTCGATGTAGCGCCCGCCGGCGTCCTCGCGGCGCCAGACCTTGCCGAGCTCTGCCGCCTGATTGCAGCGCATCGGCTTCTCCATCTCGGCTTCGATGGCGGCCTCGGTGCCGTCGGGCAGCTTGAAGCCGTCGCCCGAGAAGAACTTGATGCCGTTGTCGGGATAGGGATTGTGCGAAGCGCTGATCACCACGCCCGCGGAGAGGCGCAGCGCGCGCGTGAGATACGCGACCGCCGGCGTCGGTACCGGACCGCACATGTGCACGTCGACGCCCGCCGCGGAAAATCCGGCTTCGAGCGAAGACTCGATCATGTAGCCCGAAATGCGCGTGTCCTTGCCGATCAGCACCGCGGGGTTCTTGCTCTGCCCGGAAAGCACCTTGCCCGCGGCGTAGCCCAGGCGCAGCACGAAATCCGGGGTCATCGGGCTCTCGCCCACCGTACCGCGGACCCCGTCGGTGCCGAAATGCTTGCGCGTCATGCCGCCGCCTTAAATACCAATGAGTGCCTGCCAGATCGCGATCGCGTCGCGTGTCTCCTTCACGTCGTGCACGCGCAGTATAGTCGCGCCGCGCTGCGCGGCGATGAGCGCCATGGCGACGCTGCCGGCGAGACGCTCGCCGGCGGGCCGGCCGGTAATTTTGCCGATCGTGGATTTGCGCGATAGACCCGCG
>DASREB010000025.1:0-7240 GCA_035652275.1 Burkholderiales bacterium
GGCGCGCGCCGCGTGCGCCATTGCGCACAGACAAGATGCGCGAGGAACACGGCGAGCGCGAGCGCGACCGGTGCCATCCAGCCGGCGGCGAGGAACGCGAGGCCGAGCGCGAGCCCGAACAGCGCACCCGCGCCGGCCGGCGCGCGCGCGGCGAGTGGCAGCACCATCAGCGCGCCGCACATCGCGGCGAGCGAGGCGAGCTCCGGCAGCGCCTCGTGCGCGTGCACCAGAAGTCCGATGCAGCCGAGCAGCACGAGGAATGCGCCGCACGCAGTGGTGCGGCTGACGTCGGGGTCGCTCCAGCGCCGCGCGGCGCGGTAGATCAGCATGAACGCCGCGCCGGCGAAGAGGCCGCTTGCGAGGCGCGCCGCCGCGTGGAACTCGATGAAGGAACCGAGCAGCTTGCCGAAGGCGAGCGCCACCCAGTGGTACAGCGGCTGGTCGTAAAGCCAGTGCTCGCCGGCGATGCGCGGCACGATGAGATCGCCGCTCACCGCCATGGCGTGCACGATGCCAAGGCCGATCGCGTCCTGCGTCTTCCACAGATCATGGCCGGCGAGGCCCGGCAGGATGAACAGCGCCGCGATAACCGCGAGTGCGGCTCGTGACGGCGGGAGCGTGATCCGGGGCGGCATCGGCCCCGGGAGTTACTTAGCTTTCTTGGTGTAGCGGCGCTTGAACTTCTCGACGCGGCCGGCAGTATCGACGATCTTCTGCTTGCCGGTGTAATACGAGTGCGACTCGGAGGAGACCTCGACCTTCACGACCGGGTACTCGCGGCCGTCTTCCCACTTCATGGTGTCGCGGCCCTTCGTATCGATCGCGGAGCGCGTGAGAAAGCCGTGATTGGTGCTCGTGTCGAGGAAAATCACCGGCCGGTATTCGGGGTGGATGCCTGGCTTCATGGCTGCGCCTTTTCGCGAAGGCGCGGATTATACAGAATAAAACCCCGGGGCCCGCGCTTTGGCGGGGACGACTTCAAGACCTAGCCGCGGCGCATCGAGTCGAAGAACTCGGCGTTCGACTTGGTGGCCCGCAGCTTGTCGATCAGGAATTCGGCCGCTTCGAGCTCGTCCATCGGGAAGAGCAGCTTTCGCAGCACCCAGATCTTCTGCAGCACCGGCTGGTCGATCAAGAGCTCCTCGCGGCGCGTGCCCGAGCGGTTGACGTTGATCGCCGGGTAGATGCGCTTCTCGTGCATGCGCCGGTCAAGGTGCACCTCGAGATTGCCGGTGCCCTTGAACTCCTCGTAGATCACGTCGTCCATCCGGCTGCCGGTGTCGATCAGCGCGGTGGCGATGATGGTGAGCGAGCCGCCCTCTTCGATATTGCGCGCTGCGCCGAAGAAGCGCTTGGGCTTTTGCAGCGCGTTGGCGTCGACACCGCCGGTCAACACCTTGCCGGAGGCCGGCACCACGGTGTTGTAGGCGCGCGCGAGGCGGGTGATCGAGTCGAGCAGGATCACCACGTCTTTCTTGTGCTCGACCAGGCGCTTCGCTTTCTCGATGACCATCTCGGCCACCTGCACGTGGCGCGAGGCCGGCTCGTCGAAGGTGGAGGCGACCACTTCGCCGCGCACGGTGCGCGACATTTCGGTGACTTCCTCCGGCCGCTCGTCGATCAAGAGCACGATCAGCGTCACGTCCGGATGGTTGGCCACCAGCGCGTGCGCGATGTGCTGCAGCATCACGGTCTTGCCGGCCTTCGGCGGGCTGACGATCAGCCCGCGCTGGCCTTTGCCGATCGGCGCGACGATGTCGAGCACGCGCCCGGTAATGTTCTCTTCCGCCTTGATATCGCGCTCGAGCTTGAACTGCTCGTCGGGATGGAGCGGCGTGAGGTTTTCAAAAAGGATCTTGTTCTTGGCGGCCTCGGGGGTCTCGCCGTTGACCTTGTCGACCTTGACGAGGGCGAAGTAGCGCTCGCCGTCCTTCGGCGTGCGGATCTCGCCCTCGATCGAATCCCCGGTGTGGAGATTGAAGCGGCGGATCTGGGAGGGCGAGACGTAAATGTCGTCGGTGGACGCCAGGTACGAGGTCTCGGGCGAGCGCAGGAAGCCGAAGCCGTCGGGCAGCACTTCGAGGGTGCCGTCGCCGTAGATCGACTCGCCCTTCTTCGCCTGGTTTTTCAGCAGGGCGAAGATCAGGTCCTGCTTGCGCATGCGGCTCGCGTTCTCGATGCCGTTCGAGACGGCCATCTCGACGAGCTGCGTGACGTGATGGGATTTGAGCTCGGAGAGGTGCGTCGGGATCGGCAGCGCGCCCGGGGGGGTCGGCGTCGGTGCCGCCTGCGCCTCCTGGCGTTGTTGCGATGAACGCGGTGCTTCCGGCTGGACTGCCTGGGGCCTGCTCATTCTCGGGATTTGCGCCTCAGGATTTCTTCGGCGCTCGGTTGTTGCTGCCGCGCCGGACCTCCGGCGCGGCTCTCAAAACAGAGTAAGGCGTTTAAATATTGCTGTCAAGAAAAGCGGTGAGCTGGGACTTGGAGAGCGCGCCGACGCGGGTGGCCTCGACGTTGCCGTTCTTGAAGAGCATCAGTGTCGGGATGCCCCGAATGCCAAATTTGGCCGGTGTGCTCTGGTTCTCGTCGACGTTGATCTTGGCGATCTTGAGGCGGCCTTCGTACTCCTTCGCCACCTCCTCGAGGATCGGCGCGATCGACTTGCAGGGTCCGCACCACTCGGCCCAGTAGTCGACCAGCACCGGCGTCTCCGACTGCAGCACCTCGGGCTCGAAGGTGTCGTCGGTGACGTGGCGTATTTCGGTACTGTTCATCGTTGAACTGCTCATGATTCTCCGTTGGGGATATTGCGAGTACGTGGGGCGTCTATTATGAGGCTTGGCCCACCCGCGGTGATAAACTCTTGATCCGCAATGACTTACGTCGTCACGGAAAGCTGCATCAAGTGCAAGTACACCGACTGCGTCGACGTCTGCCCGGTCGACTGCTTTCGCGAAGGGCCGAACATGCTGGTGATCGATCCCGACGAATGCATCGACTGCACGCTGTGCGTGCCGGAATGTCCGGTCGAGGCGATCTTCGCCGAGGACGACGTGCCCGATTCGCAGAAGGAATTTATCGCGCTCAACAAGGAGCTCGCGCAAGGGTGGAAGCCGATCATCGAGAGAAAGCCCGCGCCTGCGGATGCCGATGAATGGGCCAAGCGGAAAGACAAAAAAAATCTGCTCGAGCGATAACGGCAGTGCAGCAATTTGCGCAGCGCAAATGTCGCGACGCAAAAATTTTGTCGTGTGAATGACCACAGCGATTTTGAAATCTCACTTCGTCGAAAAAAAATCACTCGACGAAATACTTTTGTAAGCTGGATCGCGTAACCTGTCCGTTCGTAATCCCAGGAGGAACGAATGGAACAAGGACGCCTCGCGTTTACCGCGGTTTACCTTAAGTCGAACCACGGCTACATCGGGTTTATCGAAGAGCTGCCCGGCGTGAATTCCCACGGGCGCACGCTCGATGAAGCACGCGAGACGCTGCAGAAGCTGGCCGCCGTCGTCTTCGACGAAGAACGCCGCGAGGCCGAGGAACTGATCGCCGGCAAGGACGTCGTGCGTGAATCGTTCTTCGTGCCGATTCCGCGTCCCGCGTAGCCGATACCGCGCTATTGCAGAAAAGGGCCCGCAGCGCGGGCCCTTTTCTTTTCAAGCTGCGTCGCCGCCGCTTGCGCGCGAACGACGAACATTTGATCAGTGCTCGTACATGCCGCGGGTCACCTTGCCGCGGAAGATGTAATACGCGTACGCCGTATAGCCGATGAGCAGCGGGAACACGATCAGCACTCCGGCGCCGAGGAAGCGCAGCGCGCTCTCGTCGGCCGCGGCCTCCCAGAGGGTGAGCCGGTCGATGATGACGTACGGGAACAGGCTGTAGGCGAGGCCGATGAATGCGAGCACGAAGATCGCCACCGCGCCCGCGAAGGGCTTGCTGTCCGATTTGCCGAGCGTGTACCAGACCCAGAGGCCGATCGCGATGCTCGCCGCCGGCAGCGCCATCAGGCCCGCGGTGCGCGGGAAATCGAACCAGCGGCTGCGCACCGTCTCGCTCGCGAGCGGCGTGGCGAGGCTGACGAGCGCGACGCCGAGCGCCACCCAGAGGAGGCCCCACTTGCCCCAGGCGATCGCCTTCTTCTGGATGTCGCCGCGCGTACGCAGCACGAGCCAGGTGGCGCCGAGCAGCACGTAGCCGCCGCAGAGGCTCGCGCCGACCACGATGGCGAAGAGCCAGTAGCCGGCGCCCGGCGCGAAGCCGGTGACGTAGCGCCCGAGCATCAGCCCCTGCGCGAAGCTCGCGAGCGTCGAGCCCGCCCAGAAGAGCCAGTTCCAGAGCTCGCGGTGCCAGCCTTCGGCTTTCACGCGCAGCTCGAAGGCGACGCCGCGCAGCATCAGCCCGACGAGCATTGCCGCGACCGGCAGATAGAGCGCGCCGAGGATCTCGCCGTGCGCGCGCGGGAACGCGACCAGCAGGAGCCCGATGCCGAGCACGAGCCAGGTCTCGTTCGCGTCCCAGTACGGCGCGATCGTGCCGACCATCAGGTCCTGCTCCTCGCGCTCCGCCGCCGGCATCAGCATGCCCACGCCGAGGTCGTAGCCGTCGAGCAGCACGTACGCCAGGATCGAGAACGCCATCAGCGCCGTGAAGACGAGCACCAGGTCCATCAGCGCCTCTGGAAATTGGGGTCAGGCACCGATTTCGCGCGGAAATCGGTGCCTGACCCCGAATTGCGCGCCATGTGCGTGAGCGTCACCATGTACGCAAGGAGCAGCGCCGCGTACGTGACGACATAAGCAGTGAGGCTGGCACCGAGCTTGGCGCCGCCCGCGGGCCCGACGGCATCGGCGGTGCGCAGGATGCCGGTGACGAGCCACGGCTGCCGCCCGATCTCAGTGACGAGCCAGCCGGCGAGCGTCGCCACCCAGCCGGCGAAGGTGAAGCCGGAGAAGACCCAGAGCAGCCAGCGCGGCGGCGCGCTTATTTTCCGACGCAGCCAGTACTGGCTTCCCCACGCGACGAGCAGCATCAGGACGCCCATGCCGACCATCGCGCGGAAGGCGAAGAATACCGGCGCGACCGGCGGATGGTCCTTGAACTCGTCGAGCCCCCTGATTTCGGCATTCGCGTCGTGCGCGAGGATCAGGGAGCCCGCCTTCGGCAGCATGAGCGCGTAGTCGGTGCGGCGCTGCTCCTCGTTCGGTATGCCGACCAGCGTGAGCGCGACGCCGCGCTCGGTATGCCAGATCGCTTCGAGCGCCGCGATCTTGGCCGGCTGGTGCTCGAGCGTGTTCAGGCCATGCATGTCGCCCACCAGGATCTGTAGCGGCACGAGCACCGCGGCGAGGCGCGCGCCGAAGCGCAGCGTGTCGTGCGCGGCGGCGTCGGCCGGCGCGGCGAGCAGGCGCCACGCCGAGAGCCCGGCGACGAGGAACGATGCGGTGATGCCCGAGGCGAGCAGCATGTGCGCAAGGCGATACGGAAAGGATGGGTTGAAGATCACCGCCCACCAGCTCGCGGCGACGATGCCGTTCGGCGAATTGACGTGCCCGGCGGGTGTCTGCATCCACGAATTGAGCGCCAGGATCCAGAACGCCGAGAGCATCGTGCCGAGCGCGACGATGATGCTGGCAGCGACATGCACGCGACCCGACACGCGCTCCATGCCGAAGAGCATGATGCCGAGGAAGGTCGCCTCCAGGAAAAACGCCGTGAGTACCTCGTAGGCGAGCAGCGGCCCGGCGATGTTGCCGACATGGTTCATGTAGCCGGGCCAGTTGGTGCCGAACTGGAAGCTCATCACCACGCCGGTCACGACGCCCATGGCGAAGGTGAGCGCGAAGATCCGCACCCAGAGCTTGTATGCCCGCAGCCACTCTTCGCCCTGCGTCATCTCGTAGCGCACGCGGAACCAGACCAGGATCCAGGCGAGCCCGATGGTGATCGTTGGAAAGAGGATGTGGAAGCCGATGTTCAGCCCGAACTGTGCGCGGGCCAGGATCAGGCCTTCGTCCATTTGTCTAATATAGGCGCCGATGCAGCGCCCCCGCTACAGTCAAACCGATGAGCGCGCCTACCTCGCGCGCGGCTTCTGGCGCGACGACGACACGCTCTGGCACTGGCTCGCGCGGCACGCCGCCGAGCGCCCGGCCGCGCCGGCCGTGGTCTCGCCCGCCGGCCGGCTCACCTGGCGCGAGCTGCACGATCGCGTGCTGCACGTCGCGCAAGGCCTGAAATACAGCGGGCTCGAGGCGGGCGACGTCGTCGCCGCGCAGCTTGCGAACACGCTCGAATTTCTGCTGGTGCATCTGGCGGCCGCGCGGCTCGGCGCCGTCATGTGCACCGTGCACATGCCTTATCGCGGCGCCGAGATCGAGGCGATCCTCGCGCACAGCGGGGCGAAGCTCTTTTTCACCGCCGCGTATCCCTTCACCGAACTCGAAGCCGCCTCGCCGCTCCCCGCCGCGCATCCGGCTCCCGATGCGCGCGATGCGTTCCTGCTCCTCTACACGTCGGGCACCACGGCTTCGCCCAAGGCGGTGCCGCATCCGTATCGCACGCTGCTCGGCAACAGCCGCATGGGCTCGCGCGAACACCGCTTGAATGACCAGTCAAAAATACTTTGCGCCGCGCCGCTCTCCCATCTGTACGGCCTTTACTCGCTGCACTGCGCCTGGGCGGTCGGCGCCTGCACGGTGCTCTTGCCGGCATACAAGCCCGACGAGCTCGCGCAGACCATCGAGCGGGAACGGCCCACCGCGCTGTGGGCGGGACCCGCGCACATGGCGGCGTGCCGCAATGCCGGCCTCTTCGACAGGCACGACTGGTCCTCGCTCGAGCTCGCGATCGTCTCCGGCTCGATCGCGCCGCCGGCGCTGATGCGCGAGCTCGCGGCAAAGCTGCCGCACTGCGCGGTGACGCAGCTCTGGGGCATGACCGAGCTGCAGGCCGGGCTCTACACGCGCCCCGGCGATCCGCACGAGCTCTCGGCGAGCACCGCCGGGCGCCCGAGCCCGGGCACCGAGTTGCGCGTCGCCGCCGACGGCGAGCTGCAGGTGCGCGGGCCGCTCGCCTTCTCCGGCTATTACAAGAACGACGACGCCACGCGCGCCGCGTTCACCGACGACGGCTGGTTCCGCACCGGCGATCTCGCGATCGAGCGCAATGGCTACTACGCGATCACCGGCCGCTGCAAGGACATCATCAATCGCGGCGGGGTGAAGTTCAACCCGGC
>DASREB010000026.1:0-30329 GCA_035652275.1 Burkholderiales bacterium
GGGTAACCCTGCTTGGCGCTGCCCATCGCTTTCACGACATTGCCGAAATAGGACGGGTGCAAGTCGCCGAAGAAGCTCATGAAGCGGCCATCCGCATAACGATGCAGCAGCACCTCGGGCCGCCTGGGCTTGGCCGTGTGGCGCTGCGGTCGCACCGGCGCGCCGCTCTCATCGGTAGCGAGAAAGTATTTGCCGTCGAGCTCGAGGCTTACGCCTTCCTCGCGCGCAAGCACCGTGTTGGGTTGCGTGCCGGCCGCGATCAGCACGGAGCGCGCAGGAAGCTCGATCTCTTTGCCGTCGGCGGCGAACACCACGGCGCGCGCGTGCCCGTATTGATCGACGTCGATGCGGCTCGGCGAGAGCCCTTCGGCGAAGAGCACGCCTTCCTCGAGCGCCTTCTCCACCTCTTCATGGTTGAGCGTATAGGAAGGACTGTCGATCAGCCGGCGCCGGTAGGCGATGGTCACGCCGCCCCATGACTTGAGCAGCGCCTGGCGCTCCTGCGGACGCGCGGCGCGCAATGCGCGCGCATGCGCGATGAACTCCTGCGCGATGCCGCGCTCCTCGGCATTCCAGGCCGGCTCGGCGCCGAGCGTCTCGTAGCGCGCGAGGAACTTCTCGACCTGCACGGCGTAGTAGGCGAGCGATTCGGTGGCCGCATCGATTGCGGTCAGCCCGCCGCCAATCACCACGATCGGCAAGCGGATCTGCAGGTTGGCAATCGATTCGCGCTTCGCCGCGCCGGTGAGCTGCAGCGCCATCAGGAAGTCGGAGGCGGCGCGCACGCCGCGCGCGAGGCCATTCGGGATGTCGAGCACCGTCGGGCGTCCCGCACCGGCGCACAGCGCGATGTGGTCGAAGCCGTCGGCAAACGCTTCGTCGATCGTCAGCGTGCCGCCGAAGCGCACGCCGCCGAACATGGCGAACTGGCGCCGGCGCTCGAGCAGCAGCCGGATCAGCTTGAGGAAGTTCTTGTCCCAGCGCACCGTGATGCCGTACTCGGCGACGCCGCCGAAGCCGGCCATCACGCGCTGGTCGAGCGACTCGCGCAGCTGCGCCGCGTCACGAATCGGACGAAACGGCACCTGCCGGCCGTGCGCATCGACGCCCGAGATTGCCGGGTCGAGCGGCTCGATCTTCAGACCGTCGATACCGACGACGGTATGGCCGTCGTTCATCAGATGGTGCGCGAGCGTGAAACCGGCCGGGCCGAGACCGACGATCAGCACGCGCCGGCCGCTCGCCGGCTTCGGGTAGGGGCGACGCACGTCGAACGGGTTCCAGCGCGTGAAGAGCGAGTAGATCTCGAAGCCCCAAGGCAGCTCGAGCACATCCTTGAGCGTGCGCGTCTCGGCTTGCGGGATGTCGACCGGGTCCTGCTTCTGATAGATGCAGGACTTCATGCAGTCGTTGCAGATGCGATGCCCGGTGGCCGCCATCATCGGGTTATCGACCGCGATGATGCCGAGCGCCGCGAGCGGCTCGCCGCGCGCCTTCACCATGTGGAATTCGGAAATCTTCTCTTCCAACGGGCAGCCGGCGAGCGGCACGCCAAACACGCTGTTGCGAAAGCCTGCCTCTTGCGCGGGGCTCTCCGCGCCTTCGATTCTTGCCGGCGTCTTCTCCTTCAGTCCCTTGGAGCAGGAGTCCTTGCCCTGCTCGTGGCACCAGATGCAGTAGTTCGCCTCATCGAGCGCGCCGGTGAGATCGGTGCCCGCATCGGTCAGCGCGAAGCCTTCGCGATGGCGCAGGTGCTCGAGCCGGTGTGCCGCGAAGCCGCGGCTCGTATCGGTGTGCACCGGCACGAGCCGCAGGTAATCGAGTTTTTGCGGCGCCTTGAACAGCACGCCCGCCGCGTGCTTCGCTTTGCCCGCGGGCGTCGTGGTGGCCCAGTTCGCGTAGCGCGCGGCGAGCTCGAGTTCGCGCGCATGCTCAGCTTCGTTCGCGAGCCATGCGGTCACGTGGCGCGCGAAGTCGAGCTCGGTGAAATCGCCGCCGAAGAGCTGCCGGGCGGCCGCCTGCGCATCGAAGCTCGCGACATCGGCGGGCTTGACCTTGTGGAGAGCGCGGCGTTGTACGAACTGCCGCTTCACTGAATAGAGCGGCGCGAGCTCGTTGTGGCGCTCTGCCAAGGCGCGCGCCTCGCGCTCGATGCCAAACAGCTTGGCGATGAAATCCTCGACATGCGGCGCGAGTGCGATGAGGAGCTGTGACTCCGGCGATCCCGACGGCGGATCGGCGCGAGCGGCGCTCAGCCGATCCGCCAGCGCGCGGTCGGCTTCGCCGAGGAACGCGAGGAACGCCGCATCGACTTTGATGAGGCCGTCGCGCCCATACAGATCCGGGAACGTGATGCCGAAGCCAAGCTGCATGAGGTTAGAATTATCGGCGAATTTTTTCCGGCATTTACTTATTCCCCCAGGAGCAGCCGATGCAGATCAAGAACAGCGTGTTCCTCGTCACCGGTGGCGCATCAGGGCTCGGTGCGGCGACCGCGCGCATGGCGGCCGAGAACGGCGCCAAAGTCGTCATCGCCGACATGCAGGTGGAAGCGGGTGAGAAGCTCGCCCGCGAGCTCGGCGGCCGCTTCGCCAAGACCGATGTGGCCTCCGAGGCCGACGGCAAAGCCGCGGTGGCGCTCGCGCTCAAGGAGTATGGCGGCGTGCAGGTGCTGGTGAACTGCGCGGGCATCGCGATTGCCGAGCGCACGCTCGGCAAGGAAGCGCCGCATGACCTCGGGCGCTTCGAGCGCGTGCTGAAGGTGAACCTGCTCGGCACGTTCAACATGATTCGGCTGGCGGCCGATGCGATGGCGAAGGCCGTGCCGAATGCCGCGGGCGAGCGCGGCGTCATCGTCAACACCGCCTCGGTGGCCGCGTTTGACGGCCAGATCGGCCAGGCCGCCTATTCGGCGTCCAAGGGCGGCGTGGTCGGCATGACGCTGCCGATTGCGCGCGATCTCTCGCGCAACGGCATTCGCGTGTGCACCATCGCGCCGGGCATCTTCGAGACGCCGATGCTGATGGGACTGCCGAAGGAGGCGCAGGAGTCGCTCGGAAGACAGGTGCCGTTTCCCTCGCGCCTCGGCCGGCCGGCCGAGTATGCGCAGCTCGTGAAGGCGATCGTCGAGGTCGAGATGCTGAACGCCGAGACCATCCGCCTCGACGGCGCGATCCGCATGGCGCCTAAGTAGCGCCGCTGACACGCCGCGCGCGCGACTGCGGCGTCGGGCGCAGCTCTTCCCGATAGAGATGCGCGCGCGCCACGTAGCCGCGCGCGATGCCAAGCAGGTTGTCGCGCTCCTCGGGCTTGAGCTCGCGCACCACCTTGCCGGGCGAGCCCAGCACCAGCACGCCGTCCGGAATCTCCTTGCCCTCGGTGATCAGCGTGTTGGCGCCGACCAGCACGCCTTTGCCGATCTTCGCGCCGTTCAGCACCACACTGTTGATGCCGATAAGCGTGCCGTCGCCGATGGTGCAGCCGTGCAGCATCACCTTGTGGCCGATGCTCACCATGCGGCCGAGCGTCATCGGGTATCCCGGATCGACGTGCAGCACCGAGGCATCCTGCACGTTCGTGCCCTGGCCGATGGTGATGCGGTCGTTCTCGGCGCGGATCACGACCTTGAACCAGATGTTGGCGTCCGCGTGCAAGGTGATGGAGCCGACCAGCGTCGCGTCGTACGCGATGTAATGGTTGCTACCGATGAGCTCGACGCGGCGTTCGCCCAAAGAGAAGAACGGCATGCAGATATCATAAGTCGATGCGCGCGGCCGAATCCCGCTATTTCGACATCCGCGGCCTGCGCTATCACGTGCGCCATTGGGCAGCGCCCGGTGCGCCGAAGCTCGTGCTGCTGCACGGCTGGATGGATGTGTCGGCGTCGTTTCAGTTCCTGGTGGATGCGTTCGCCGAGCGCTGGGATGTCTATGCGCCGGACTGGCGTGGCTATGGCCTCACCGACTGGGGCAAGTCCGATTGCTACTGGTTTCCGGACTACATCGCGGATCTGGACTTCCTGCTGCGAGCGTTCGCCTGCGGCGAGGCGGTGCACCTCGTCGGGCACAGTCTCGGCGGCAACGTGGCGTGCATGTACGCCGGCATCTCGCCCGAGCACGTGGCAAAGCTCGTCAACCTCGAAGGATTCGGCCTCGCGACGACCAAGCCCGAGGATGCACCGCGCCGCTACGCGCGCTGGCTCGCGGAGCTGCACGATCGCCCGAGATTCAGGCCCTATGCGAGCTACGCGCAGCTTGCCGAGCGCTTGCGCGCGGGCAATCCGCGGCTGACGGCCGAACGCGCCGAATTCCTCGCGCGCCAGTGGGGACGCGACGATGGCAAGGGCGGCGTCGTGCTACGCGGTGATCCGGCGCACAAGATCGTGAACCCGGTGCTCTACCGCTACGAGGAGGTGCGTGCCTGCTGGCAGCACGTGAGCGCGCCCGTGCTGTGGGTGGACGGCGCCGAAACCGCGGCACTCAAGCGCCTTGGCCTCGACAGCGCCGACTACGCCGAGCGGCGCGCGCAATTCCCGACGCTGCGCTACGCCACGGTAGCGCAGGCCGGTCACATGCTGCACCATGATCAGCCTGCCGCGGTGGCCCGGCTGATCGAAGAGTTCCTCCGCAGCTGATGGCGCAGTTCTTCTCCGTACATCCGACCCATCCGCAGATCCGGCTGATGCGGCGCGCGGGCCACATCCTGCGCGGCGGCGGTCTCATCGCCTATCCGACCGACTCGTGCTACGCACTTGGCTGCATGCAGGCGGCGACCCGGGCAATCGAGAAGCTGAGAAATATCCGCGCTGTGGATGCGCGCCATCATCTCACGCTGATGTGCAGGGATCTCTCGGAAGTCGGCGCATACGCGATCGTCGACGACGCGCGCTTTCGGCTGATCAAGCGCGTCACGCCCGGAAGCTATACCTTCATCCTGCGCGCGACGCGCTCGCTGCCGCGCCGCCTGCTGCATCCGAAGCGAAAGACGATCGGCGTGCGCGTCCCCGCGCATGCCGTGGCGCAGGCGCTGCTTGCCGAAGTCGACGAGCCGATGCTGTCGTCGACGCTCATCCTGCCGGGCAGCGCGCAGCCGCTCTCGGATCCGAGCGAGATCCGCAGCCGCTTGGAGCGCGAGCTCGAGCTCGTCATCGACTCGGGCTCCTGCGGTGCCGAGCCGAGCACGGTGATCGATCTCACCGGCGATACGCCGGTGGTGTTGCGCAAGGGCCGCGGCTCGCTCGACCCCTTCGCGGTGGAGGCCGTCTGATAGAATCCCGCGTCAAAGAAAGATGGATCTAAATCTTCAGGCGATCGCGCAAACGTTCGCCCTTTACGCCCTCCCGGTCCTGCTCGCAATCACGCTCCACGAAGCCGCCCACGGCTATGTCGCGCGCCATTTCGGCGACATGACCGCGCATGCGCAGGGACGCATCAGCCTGAACCCGATCCGGCACATCGATGTCCTCGGCACGGTGGTCGTGCCGCTCATCATTCTCGTCGCTTCCGCTGGCAAGTTGCTTTTCGGCTGGGCGAAGCCGGTGCCGGTGAATTACTCCGCGCTGAGAAAGCCGCGCCAGCACATGGCCTGGGTCGCCGCCGCCGGACCGTTCGCAAACCTCGCCATGGCGCTCGCCTGGGCGCTCCTGCTGCGCGCGAGCATCAGCCTGAGCGCTCGCCCGGATGCGTGGCGCGAAGTGACGCAGCTTGGCGGCACGACCGGCCTCATCGATGCGGTGAAGGATTACGGCAATGGCATCGCCGACTTCGTGATCGGCGTGAGCGCCGCGGGTGTGCTGGTGAACCTCGTGTTCATGCTGCTCAATCTCTTGCCGATCCCGCCGCTCGACGGCGGGCGCATTCTCACCAGCCTGCTGCCGACGCGCGCCGCCTGGCGCTTCGCCAAGCTCGAGCCCTGGGGCGTGCCGCTGCTCCTGGTGCTGCTTTTCCTGCCGATCTACGGCTCGAATGCGCTCAGCCTGGTGCTGAGCCCGCTCCTTTTCGAATCCGAGGCGCTGGTCCGCGCCATGGTGTTCCTCTAGATGTACGAAACCCGGGTGCTCTCCGGCATGCGGCCGACGGGGAGCCTGCATCTCGGGCACTACCACGGGGTGCTCAAGAACTGGATCCGCCTGCAGGCCGAATACACCTGCCTCTTCTTCGTCGCCGACTGGCACGCGCTGACCACCGACTATGAGCGCCCGGCGAACCTCGAGCAGAACGGCTGGGAGATGGTGATCGACTGGCTCGCGGCCGGTGTCGACCCGAGCCAGGCGATCCTCTTCATCCAGTCGCACGTGCCCGAGCACGCCGAGCTGCACCTGCTCCTCTCGATGATGGCGCCGCTTGGCTGGCTCGAGCGCGTGCCGACCTACAAGGACCAGATCGAGAAGCTCGCCGACCGCGATCTTGCAACTTATGGTTTCCTGGGCTATCCCCTGCTGCAATCCGCCGACATCCTGATCTACCGCGCCAAGTACGTGCCGGTGGGCGAGGATCAGGTGCCGCACGTCGAGTTCACGCGCGAGCTGGCGCGGCGCTTCAACCACCTGTATGGGCGCGAGCCCGGCTACGAGGACAAGGCGAAGGCTGCGGTGCGCAAGATGGGCACGAAGAAGTCGCGCCTCTTGAATGAGCTGCGCACCAAGTTCCTCGAGCAAGGCGATGGCGACTCGCTCGCGCGAGCGCAGGCGCTGCTCGATGAGCAGCAGAATCTGTCGCGCGGCGACCGCGAGCGGCTCTACGGCTGGCTCGAGGGCGGCGGCAAGAAAATCCTGGTCGAGCCCGAGGCGCTGCTGACCGAGGCGGCGAAGATGCCGGGCCTGGACGGCCAGAAAATGTCCAAGTCCTACGGCAACACCATCGCGCTGCGCGAAGAGCCTGAGTCGGTGGCGAAAAAGATACGCACCATGCCAACCGATCCGGCGCGCGTGAAGCGCACCGATCCCGGGACGCCAGAAAAATGCCCCGTTTGGGCGCTGCATCTCGTATATTCCGATGCAGAACGAAAACAATGGGTCCAGAAAGGATGCACCACCGCAGGAATCGGCTGCCTGGAGTGCAAGCAGCCGGTGATCGAGGCGATCCAGGCCGAGCTCGCGCCGATTCGCGAGCGCGCGCAGGCCTATCTCGATGATCCGACCCTCGTGAAGAACATCATCGCCGACGGCTGCGAGAAGGCGCGGCGGCTCGCCATGGAGACGATGCGCGAGGTGCGCGACGCGATGGGGATGGCCTACGCATGATGGCGCGCCTCTACGGCGAGCCGGTGATCGACCTGCCGACCGACCTCTACATCCCGCCCGATGCGCTGGAAGTCGTGCTGGAAGCGTTCGAAGGCCCGCTCGATCTCCTCTTGTACCTGATCCGCAAGGAAAATCTGAACATCCTGGACATTCCGATGGCGCCGCTCACGCGCCAGTATCTCGAGTATGTCGACATCATGCGGGCGAAAAACCTGGAGCTCGCTGCCGAGTACCTGGTGATGGCGGCGATGCTGATGGAGATCAAGTCGCGGCTGCTCCTGCCGCGGCCGCCCTGCGCCGAGCCGACCGAAGAAGATCCGCGCGCGGAGCTCGTGCGCCGGCTGCTGGAGTACGAGCAGATCAAGAAGGCGGCGCATGCGCTCGACGAGCTGCCGCAGGCCGGGCGCGATGTCATCGCCATCTCGGTGTGGATCGAGCGCACCATCGCCGAGCGGCTGCCGCAGGTGCAGCCACGCGACCTGGCGGAAGCCTGGCGCACGCTGCTGCACCGGGCGCGCATGTCGCGTCACCACCACATCTCGCGCGAAGAGCTTTCGGTGCGCGAGCACATGAGCGGCATTCTGCGCCACCTGCGCCAGCGACGGGTGCTTGAGTTTTCGGAGCTTTTCGATCCGAGCCGCGGCGTCGCCGTGCTGGTGGTGACTTTCCTTGCCACGCTCGAGCTCGCCCGCGAGATGCTGGTCGAGATCACGCAATCCGAGTGCTTCGCGCCGATTTACGTTAAATTAGCGTATGCGCAGTCCAGCTGAAGTCAAAAGAATTCTCGAAGCTGCGCTCCTCGCCTCACCGGAGCCCCTTGGCCTGCCCGAGCTGAAGAAGCTCTTCGACGGCGAGCTTGCTCCCGACACGCTGCGTAACCTGCTTGCGGAGCTTGCCGACGAATGGAAGGGGCGGGCAGTAGAGCTGGTGCACGTGGCGAGCGGCTGGCGCTTCCAGACCGCCGCCGATTTCCATCCGTATATCGAGCGCCTCGCACCGGAAAAGCCGCCGCGCTACTCGCGCGCGGTCATGGAAACGCTCGCCATCATCGCCTACCGGCAGCCGGTGACGCGCGGCGACATCGAAGACGTGCGTGGCGTGACGGTCTCGACGCAGATCATCCAGACGCTGGAGGCACGCGGCTGGATCGACGTCGTCGGCCACCGCGAAACGCCGGGTCGCCCGGCGCTCTACGCGACGACACGCAAATTCCTCGACGACCTCGGCCTGCGCTCGCTCGAAGAGCTGCCGCCGCTCGAGGAGATTGCCCAGACTTTGCAGCTCGAACCGGTCCCGACCGCCGAAGCGGGCGTGCGACCCGCAAACTCCGAACCTGCGGCCGAAGCCGAGCCCACCGCCGCCACCGGCACCGAAGGCTGAGCGCCTTCAGAAGCTCCTGGCCGCCGCCGGCCTCGGCTCGCGGCGCGAAATCGAATCCTGGATTGAAGCCGGCCGCGTAACGCTGAACGGGCGGGTGGCCCGGCTTGGCGATCGTGCCGCACCGGCAGACGCCATCGCGGTGGATGGGCGACCGGTCGAGCTGGCCTCGAAATCCACCGGCCGCGTCCTCATATACAACAAGCCTGAAGGCGAGCTCGTCACGCGGCACGACCCCGAGGGGCGGCCCACTGTCTTCAGCCGGCTGCCGCCCGGTCGCTGGATTGCGGTTGGACGGCTCGACGCCAACAGCGCCGGGCTATTGCTCTTTACCGACGATGGGGAGCTCGCCAACCGGCTGATGCATCCGCGCTATGGCGTGGAGCGCGAATACGCGGTGCGGGTCGAGGGAGCGCTGGGCAGAGCAGAGCTCGAGCGGCTGCGGCGCGGCGTGCAACTTGAGGATGGACGCGCTGCATTCGAGCGCATCGAGGCGGCCGATCCGCGGCCGGCGGGTGGCGCCAACCGCTGGTACCGCGTGATGCTCAAGGAAGGCCGCAAGCGCGAAGTGCGGCGCATGTTCGAGGCGGTCGGCGCGCGTGTCAGCCGACTGCTGCGCGTGCGCTACGGGCCGGTGGAGTTGCCGCGCGATCTGCGGCCGAGACAGTGGCGCGAGATACCAAATCCTGTTAAACTTCAAAAGCTTTGATGGCGCTGGAAAACGATGGGCTTCGGCCCATTTTTTGTTTCAGCGGCGGCGCGGCGATTTATGGCGGCATTGGCAGCGGTAGTCGAGCCGGTGGTGGCCGGCATGGGGTACGAGCTCGTCGACCTGCAGGCGGCGAATGGAGGACGGATGCTGCGTCTCTTCATCGACAAGCCGGGCGGCATCGGCGTGGAGGACTGTGCGGCGGTGAGCCGACAGCTTTCGCGTGTGCTGGAGGTCGAAGGCGTCAACTACGAGCGCCTCGAGGTTTCCTCTCCCGGGCTCGACCGGCCGCTACGGCGCCGTGCGGACTTCGTGCGCTTCGCCGGCCACAAGGCGGACGTGCGGATGCGCACGCCCGATGCGACCGGCCGGCGCCGGTTCGTCGGCGTGCTGCGGGGCGCGGAAGGAAGCCGCGTCAATATTGAACTGGAGGGCAGGCTGGTGGAGCTCGAGCTCGGCGATGTCGAGCGCGCGCGCCTGGTGCCCGAATTGTGAGGAAAAGTGGTCGCTAAGGTGCAGCAGGCGGGAAATCGTGAACTGGTGATGCTGGTCGACGTGCTGGCGCGCGAGAAGAACGTGCCGCGCGACATCGTGTTCGGCGCCCTCGAGATGGCGCTCGCCTCGGCGACGAAGAAGAAGTACACCGAGGACATCGACGTGCGGGTGCACGTCGACCGCAACACGGGCGCTTATGAGACGTTCCGGCGCTGGAAGGTGCTGCCCGACGAGACGCCCGAGTGGAACACTGCGCAGATGTTGTCGGTCGAGGAAGCGCAGGACAAAGGCAAAGCCGACGCCAAGGTCGACGACGTCATCGAGGAGCCGCTGCCCAATGTCGAGTTCGGCCGCATCGGCGCGCAGACCGCGAAGCAGGTGATCCTGCAGCGCATCCGAGACGCCGAGCGCGAGCAAATACTCAACGATTTCCTCGCCCGCGGCGACGAGCTGGTCACCGGCACGGTAAAGCGCATGGAGCGCGGCAACGCCATCATCGAGTCCGGCCGCCTGGAGGCGCTGCTGCCGCGCGAGCACATGATCCCGAAGGAGAACCTGCGGGTCGGCGACCGCGTGCGCGCCTGGGTGATGAAGATCGACCGGCAGGCGCGCGGGCCGCAGCTGATCCTTTCGCGCACTGCGCCGCAGTTCATCATGAAGCTGTTCGAGCTGGAGGTGCCCGAGATCGAGGAAGGACTGCTCGAGATCAAGTCGGCCGCTCGCGACCCGGGCATCCGCGCGAAGATCGCGGTGCACACCAACGACAAGCGCATCGACCCGATCGGCACCTGCGTCGGCATGCGCGGCTCGCGCGTGCAGGCGGTGACGCAGGAGCTTGCCGGTGAGCGCGTCGATATCGTGCTTTGGTCGCCCGACCCGGCTCAGTTCGTGATCGGCGCGCTGGCGCCGGCGGAAGTGTCCTCCATCGTGGTGGACGAGGAGAAGCACGCGATGGATGTGGTGGTCGACGAGGAGAACCTCGCGGTGGCGATCGGCCGCAGCGGCCAGAACGTGCGGCTCGCCTCCGAACTCACCGGCTGGCAGATCAATTTGATGACCGAAGAAGAATCCACCAAGAAGCAGCAGGAGGAGAGCGGCCGCATCAAGCAGCACTTCATGGAGAAGCTCGACGTGGACGAGGAGGTCGCCAACATCCTGATCGAGGAGGGCTTCTCCACCCTCGAAGAGATCGCCTACGTGCCGATCAACGAGCTCCTGGAAATCCAGTCGCTCGACGAGGACACGGTGAACGAGCTGCGCAATCGCGCGCGCAACGCGCTGCTGGTCGCTGCGATCGCGAACGAGGAAAAAATGGAAGGCGTCGATCCGGAGCTCCTCAAGCTCGACGGCATGGACACGCAGCTCGCCGCGAAGCTGGTCGAGCGCGGCGTGCGCACGCGCGACGATCTCGCCGATCTCGCGGTGGACGAGCTCTCCGAGATGACCGGCATGGATGCCGAGAAGGCGAAGAAGCTGATCCTGGCCGCGCGCGCCCACTGGTTCGCCCAGGGCGAGAAGAAGGAGGCGGCGTAACGATGGCCCAGACGAGCGTTGCCCAGTTCGCGAGCGAGCTGAAGGTTCCGCCTTCGGTGCTGCTCGAGCAGCTGCGCGCCGCGGGCGTCGACAAGCGCGCCCCCGAGGACTCGCTCAGCGACAGCGACAAGTCGCGCCTGCTCGAGCATCTGAGGAAGACGCACGGCTCCGTCGACAGCAAGAACAAGATCACCCTCACGCGCAAGCAGACGAGCGAGATCCGCAAGACCGACGCGAGCGGCAAGTACCGCACCGTGCAGGTCGAGGTGCGCAAGAAGCGCGTTTTCGTCAAGCGCGACCCTGCGGAGGTCACCGCCGCCGCCGTCGCCGCCGAGGCGCCGCCCCCGCCGCCGCCCGCGCCGCCCGCGGTCGACGCCAAGGAGCTCGAGCTGCGCGAGGAGGAATCGCGCCGCCAGCAGCAGCTGGCCGAGATCCAGGCGGCCGAGCTGCGCGAGAAGCAGGAGCGCGAGAAGAAGGAAGCCGAGCAGAAGGCCGCGGAAGCCGCGGCCGCGGCCGCGAGCGCGGCGGCGCCCGCCGCCCCGGCGACCACGCTGCACGCGCCCAAGCCCGCCGCCGATGCCAAGGTCGACAAGAAGCCGAAGAAGGCGAAGCCGACCACGGTGCTGCGCGACGATTCGGCACGTCGGCGCACCATCAAGACGCGCGGCGATGCCGGCGGTGGCGTGGCCGGCTGGCATGCACGCGGCGGTACGCGGCACCGCCCGGCCGCCGGGGCCGAGACGAGCACCTTTGCCGCGCCCACCGAGCCCGTGGTGCGCGACATCGCGGTGCCGGAAACCATCACGGTGGGTGAGCTCGCGCACCGCATGTCGGTCAAGGCGGCCGAGGTCATCAAGGCGTTGATGAAGCTCGGCACCATGGCGACCATCAACCAGGTGCTCGATCAGGAGACCGCGATGATCCTGGTCGAGGAGATGGGCCACAAGGCGAAGGCAGCGAAGCTCGACGATCCGGAGGCGTTCCTCGCCGAGAGCGCGGAGCCGGTCGGCGCCGATTCGCAACCGCGACCGCCGGTGGTCACGGTGATGGGCCACGTCGACCACGGCAAGACTTCACTGCTGGATTACATCCGCCGCACGAAAGTCGCCGCCGGCGAGGCAGGCGGCATCACGCAGCACATCGGCGCCTACCACGTCGAGACCTCGCGCGGCGTCATCACTTTCCTCGATACGCCGGGCCATGAAGCGTTCACCGCCATGCGGGCACGCGGCGCCAAGGTGACGGACATCGTGGTGCTGGTGGTCGCGGCCGACGACGGCGTCATGCCGCAGACGATTGAGGCCATCAACCACGCCAAGGCGGCCGAGGTGCCGCTCGTCGTGGCGATGAACAAGATCGACAAGCACGAGGCCAACCCCGACAAGGTGAAGCAGGAGCTCCTCGCGCACGGCGTCGTACCGGAGGAATTCGGCGGCGACTCGCCGGTCGTGGCGGTTTCGGCGAAGACCGGCGCGGGCGTGGACGAGCTCCTCGAGCAGATCCTGCTGCAGGCCGAGGTGCTCGAGCTCAAGGCGCCGGTCGAGGCGCCTGCCAAGGGTGTGGTGATCGAGGCGCGGCTCGACAAGGGTCGCGGCCCGGTCGCGACCGTGCTGGTGCAGGCCGGCACGCTCAATCGCGGCGACATCGCCCTCACCGGCGCGGTCTACGGCCGCGTGCGCGCGATGCTCGACGAGAACGGCAAGCCGGTGCAGTCGGCCGGCCCCTCGATCCCGGTCGAGATTCAGGGCCTCTCCGAGGTGCCGAACGCTGGCGAAGACATGATGGTGCTCGCCGATGAGCGCAAGGCACGTGAGATCGCGCTCTTCCGCCAGGGCAAGTTCCGCGACGTGAAGCTCGCCAAGCAGCAGGCGGCGAAGCTCGAGAACATGTTCGAGCAGATGGGCGAGGGCGAGAAGAAGGTGCTGAACCTGCTGATCAAGGCCGACGTGCAGGGCTCGCAGGAGGCGCTGATCCATGCGCTCACCAAGCTCGGCTCGGACGAGGTGCGGGTGACGGTGGTGCACGCCGGCGTGGGTGGCATCACGGAGTCCGACGTCAACCTGGCAATGGCCTCGCGCGCCGTGATCATCGGCTTCAACACGCGTGCCGACAGCGCCGCGCGCAAGCTCGCCGAGACCTCGGGCATCCAGCTCAAGTACTACAACATCATCTACGAGGCGGTCGACGAGATCAAAGCCGCGCTCTCCGGGATGCTCGCGCCGGAGAAGAAGGAGCAGGTCATCGGCCTGGTGGAAGTGCGCCAGGTGTTCAAGATCTCCAAGGTCGGCACGATCGCCGGTTGCTACGTGCTCGAGGGGCTGGTGAAGCGCGGCGCGCAGGTGCGCGTGCTGCGCGACAACGTCGTCATCCATACCGGCGAAATCGACTCGCTCAAGCGCTTCAAGGACGACGTGCGCGAGGTGAAGGCGGGCTTCGAGTGCGGCATGTCGCTCAAGAGCTTCAGCGACGTGAAGGAGAAGGACCAGTTCGAGGTGTTCGAAGTGCTCGAGGTCGCCCGCACGCTGTGAAACGCGCAAGCGGGCGGACTTCGGGCCGCCCGCAGAAACTCGGCGATCTCATCCAGCGGGAATTGTCCGAGCTGCTGCAGCGCGAGCTGCGCGATCCGCGCGTCGGCATGATCACCATCACGGCGGTCGACGTCTCGCCCGACTTCTCGCACGCCAAGGTGCTCTACACCACGCTCGACCCGGCGCACGTGGCCGACGCCGCCAAGGGTCTCGAGCGCGCTGCCGGCTTCCTGCGCTCGCAGCTCGCGCGGCGCATCAAGCTCTACACCACGCCCGAGCTGCGCTTCGAGTACGACGTCTCGGTCGAGCGCGGCGACCGCCTCTCGCGCCTGATCGACTCGGTCAAACCGAAGCCATGATCGACGGCGCGCTGCTGCTCGACAAGCCGGTCGGCGTCAGCTCCAACCGCGCGCTGCAGGAGGCGAAGCGCCTGCTCGGGGCAAAAAAAGCGGGCCATGCCGGCACTCTCGATCCGCTCGCCTCCGGCCTCTTGCTGTTGCTCTTCGGCGAGGCGACCAAGTTTGCGGGGCCGCTGCTCGACGCCGACAAGGAATATCTCGCCACCCTGAAGCTTGGCGAGCGCACGAGCACCGGCGATGCCGAGGGTGAGGTGCTGGAAGTGCGGCCGGTGCACGCCAGCGCGGCCGACCTCGCGGCGGTGCTCGAGCGCTTTCGCGGCGCCATCGACCAGGTGCCGCCGATGCATTCGGCGCTCAAGCGCGACGGCGTTCCGCTCTACAAGCTGGCGCGCAAGGGCCGCACCGTGGAGCGCGCCGCGCGGAAGGTACGCATTGCCGAGCTCGAGCTGCTCGGCTGCGAGCCGCCGCTCGCCGAGCTGCGGGTCCGCTGCAGCAAGGGCACCTATATCCGCTCGCTCGGCGAGGACATCGGCGCGGCGCTCGGCACGGGTGCGCATCTCGCGGCCTTGCGCCGTAGCGCTTGCGGACGCTTTCGCGTCGAGCAGGCCGTAACCCTCGAGCGGCTGCGCGCGATGGCCGTGCCCCGCGACCGGCTGCTCCCCCTGAGTGAGCTGCTCGCCGATCTTCCGGCGAAGGAGCTCGACGCGGCGGCCGAAGCGCGCCTGCGTAACGGCCAGGCATTGAAAATCAGCGGGCTGCAGGCCGGGCTGCTTGCGCTTTACCGTGCCGACGGCGCGCTGATCGGCCTCGGACGCGCACAGGACGAAGGCGAGCTGCGCGCGCTCAGGCTTACTCAAGCGGCTGATAAACATCGAAAAACCTTGTGACGCTGCAGTGCATCGGTTAAAATCGCCGGCTCGAAAATTCAAGCGACCCGCGAAAGAGAGACAGTCGAATGGCATTGCAGGTCCCGCAGAAAGCGCAGGTGGTCAAGCAGTACCAGCGCTCCGGCAAGGACACAGGTTCACCCGAGGTGCAGGTAGCGCTCCTCACCGAGCGGATCAACAGCCTCACCGAGCACTTCAAGACCCACGTCAAGGACTTCCACTCGCGCCGCGGACTGCTGGTGATGGTCAGCCAGCGCCGCAAGCTGCTCGATTACCTGAAGCGCAAGGACGCGGACAAGTACCGCGGTCTGATCGAGAAGCTAGGCCTGCGCAAGTAGCCATGCGGCAGCACTGACGCTCATGCTCTGGTGAGCGTTTCGTTTAGAGGACCCCCTTTGAATCCGATCAAGAAGACATTCACATTCGGCAGCCACCAGGTCACCTTTGAAACCGGCGAGATCGCGCGCCAGGCGCACGGCGCCGTGGTCTGCAGCATGGACGACACCGTCGTTCTCGCCACGGTAGTGGCGGCGAAGGACCCGCGCCCCGGCCAGGATTTCTTCCCGCTGACGGTCGACTACGTGGAGAAGACCTACGCCGCAGGCAAGATTCCCGGCGGCTTTTTCAAGCGCGAAGGCCGTCCCTCGGAGAAAGAGACGCTCACCTCGCGGCTCATCGACCGACCGATCCGGCCGCTTTTCCCGGACGGCTTCCTGAACGAGGTGCAAGTCGTCGCGACGGTGCTCTCGCTCAATCCCGAGATCGACTCCGACATTCCGGCGATGCTCGCCGTGTCGGCGGCACTGACGCTCTCGGGCATCCCGTTCAACGGACCGATCGGCGCCTGCCGCGTCGGTTACGTGAACGGCGATTACGTGGTGAACCCGACGGCGACCCAGCTGAAGGACTCGAAGCTCAATCTGGTCGTCGCCGGCACCGAGCAGGGCGTGATGATGGTCGAGTCCGAGGCGCTCGAGCTCTCCGAGGACGCGATGCTCGGGGCCGTGGTCTACGGCCACGAGCAGATGCAGGTCGCGATCCAGGCGATCCATGAGCTCGCCGAGCAGGCGGGCAAGCCGGCGTGGGAGTGGCAGGCACCGAGCAAGAACGAGTCGCTCATCCAGCGCCTCGTCGAGCTCGCCGAGGCCGACATGCGCGAGGCGTTCCGCATCAAGCAGAAGCAGACTCGCAACACGCGGCTGCAGGAGATCCGCAAGCGCGTCGCCGAGCAGCTCTCGGAAGAGGGCAAGCAGATCGGCGTCGAGATCGACCCGCACGAGCTGAAGGACATCTATTTCAACCTCGAGTCGAAGATCGTGCGCAGCCAGATCCTCGACGGCGAGCCGCGCATCGACGGGCGCGATACGCGCACCGTGCGCCCGATCACCGTGCGCGTCGGCGTGCTGCCGCGCACGCACGGCTCCGCGCTCTTTACGCGCGGCGAGACTCAGGCTTTGGTGACCGTGACCCTTGGCACCGGGCGCGACGAGCAGATCATCGACGCGCTCTCAGGCGAATACCGCGAGCGCTTCATGTTCCACTACAACATGCCGCCGTATGCGACCGGCGAAACCGGCCGCATGGGGCCATCCAAGCGCCGCGAGATCGGCCACGGCCGCCTCGCCAAGCGCGCGCTCGTGGGTCTCTTGCCGACGCAGGAGCAGTTCGGCTACTCGATCCGCGTGGTCTCGGAGATCACCGAGTCGAATGGCTCGTCTTCGATGGCGTCGGTGTGCGGCGGCAGCCTCGCGCTGATGGATGCGGGCGTGCCGATCAAGGCGCACGTCGCCGGCATCGCGATGGGACTGATCAAGGAGGGCAACCGCTTCGCCGTGCTCTCCGACATCCTCGGCGACGAGGATCATCTCGGCGACATGGACTTCAAGGTGGCCGGCACCGACAAGGGCGTGACTGCGCTGCAGATGGACCTGAAGATCGAGTCGATCAACAAGGGCATCATGAAGATCGCGCTCGACCAGGCGCGCGAGGCGCGGCTCAACATCCTCGACATCATGAAGCAGGGCATCGAAGGCTCGCGCTCGGAGCTCTCGACGTTCGCGCCGCGCATCATCAAGATGAAGATCAATCCGGACAAGATCCGCGACGTCATCGGCAAGGGCGGCGTGGTGATCCGCGGCATCCAGGAAGAGACCGGCACCACCATCGAGATCGAGGACGACGGCACCATCGCCATCGCCTGCGTTTCGGCCGAGGGCGGCGAGGCGGCGAGAAAGCGCATCCAGGACATCACCGCCGACGTCGAGGTGGGCAAGATCTACGAAGGGCCGGTGCTGCGTCTGCTCGACTTCGGCGCCATCGTGCAGCTGCTGCCCGGCCGCGACGGCCTGCTGCACATCTCGCAGATCAGCCACGAGCGCGTCAACGCCGTTTCCGATCACCTGAAGGAAGGCCAGATCGTGAAGGTGAAGGTGCTCGAGGCGGACGACAAGGGCCGTGTGCGCCTGTCGATGAAGGCGGTAGAGCCGCGCGGCGAAACCGCGAAGCAGAACGGCTAGCGGGTTTGAGCCCCTGATTAGGGGTCGCGAGCCGTCGCGAGCCTACAGGCGAGCGGGGGGTTTTACTTCGCGACCTGCCGCTCGCGCAGCTCGTCGAGCGTCTTGCAGTCGATGCAGAGCGTCGCCGTCGGGCGCGCTTCCAGGCGCTTCAGACCGATCTCCACGCCGCAGCTATCGCAGTAGCCGTATTCGTTGGCATCGATGCGGGCGATGGTCTCGTCGATCTTCTTGATGAGCTTTCTCTCGCGATCGCGGTTACGCAGCTCAAGCGCCATGTCCGATTCCTGGCTCGCGCGGTCGTTCGGATCGGCGAACACCGTCGCCTCGTCCTGCATGGTGTGCACCGTGCGATCGATTTCCTGGGAGAGCTCGGCCTTCAGCTGTTCGAGAATTTTGCGGAAGTGGCCACGCTGCTTGGCGTTCATGTACTCCTCGCCCTTTTTCGCCGCGTAGGGCGTGAAGCTTTTTCTCGTCAGTTCTACAGCCATTGCCATGCAGCCTAAAAAAGTGGAGCGCTTTTTTAGCAGAAAAGCACCCCTGACACAAGCGAATTGCGTTGCCGCAAATGTGCGCTAAGAGTATCATTTGCCGCCAATTTTCGGGGCGTGGCGCAGACTGGTAGCGCGCCTGCTTTGGGAGCAGGATGTCGGAGGTTCAAATCCTCTCGCCCCGACCAGAATTTTGATTTTTTGCCCGGCTGCCCGTAGCTCAACCGGATAGAGCACCAGCCTTCTAAGCTGGGGGTTGTGGGTTCGAGTCCCGCCGGGCAGGCCAGTCAATGGTGGCCGTAGCTCAAAGGTAGAGTCCGGGGTTGTGATCCCCGTTGTTGTGGGTTCGAGTCCCATCGGCCACCCCATCTTCCGACATGCCGATCGAGCAGGAGCTCAAATTCCGCCTCGCGCCGAGCGCCGCAGCGCGCGCCGCGCGGCTCCTGCCGTTTGCCTCGCGCCCGCGGCGTAGACGCATCGACAGCGTCTACTACGACACGCCGGACCTGCGGCTCGAAGCGACGCGCGCGGCCTTGCGTCTGCGCCGCGACGGCCGGCGTTGGTGGCAGACCTTCAAGGCGCCGCAGGGCGTCGCTACTGCGCTCGCGCAGCGCGCCGAGTGGGAAATTCCCGCGCCACGCGGGCGCCTCGATGTTTCGCGCTTTCCCCGCGAAGCGGTGCGCGCGGCAAGCGGCCACGACCTCGTCAGGCTGGCACCACGGCTGCGTCCGGTGTTCGCGACGCGCTTTGAACGCCGCTCGGCGCCGCTACGGCTCGGCCACGGCGTGCGCGCCGAGGGCTGCATCGATCGCGGCGCGATCGAGGCCGGCGGCTCGCATGAGCCGCTCCTCGAGCTCGAGCTCGAGCTTGCCGAAGGCGCGCTCGCGCCGCTGATCGGTCTCGCCGAGACGCTGGTCGAGCCGCTCGCGCTCGAGATCGAGACCGCGAGCAAGGCCGAGCGCGGCTATCGGTTGTATCGCTCTGCGCGAGCTGCCCCGGCGAAGTGGCTGGGCCCGTCCATCGAGGAGCGCGCGGCGGCTGGCGATGCCTTCGCTACGCTGTGCTCGGCGGCGCTGGCGCAAATCGGCGCCAACGCCGCTGGCGTGGCACATGCGACGGACCCGGAGTATCTGCATCAGCTGCGTGTCGGCACCCGCCGGCTGCGCTCGGCGTTGCGCGCCTTCCGCAGCCTTCTGCGACGCAAGCAAGCCGCGGCGGTCGAAAGGCCGTTCAAGCGGATGATGCACGTGTTCGGCGCCGCGCGTGACTGGGACGTCTTTTGCCAGACGCTGGCAGAGGCGCGTGCCCCGGCGCCTTTGCTCGCGGCCGCGCGGCGCCGGCGGCGTGCGGCGCGGCGCGCCGCGCGCCAGGTGGTGGGCTCGGCGCAGTTCCAGCTGGCGCAGCTCGGCGTTCTGCGCTGGCTGCACGGCGAACCGTGGCGCTCAGCCGCGGCGCGCGCCGAGCCGCTCGCGCGCTTCGCGCGCCGCTCGCTCGATCGCCTGCACGCCCGGCTGTTGAAGCGCGCGCTCAAGCTCGACTGGCACGATGCGCCCCGGCGGCACCAGGTGCGCATCGCGGTCAAGCGGCTGCGTTATGCCTGCGATTTTTTCGCAGCGTGCTTTCCGCACCAGGCGGTCTCGCCGCTGCTCCACGCGTTGAGCGCGCTGCAGGACACCCTCGGAGAGCTGAACGACGTCGCCGTAGCGCGCCTGCTGCTCGAGCAAATTGCGCCAAAGGAAGGTTCGCCGCTGCGGCAGGCCGCCGCGCAGACGCGGGCCCGCTTGGCGGCGCGCGAGCGCGAGCTCATCGCTTCGCTGCAGAGCGATTGGCCGGCATTCGCGCGGAAGCTCCCCTACTGGCGTGCGAAGCCAGCGCGCCGCGTGCGACGCTGAAGACTTGCGGCCTTGGCCAGTCGAGCCTGAGCCCGCGGAAGCGACGCCGCACCTCGGCTTGGCCCTCGCCCACTTCGCAGACAAGCAGCCCATCCGCCTCCAGGTGCTTCGGCGCGGCCCGCAGGATGCGTACGACCAATGCGAGGCCATCGCCGCCCCCGGCGAGCGCGAGGCGCGGCTCGTGCCGGTACTCGGCCGGCAGCGCCGCCATGGCCGCGGCGCTCACGTAAGGCGGATTGGTGACGATCAGGTCGTAGCGCGCCGCGCCGAGCGCGGCGAAAAGGTCCGAGCGGTGCAAGTGGATGCGCCGGCCGAGCCGATAGTTCGCGACGTTTTTGCGCGCGATCGCGAGCGCTCCGGGCGAGAGGTCGACCGCATCGATCTCGGCGGCCGGGAAGGCGCGGGCCGCGAGGATCGCGAGGCAGCCGCAGCCGGTGCATAAATCGAGCACGCGGCGCACGCTGCGCCGGGCGAGGAACGGCTCGCGCAGAAGCTCGGCGATGTGCGAGCGCGGCACGATGACGCGCTCATCGACATAGAACGCCTGCCCGGCGAGCCATGCTTCCCTGAGGAGATAGGCGAGCGGCACACGCTCATCGATGCGCCGTGCCGCGAGGCGGGCGATGCGCTCGGCGTCCGCGGGCGCTGCCGCACGGCCGAGATCGGCATCGAACGGCAGGCCGAGCCCGCGCAGCACGAGCCACGCGGCCTCGTCGCGCGCATTGTCGGTGCCGTGGCCATAGCTCAGCGCGGCGACAGCAAGGCGCGCCGCCGTGCGCTCGATCAGCTCGGCCAGCGTCAAGGCAGGAGCGCGCGCAGCGTGTCGAGGTAGATGAGCGGCAGCGCCTCGAGCTCCTGGAGCGCGATGTGCTCGTTCAGCTTGTGGATGCTCGTGTTCACCGGCCCGAGCTCGATCACCTCCGGGCAGATGTCGATGATGAAGCGCGCGTCCGAGGTGCCGCCGGTGGTCGAGAGCTCGCCCGAGTGCCCGGTGCGGCGCTTGGCGACCTGCAGAACGATATCGGCGAGCCGGCCGCGGCGGCTGAGGAACGGCTTCGCACCGAGCGTCCACTGGATCGAAAAGTCGAGCGCGTGCTTGCGCAGGATGCTCTCGACCCGGTCGCGCAGCCACGCGTCGGTGCTCTCGGTGGAGAAGCGGAAATTGAAATCGAGCTCCAAGGCGCCCGGCACCACGTTGCCGGCGCCGGTGCCCGCGCGTACGTTCGAGACCTGGAAGCTGGTCGGCGGAAAGCTCTCGTTGCCCTGGTCCCACTGCGTGCGCACCAGCTCGGCCAGCGCCGGCGCGAGCAGGTGGATCGGATTCTTGACGAGCTGCGGATACGCGACATGTCCCTGGATGCCGCGCACCACGAGCTTGCCCGAGAGCGAGCCGCGGCGCCCGATCTTCAAGGTATCGCCGAGCGCGTCCACCGAGCTTGGCTCGCCGACAATGCAGTAGTCGATCGTCTCGCCGCGCTGCTTCAGCCGCTCCACCACGCGCGCCGTGCCGTCCACCGATGGCCCTTCCTCGTCCGAAGTCAGCAGAAAGGCGATGGAGCCGCGATGGTCTGGCCGCTCGGCGATGAAGCGCTCGGCGGCCACCACGAATGCGGCGATCGAGGACTTCATGTCGGCGGCACCGCGCCCGAAGAGCTTGCCGTCGCGAATCGTGGGTACGAAGGGGTCGGAATGCCACTCGGAGAGCGGTCCGGTCGGCACGACATCGGTGTGGCCGGCGAAGCACACCAATGGACGGTCGCTGCCGCGGCGCGCCCAGAGGTTCGTCACCTCGCCGAAGGGCATCGACTCGCAGCGAAACCCGGCGCGCTCAAGGCGCCGCGCAACGAGCGCCTGGCAGCCGCCGTCCTGCGGCGTTACCGAGCGGCGCTCGATCAGTTCCTGGGCTAACGCAAGGGCGCTCTCGCCCTCAGGCATCCACGTCGATCTTGAAATCGTTGAACGAAGCGGCCGGCCGTTGCTCGCCGACCGATCTTTCCGGGGCGGGAGCGTCCGCCTTCTGTGGCATTGGCTGACCGCTGATCTCGCCGGCCGTCGCCTGGTTGATGAGCCACAGCATATTGGTCGGCGAGTCGGCGTTCGCCATGGCCTCGTCCTGCGTGATCTTGCCTTCCATGAAGAGCTTGAAGAGCGCCTGCTCGAAGGTCTGCGAGCCCGGCGACATGCTCTTCTCGAGCGCGTCCTTGATCTCGCCGAGCTCGCCTTTCTCGATCAGCTCCGCGATGTGGCGCGTGTTGAGCAGCACCTCCACCGCGGCGACCCGCATCCCGGTCTTGGTTCGTACCAGCCGCTGCGAGATGACGGCCTGCAGCGCCGCCGCCAGGTCGAGGAGCAGCGCTGCGCGGTTCTCCAGCGGATAGAAGTTGATGATGCGGTTCATCGCGTGATAGCTGTTGTTCGCGTGGAGCGTCGCGAGGCACAGGTGTCCGGACTGCGAGTACGCGAGCGCCATCGCCATGGTGGCCTTGTCGCGGATCTCGCCGATCAGAATGCAGTCGGGCGCCTGGCGCAGCGCATTCTTGAGCGCGGTCTCGAACGCCTTGGTGTCGGTGCCGACCTCGCGCTGGTTCACGATCGACTTGCGGCTCTGGAAAATGAACTCGATCGGGTCTTCGAGCGTCAGGATGTGGCCCGACATGCGGCCGTTGCGGTAGTCGAGGAGCGAAGCAAGCGAAGTCGATTTGCCGGAGCCGGTGGCGCCCACCATGAGGATGAGGCCGCGCTTGCGCATGATCACTTCCTTCAGCACCTCCGGAATGCCCAGGGTATCGACCGGGGGAATGCTCATCGGAATGTAGCGCACCACCACCGCGGGGGAACCTTTCTGGCGGAAGGCGCTGATGCGGAAAGTACCAACGCCCTCCAGCTCGAACGCGGTGTTGAGCTCCATGTCTTCTTCGTACTCCTTGATCTGGCGCTCGTTCAGCACCTCGTAGAGGAGCTGCCGCACCGCGTCGGCGGTCATCACGGTCTGATTCACCGGCATCGCCACGCCGTTCAGCTTGATGTTGATCGGCGCGCCGACCGACAGGAAGATGTCCGACGCTTTCTTGTCGGCCATCACCTGGAACAGCCGCTTCATTGCTGACATGTCTTCCCCCCAAGGCCCCTGAGAGGCCTAGTTTAATCGCCTCGCAGCAGCTCGTTCAGGCTGGTCTTCGCCCGTGTTTTGGCATCAACGGTTTTCACGATAACCGCACAGTACAGGCTGCAGCGTCCGTCCGCTGAGGGCAAAGTACCGGAGACCACCACCGAGCCGGCGGGGACACGGCCGTAGAGCGTTTTTCCGCTCGCGCGGTCGTAGATGCGCGTGCTCTGGCCGATGAAGACGCCCATCGACAGCACGCTATTCGCCTCGACGATCACGCCCTCGACCACCTCCGAGCGCGCGCCGATGAAGCAGTTGTCCTCGATGATCACGGGGTTCGCCTGGAGCGGCTCGAGCACACCGCCGATGCCGACGCCGCCGGAAAGGTGCACGTTCTTGCCGATCTGCGCACAGGAGCCGACCGTCGCCCAGGTATCGACCATGGTGCCCTCGTCGACATAGGCGCCGATGTTGACGTAGGAGGGCATCAACACCGCGTTTTTCGCGATATGCGCGCCGCGCCGCACCATCGCCGGTGGCACGACCCGGAAGCCCGCCGCGGCAAAGTCGTACGCCGGGCCGAACTTGGACGGCACCTTATCGTAGTAACGGGTCGCCCCGGCTTCGATCACACGGTTGTCTTCCAGCCGGAAGGAAAGCAGCACCGCTTTCTTGAGCCACTGGTGCGTGACCCATTGTCCGCCGGCTTTCTCCGCAACGCGCAGCCGTCCGGCGTCGAGTCCTGCGATGACCTCGTCGACCGCGGCGCGCAGCCCGCGCGGCGCGTTGGCCGGCGTCAGCGCACCGCGTCCGTCCCACGCCGCTTCGATCGTGTCCTTTGTACTCATAGGCTCGCGGCGTAGCGCGCAATTCGCTCCATTGCTTCAACACACTCGGCAAGCGACGGCACCAGCGCGATACGCACATGGTTGGCGCCGGGGTTCACGCCCCGGACGGTGCGCGCGAGGTAGCTGCCCGGTAGCACGAGCACATTGTATTGAGCGTGCAGGCGCCGCGCGAACTCGGCGTCGTCGTTCGGCGTTCGCAGCCATACGTAAAAACCGCCGTCCGGCCGTTCGGCGGCGAGCGGCGTCTTCACGAGCGGCAGCACGCGGTCGAACTTCTGCGCGTAGAGCCGCCGGTTTTCCTCCACATGCTTCTCATCGCTCCACGCGGCGATCGAGGCGGCCTGCACCGCCAGGCTCATCGCCGAGCCATGGTAGGTGCGGTAGCGCAGGAATTGACTGATGAGCTCGGCGTCGCCTGCGACGTAGCCCGAGCGCATGCCCGGGGCGTTCGAGCGCTTGGACAGACTCGAGAACACCACCAACCGCTCGTAGCCGCGGCCGAGCTGGTGCGCCGCCTGCAGCGCGCCAAGCGGCGGCCGGTCGAAATAGATCTCCGAGTAGCACTCGTCGGAGGCGATGACGAAGCCGTGACGCTCGGCAAGCTCGAAAAGGCGCCGCCACTGCCCCAGATCCATGACATGTCCGCTCGGGTTGGCGGGCGAACAGGCGTAGACCAGCTGCACTCCCGCCCAGCTTTCCGGCTCGCCGTAGACCGGCGTGGCACCCGCGAGAAGGGCTGCGCCTTCGTAGATTTGGTAGAAAGGATTCGGGCAGACCACGCGCGCCTCCGGCCGGGGCTCGATCACCGTCTGCGCAAAGGCGAAAAGCGCCTCCCGGGTGCCGTTGACCGGCAACACCTGTTTCTCTGGATCGAGCGGCGCAATGCCGTAGCGGCGCGAAAGCCAGGCGGCGATGGCCTGCCGCAGCGCCGGCGTGCCAGCGGTCAGCGGATAAGACGCGAGGCCATCGAGCGCCCGGGCGAGCGCCTCCTTGACGAGCGCGGGCGTCGGATGTTTGGGCTCGCCGATCTGCAGGGTGATCGGCGCGAGGTGCGCAGGCGGCGTATTGCCGGCGATGAGTGCCCGCAGCTTCTCGAACGGGTAGGGCTGCAGCTTTGCGAGCCGCGGGTTCATGCCGGCCGCATCACTGCGGCATCGATCCGCGCCAAGCTTTCGCGCGGTGCTCGGCGAGCACGCACGTGGTGATGCCGCCGCGCACGTTGAAGCGCGCCTCGAGGCGCATCAGGCGGGGCTGCGTGGCACGCACCAGGTCGTCGAGGATCTTGTTGGTCACCGCCTCGTGGAACGTGCCGACGTCGCGGTAGGACCAGACGTAAAGCTTGAGCGACTTCAGCTCGAGGCACAATTTGTCGGGTACGTAGTCAAGCACCAGGGTGGCGAAGTCCGGCTGTCCGGTCATCGGACAAACACAGGTGAACTCCGGGATCTCCATGTGGATCCGGTAGTCGCGATTGCGCGCTGGATTCGGAAAAGTCTCCAGCTTCCTGCTGGGACGAGACGGCACTGGCGCGGAAAGAAGCCGGGAAGGAAGCGGCGCAGATGTTATCACGCAGCGGCCCGCGCCAGAAGCGCCCGGCCACGAATCCACTGCCCATAGCCAGGCGAGCGCAGGCAACCACTAGATGTGGGGCCTAGGCGGCCAAATCGGCCTTTGCGCCTACCGCTAGGCTTGTCAACGTTTTTCTCAACGTCGCGCCAGTTCTATCGCAGCGCGTAAGACGTTATTATTTTCGGGTGCGGTTAACTCAAATAAAGCTGTCCGGTTTCAAGTCGTTCGTCGATCCCACCGCGATCCATGTGCCCGGCCAGCTGGTCGGCGTGGTTGGCCCGAACGGCTGCGGCAAATCGAATGTGATCGATGCGGTGCGCTGGGTGCTCGGCGAGACGCGCGCGTCCGCCTTGCGCGGCGACTCGATGCAGGACGTGATCTTCAATGGCTCGGTGAACCGCGCGCCGCTCGCGCGTGCCTCGGTGGAGCTCGCGTTCGACAACTCGCTCGGCCGCGCTGCCGGCCAGTGGTCGCAGTACGCCGAGATCGCAGTGAAGCGCGTGCTGCAGCGCGACGGCGAGTCGAGCTACTACATCAACGGCACGCACGTGCGCCGGCGCGACATCACCGACATGTTCCTCGGCACCGGGCTCGGGCCGCGGGCCTACGCGATCATCGAGCAGGGCATGATCTCGCGCGTGATCGAGGCGAAGCCCGAAGAGCTGCGCGTATTCCTCGAGGAAGCCGCCGGCATCTCGAAGTACAAGGAGCGGCGGCGCGAGACGGAAACGCGCCTCGCCGACACGCGTGACAACCTCGCGCGCATCACCGACATCCGCCTTGAGCTCGGGCTGCAGATCGAGAAGCTCGATGCTCAGGCGCAGGTCGCGACGCGCTATCAGGAGCTGCAGCGCGACCTGCAGCTCAAGCAGCACCTGCTCTGGTATCTGCGCCGGCGCGACGCCGCTGCCGAGCGCGAGCGCCACTCGGCTGAAGTGGGCCGGGTGACCAATGAGCTCGAGGCGGAGAACGCCCAGTCACGCTCGTTCGAGACACGCCTCGAAAGCGCGCGCGCCGCGCACTACCAGGCGGGCGACGCGATGAACGGCGCGCAAGCCGCGCTCTACGCGGCGAATGCCGAAGTCGCGGGCCACGAGGCGGAGCTGCGCCATGCGCAAGAGACGCGCACGCGGCTCGAGAGCCAGCAGTCCGAGCGCCGTACACAGCTCGGCGCCTGGCGCGAGCAGCGCTCCCAGCTTACGCAGGCGCTGCACATGTGGGCGACCCGCGAAGGCGGCGCGAAGCAGCGCGTCGCGCTCGCCCAGCAGAAGCTCGAGGACGAAAATCGTCGGCTGCCCGAGGCGGAGCAGGCATTCCGCGCCGCGCAAGAGCGCCTTACCGAGGCGCGCAGCCAGCTGATGCAGGCCGAGAGCCGGCTCGCGCTCGAGCAGGCGAACCGCACGCACCTCGAGCGTGCCGCCGAGGCGCTGGCTCAGCGGCGCGAGCGCATCGACGCCGAGCGGCAGGCGCTCGCCGAGCCCGATGCGAGTGCATTGCACCGGCTCGAAGCGCGCCTCGCGCAGATCGACGGCGCGCTGCAGGCGGCACGCCAGGCATTCGAAGCCCTGCAGGTGCAATGCGTCGCGCTGCAGGAAGCGGGCGCGCAGGCGGCGGAAGCCGTCGGCGCCGCCGAACGCGAGCACGCCGCCGCGCAGGCGCAGCTTGCGACGCTGCGGCAGATCCAGGCGGATGCGCAGAACAACGCGCCGCTGCGCGAGTGGCTCGAGCGCCACGGCCTGGGCAGCGCCGCGCAGCTCTGGCAGCAGCTGCGCATTGATGCCGGCTGGGAAACCGCGGTCGAGGCGGTGCTGCGCGAGCGGCTGCATGCGCTGCGGTCCGACTCCATCGAGACTTCGTTCTCGGCGCGGCCGCCGGCCAAGGCGAGCCTGTTCGAGGCTTCGCTCGACGCCAGCACCGCGCCGGCCGCCGGCGTGCCGCTCGCGGCGAAGGTCCATCCGCTCGATGACAGCGTC
This sequence comes from Burkholderiales bacterium, assembly GCA_035652275.1. Taxonomy (GTDB): domain Bacteria; phylum Pseudomonadota; class Gammaproteobacteria; order Burkholderiales; family SG8-39; genus SCGC-AG-212-J23. The sequence goes on from DASREB010000026.1 coordinate 27,521, forward strand.
CGCGGCGCGCTCGCCGACTGGCTCACCGGTGTTTTCGTCTGCGAGGGCAGCCCGAGCGCCACGGCGCGCGCCTCATTGCCCGCCGGTGCGGTGCTCGTCAATCGCGACGGCGACCAGTTCACGCGCCATACGGTCAGCCTGCACGCCCCGGATCCGGCCGATGCAGGTTTGCTCGCCCGCCAGGCGGAGATCGAAGCGCTCGAGGTACGCTGTGCCAAGCTCGCGGCTCAATTGAATGACGCGCAGCGTAACCACGAGCAAGCCGAGACCGAGCGCAGCGAGCGCGAGGCGGCGCTCGAGCAGAACCGCGACGAAATCGCGCGTCACGAGCAGGCGCGGCACGACGCCGAAATCGAGAGCCTCAAGCTGACGCAGGCGCAAGAGCGCTACCGCGAGCGCAGCGCGCAGCTCGAGGCGGAGCAGGCCGAGCTCGCCGCTGAAGCCGAGCAGGGCGAAGCAGCGCTTGGCGCGAGTGCCCGCGCCGCCGCGGCCATCGGCGAGGCGATCGCGCTCGCCCGCACGACGCTTGACGCGCGGCGCACCGAGCATAGCGCCGCCGAAATCGCGCTCGCCGAGAGCCGTAAGGCCGCGCAGCAGGCCGAGCGCGAGGCGCAGGACGCACTTTTCGGCGAGCGCGAATGCGGCTCGAAGATCGCCGAGATCGACCACTCGGTGAACGTCATCGACCAGCAGATCGAGCGCGCCGAAACGGAGCTCGCCAAGCTCGGCGAAGAGCTCGCGGCCGATCCGATCCCGGCGGTGCGCCAGGCGCTCGACGCGGCCGTGGAAGCACGCATCGAATGCGAGAAGACCCTCGGCGCTGCGCGCAACGCAGTAGAGGCGGCCGCGGGCGCCCTTCGGGAAATCGAGCAGGCGAGGCTTGCGATCGAGGCCAAAGTGGCGCCGCTGCGCGAGCGGCTCGGCGAGCTGCGGCTGAAGGAGCAGGCGGCGAGCCTGAGCTACGAGCAGTACGCGACCCAGCTGCGCGAGGCGAACGCCGAGGAGGAGCTGCTGGCGAAGGAGGCCGAAAACGTGCCGCGCCCGTCATCGCTACAGGGCGAGATCACGCGCATCAGCGGCCAGATCGGCGAACTCGGCGCCGTGAACCTGGCGGCGGTCGAGGAGCTGCGCTCGAGCCGCGAGCGAAAGGGTTTCCTCGATTCGCAGGCGGCGGACCTGGAAGAAGCGGTGACGACGCTGGAGGATGCGATCCGCAAGATCGATCGCGAGACGCGCGAGCTCCTCAAGGAAACCTTCGAGAGCGTGAACCGCCATTTCGGCTCGCTTTTCCCCACGCTCTTCGGCGGCGGCGAAGCGAAGCTGATCATGACGGGCGAGGAGATCCTCGATGCCGGCGTCCAGGTAATGGCGCAGCCGCCGGGCAAGCGCAATACCAGCATTCATCTCCTCTCGGGCGGCGAAAAGGCGCTGACCGCGATCGCCCTGGTCTTCTCGCTCTTCCAGCTCAACCCGGCGCCTTTCTGCCTGCTCGATGAGGTCGATGCGCCGCTCGATGACTCGAACACCGTCCGGTTCTGCGAGCTGGTGCGCAAGATGTCGGCGCAGACGCAGTTCCTGTTCATCAGCCACAACAAGATCACCATGGAGCTCGCCGAGCAGCTGATCGGCGTCACCATGCCGGAATCCGGGGTGTCGCGCGTGGTGGCGGTCGATATCGACGAGGCGCTGCGCATGCGGGAGGAGCTGGCAGCGTAGTCGGGTCCATGAGGCGCCCATGACCGACCTGCAGCTCGGTCTGCTCGCGATCGGCGTCCTCGCGGTGATCGCCGTCGTGATCTACAACCGCTGGCAGGAGCGCGCGGCGCGCCGCGATGCCGAGCGGGCGTTCGGTTCCGGCCATGGCGATGTGCTGCTCGGCGAGGACCGGCGCGAACCGACACAGGGCGCGCGCAAGGAGGCCGCGCCCGAGCCGCGACGCCCCGCGCCGACGCCGGCAGCGCGCTTGCCAGCCGAGCGCGTCGATTACGTCATCGAGCTCGCGCTACCGAAGCCGCTGCCGCCATCCGTGGTGCACGAGGCCTGGTCGCCGGTCGAGCGGCGTTTTGCGCGGCGCGCGCTTCTCGCCACCGATCAGGCGCAGCTGCGGGCCGGGCTGCAGCTGGTCAGCCGCAGCGGCGTCGTGAGCGATGCCGAGTTGCTCGAGTTCCGCGCGCTGGTCGAGACCATGGCGGCGGCGCTCGGCGCGCGCGTCAGCGCGCCGGAGATGCGCGAGGCGCTGGAAGCGGCGCGCGAGCTCGACCGCACCTGCGTCGATGCCGACATCCAGGTGGCGCTGCACGTCGTCGGCATCGGCACGGCGCCCGCCCACTTCGCGGGCCAGGGCTTCCAGACGATCGCGCGCGAAGACGGCGTCACGCTGACGCTCGACGTCGCTCGCACGCGCGAGCCGCGCGCAACCTACGAGGCGATGGCGCGCGCCGGCCGCGAGCTCGCCCAGACGCGTGGCGGCCGGCTGGTCGACGACACCGGCCGCGAGCTCGACGAGCGCGCGCTCGCCGCCATCGGCCGCGAGCTGGACGCGGTCGGCGCCCGGCTCGCCGGCTGCGGCATCGAGCCGGGCAGTCCGCTCGCCCTGCGCCTTTTCTCATGAGCCCGCGCGAGCGGGTGGCGCGGCTTCGCGCCGAGATCGAGCGTCATAACCGCCTTTATTACCTCGAGGACGCGCCGCAGATCACCGACGCCGAATACGACCGCCTGTTCCGCGAGCTGCAGGCGCTTGAAGCAGAACATCCGGAGCTCGCCACGCCGGATTCGCCGACGCGGCGCGTCGGCGGCGCGCCGGCCAAGG
>DASREB010000027.1:0-25771 GCA_035652275.1 Burkholderiales bacterium
GAGAAGTCGAAGGTCCAGCCGTGCTGCGCCTCGAGGCGCAGGCGGAACGCCTGCTCGAGCTCGAACGACGGCGTCGCCACACAGCGCCCCGGAAAGCGCATCAGGAAGCTCGAGGCGATCACCACGCACTCGCCCAGCGCCGCGAGGCGGCTTTGCGCGATGTCGCGGCCATGCAGATAAATCTCGTTGTCGAGATAGGCCGGCACGTCGAACTGGCGATAGGTCGCGACCGCGGCGGCGAGACCCCAGGAGAGCCAGCGCGACTCGCGCCCCGGCGCAAGCCGGCGCGGCGCAATCAGCGCGAATGGATAGCGCGCGGCTTCCTCGGCCCACAACACGATCGGCGCCGCGCTCTGCGGCTGCACGGCGGCGAGCGACGCGTACGCCGCGTCGAACTCGCGCTGCGCCGTCGGGCCGAACCGGATCCATCGCGCCAACATGCGACCGATTATTCCATAGTCAGAAGAATGCGCGCTGGTATGGCGATTGCTTAAGCGAGCTTCCTGCGGATCGCGCGCAGCTCGCGCTTGCGCTCGGGCGTCACTTTGGGATAGCACACGCCCAGGCGTCTGAAGGCCTCCAGCATGACGGCGGAGACGATGAGGCGCGCATTCCTCTTGTCGTCCGCGGGGACGACGTACCACGGCGCTTCTTTGGTGCTGGTCGCGCCGAGGCAGGCTTCATAGGCCTGCATGTAGCGCGGCCAGTACGCGCGCTCCTCGATATCCGCCATCGAGAACTTCCAGTTCTTCTCCGGGTCGTCGATGCGCGCGAGGAAGCGCTGGCGCTGCTCCGCTTTCGACAGGTGCAGGAAAAACTTGATCACGCTCGTGCCGTTGCGATGCAGATGACGCTCGAAATGACGGATCGAGCGATAGCGGTCTTCCCAGATGCCGTTGTCGCTGACCACTTCGTCCGGCAGATCTTCCTTCTCGAGGATCTCGCGGTGCACGCGAACGATGAGCACTTCTTCGTAGTACGAGCGGTTGAAGATGCCGATGCGTCCGCGCTCGGGAAGGGCGAGCGCGGCGCGCCACAGGAAGTCGTGCTCGAGCTCGGTCGCACTCGGATGCTTAAAGCTCACCACCTGGCAGCCTTGGGGATTCAAGCCGCTCATCACATGCTTGATGGCGCCGTCCTTGCCCGCCGTGTCCATGCCCTGAAAGATGACGAGCAGCGCGTAGCGGTTGTACGCGTAATGCTTCTCCTGGAGATCCTTCAGCTCGTCGACGTGCTCGGCGAGGAGCTTCTCGTAGTCTTCTTTCGAACGGTAGTACGGCTTGACCCGTGTCGGCCAGCGCTTCAGCCGCACCGTGGCATCTTCGTCAACGCGGAATTGCGCCGGGCGAATCGGCACTAAAGCTCGAGCTCGTCGCGGATCGCCGCAATCCCGGCCTCGGCGCAGGCGTCATCCTCACGCGCCCCGGGCCCGCCCGAGACGCCGATCGCGCCGAGGAGCGAGCCGCCCGCTTCGATCATCATGCCGCCACCGACGGCCACTACGCCGGGCCGATGGCGGATGCCGCTCTGCGGCTTGCCCGCTTGCGTCCTTTCCGCGAGCTCGGTGGTGTTGGTGCGGAAACTGACCGCCGTATAAGCCTTGGCGCGCGCCATATCCGCTGTATGCGGTCCGGCAAAGCGATCGCGCAGCAATACCTGCAGCACGCCCATGCGATCGGTCACGGCCACCGTCACCTGGTAACCGCTCGCCCGGCAGCGAGCCAGCGCGGCCTGGGCGGCTTTCAGCGCCGTCTCGGGCGTGAGCAGCTTCACGCTATAGGTCGCATCGGCGGCGAGCGCACTGCCCGCGCCTACGGCCGCGAGCGCCGCGATCAGGCGCTTCACTTTTTCCTCATGAAAAAAATGAATTCCTTGCGCTCCTCGCTGTGCGAGAGGAGCTCGTGTCCGGTCTGGCGCGAGAACGCCTGGAAATCTTTCACCGCGCCCGGATCGGTGGCGACGACCTTGAGCACCTGGCCGGATTGCAGCTCGGCGAGCGCCTTCTTCGTGCGCAGGATCGGCAGCGGGCAATTGAGCCCGCGGGTGTCGAGTTCCTTGTCGAAGTTCATAGGCCGCAGAGTATAAGATGCCGGCGCCATGCAGAGCTGGCTCGTCGCCGTCACGCAATTGCCGACCGAGGACCCCGACGCGCGCATGCGCGTGCTGCGCACGCTCGAATCGCTCGGTACCGCGGTCATGCGCGAGGGCGTCTACGTGCTGCCGGATACGCCGGAGAATCGCCGCGCGCTGGAAGCGCTTACCGAGTACATCGGCAAAAGCGCCGGCAATGCCCAGGTGCTGCGCGTGAACGCGGCGTCGGCTGCGCAGCAGAGCTCGCTCGAGCGGCTGTTCGACCGCACGGCCCGCTACGAGGAGCTGATCAAGACGGTCAAAAGCCTGCGCGTGGGATTTGGCCATTCCGACCCGCACGCCATTGCCCGCGTGCTGCAGAAGCAGCGGCGCGACTTCGAAGCGATCGCGGCGCTCGATTTCTTTCCGGCGCAGCCACGCAAGCGTGCCGAGCAGGCGCTCGCCAAGGCGCAAGCCGAGGTGCAGCAGCTGCTCGCCACGTCGTCGCAGCCGGCCGTCTTCGGCGCGGCCGAGAAGCTGCAGCGGCGCTCCTGGGCTACGCGCAAGCCCGCCTGGGCCGATCGCCTTGCCTGCGCCTGGCTCATCCGGCGCTTCATCGATCCGGAAGCGAAGGTCATGTGGCTGGAGAAAAGCGAGCCGCCGCCCACCGGGGCGCTCGGCTTCGCCTACGACGGCGCGCACTTCACGGCGAATGCGAGCCGCGTCGCCTACGAGGAGATGCTCGCCAAGCTCGACCTCGGGCGCAACCCGGCGCTCGCCAAGATCGCGAGCATCGTGCATTTCCTCGAGATCGGCGGCACCGCGGTGCCGGAAGCAGCCGGCGTACAGACCCTCTTGCAGGGAGCGCTGCGGCGCTCGTCAAGCCCGCAGGAGCTCGTCGCCGAAGCGGAGAAGACCTTCGACCTTTTGTACGAAGCCTACTACGAGCCGCCCGGCGCCAAGCGTTAGCGCTTCGCTTCCTTCATCTCTTCGGCGTATTGCGCGCGCAGTTCTTTCAGGCGCGCGTCCACCACGGACAGCTGATAGAAGTCGCCGTCGCCGGACGAACGCGCGAGCTGGAACTGCTCGATGGCCGCGGGCAGGCTGCCTTGCAGCACGTAGGCCTCGCCTTGCGCCTGGTGCTGCAGGAGCCGCTTGCCCGTGGCGGCATAGCCCTTTGCCTGCATGGCGTAAAGGCGCGCGTCCTTCGGATACTGCGCGATGGTTTCGCGCAGCACGGTAAGCGCGCTTTCGTTGTCGCCTGCGTCCTGCAGCGCCGCGATGTAGGCGTAGCTGACGGCGCGCGAATAGGGATAGCGCTTCTGTGCCTGCGCCAGGATCGCGCTTGCCCCCTGACGGTCGCCGCTCGCCTGCTTGATGCGCGCGGCGAGCGTCTCGAGCATCGGGCTGTCGATGCCGCTCGCGCGCACACGCTCGAACTCGCGCTGCGCCTCCTTCGCACGGCCGGCGCGCACCAGCGCTTCCGCGAGGCCGTAGTGGGTCGCCGGTTCGCTCGCGTAGCGATGCTCGCGTAGCGCCGACTCGAAGCTGGTGACCGCGTCGCGCGGCTCGCCGGCATCAGCGCGCAGCTTCGCGCGTACCAGATAAAAATCCACCGTGTCCGCGTGCTGCCGATAAGGCATGCCGGCGGCCTTGTTCTGCACATCGGCGATACGCTCGGTGGTGATCGGGTGCGTGCGCAGATACCCGGGCAGCGTGCCGTCGTCGCTCACGCGCGTGGTGCGCTGCAGCTTTTCGAAGAAAGACGCCATGGCGCGCACGTCGTAGCCCGCGTCTTCCAGGGTCTGCAGGCCGATGCGATCGGCCTCGCGCTCGAAGTCCCGCGAGTAGCTGAGCTGGGACTGGATCGCGGCGCCTTGCGCCGCCGCGGCCGCACCGCTTGCGAGGTCGGGACGCGAGCGGCCGAACAGAATCGCGGCGGCGAGCGCCACCATCATCGGCACCTGCAGCTGCTGCTGCTGCGAGAGCAGGCGCGCAAGGTGGCGCTGGCTCACGTGCCCCAGCTCGTGCGCGAGCACCGAGGCGAGCTCCGACTCGGTCTCGGCAGTGTTGATGAGTCCGCTATGTACGCCGACGAAGCCGCCGGGCAGCGCGAACGCGTTCACCGTGTGGTCGCGCAGCACGAAGAAGTCGAGATCGACGTGCAGCGCCGGGTTCGCCTGGGCGAGCCGCGTGCCGACTTTCTTCAGGTAGTCCTCGGCCTCGGGATCGTCGATATAGCTCGGCTCGCGGAAGCGGATCTCGCGCACGATGCTCTCGCCGATGCGCCGCTCGAGCTGCGGCGAGATCGCAAAATCACCGCCGCCCAGGTCGGGCAGCGTCTGTGCGAACGCACCGGGCGCGAGGACCACCAGCGCCGCGGCGAGCCAGGTCAAGAAACGCATCCGGCTATGATATCTCCCGCCATGCCCCGTCCCGTGAAGAAGCTGACCCACTTCGACACGCGCGGCGCGGTCCACATGGTCGATGTGGGCGCCAAGCAGCCGACACACCGGGTGGCGCTCGCCTCCGGGCGCATTACCATGCAGCCGGCCACGCTTAAGCTGATCGCCGCGGGGCGGGCGAAGAAAGGCGACGTCCTGGGCGTTGCGCGGCTTGCCGCCATTCAGGCGGCCAAGCGGACCGCTGATCTGATACCCCTCGCCCATCCGCTTGCGATCTCGCGCGTTGCGGTCGATTTCGCGCTCGAGCGCCGTCCGGCCGCGGTGCGCATCTCGGTGCGCGTGGAATGCCACGGGCCGACCGGCGTCGAAATGGAAGCCCTCACCGGCGCGGCCGTCGGGCTGCTCACGGTCTACGACATGGTGAAGGCGGTCGACCGCGCCATGGCGCTCGACGCCGTGCGACTGGAAGAAAAAAGCGGCGGCCGCTCAGGGGTTTTCCGCCGCGCGCGCGGCTAAAATAGCGCCCCACATGAATCCCTTGCGCAGAACGCTGGTCAGCCTGCTTGCATTGGCCATTGCGAAGCCGCTTGCCGCCCTCGCCGCCTGGAACAAGGAAGCTTTCAGCGCCAAGACGCCCGGCGACGCGCTGAAAGGCCTCGGCATCGGCAACGCCGCGCCGAGCAAGGATTTGCAGATCGAGGCGCCGGAGATCGCCGAGAACGGCGCCGTCGTGCCGATCGAGATCTCGAGCGCCATCGCCGGCACGAGCAGCCTCATCGTGATGATCGAGAAGAACCCGTTCCCGCTCACCGCGCGCTTCGACTTCAAGGAGGGGGCGCTGCCTTTCGTGAAGCTGAACGTCAAGATGGGCGAGACCTCCGATGTGCGCGTGCTTGCCGAAGCCGCCGGCAAGTACTACACCGCCACCAAGGAGATCAAGGTGACGATCGGCGGCTGCGGAGGTTAGGGCGACATGGCCGCGGGACCGATGAAAATGCGCGCGAACCTGGGGTCGGGGTTTACCGACGTGCGCGTGCTGATGACGCACCCGATGGAAACCGGACTGCGCAAGGATCCGGACGGCAAGATCGTGCCGCAGCACTTCATCCAGAACCTGACGGTAAAGGTCAACGGCAAAACGGTGATCGACGCCCAGATCAGCCAGGCGGTGTCGCGCAATCCGGTGTTCTCCTTCCGCCTGAAGGGCGGCGCCAAGGGCGACAAGATCGAAGTGAGCTGGCTCGACAATCACGGCGAGTCGGCCGCCATCGAGGCCGCGGTCGCGTGAGGCTCGCCCTCTTCGGCGCGGCGCTCGTCTTCTCGTGCGCCGCGTCCGGCCAGGATGTGGCGAAGGAGATCCAGCGCTACCGGCAGATGGTCGCCGAGGGCAGCCCCGCCGAGCTGTTCGAGCTCGAGGGCGAGGCGCTCTGGAAAAAAGCGCAAGGGCCGAAGAACGGCTCGTTCGAGCGCTGCGACCTCGGCGAAGGTCCCGGCGTGCTGAAGGGTGCGTATGCGCACCTGCCGCGCTACTTCAAGGATGCCGACCGTGTCATGGATCTCGAGGCGCGGCTGCTTTACTGCATGAGCACGCTCCAGGGCCGCAGCCGTGACGACGCGACTGCGCGCGTCTTCGGCAGCGCCGATCGGCCTTCCGAATTCGAGCTGCTCTCGATCTATGTCGCCGGGCAATCGCGCGGCGTGCGCATCGAGCCCGGCATGGCGCATCCGAAGGAAAAGGCTTCCTACGAGCTTGGGCGCGCGCTTTTCTTTCACCGCGTGGGCGCGTGGGACTTTTCCTGCGCGAGCTGCCACGGCGAGGAAGGCAAGCGTATCCGCATGCAGGAACTGCCGGTGCTCTACAAGCCGCAGTACGCGCGCCCGGTGATGGCGAGCTGGCCCGCCTATCGCGTATCGACGAGCCAGGTGATCACGCTGCAGTGGCGCATGAACGACTGCTATCGGCAGATGCGCACCCCCGAGCCGACCTTCGGCTCGGAAACCACCGTGGCGCTGATCCATTTTCTGACGGCGACCGCGCGCGGCGAGACCTACGGCGGCCCGGGGAACAAGCGATGAGACCGAGCGCGCTGCTCGTCGCGCTGCTCGCCTCGGCAGCGTGGGCCGATCCGACGCCGCAGGAAGTCCAGCAGATCATGCAGCGCGACTTTCACGCGCGCGGCCAGGCGACCATGGATCGCCTCGCGCAGGATGCCGTGCAGCGTGTGTGCACTGAAACGCAAAACCGCCCGCCGGCCGAGCTGACGAAATCGCTCGAAGCCGACCAGATGAAAACCATCGTCTTCCCGGAAGGAAGCCTCCTCGGCGACTGGAAGCGCGGCGAGACGATCGCGCAGAGCGGGCGCGGCCTGACCTGGAACGACAAGCCGGACGACCCGGCGGGCGGCAGCTGCTACAACTGCCATGAGCTCTCGCCGCGCGAGATGTCGCATGGCACGATCGGGCCGAGCTTGCGGCGCTTCGGCGCGACGCGCGGCAGCGGTGCGGAAGTGCAGCGCTACGTCTACGGCAAGATCTATAACGCCAAGGCGTACAACCTGTGCTCGCAGATGCCGCGCCTCGGCGCCTCCGGCACGCTGACAGCGGCGCAGATCAAGGACCTGGTCGCGCTGCTCCTCGACCCCGCCTCCCCCGTCAACCAGTAGGTTGCGCCGCCGCGCTTTTCTCCGCCTGCTTGCGCTCGCTGCCGCAGCGGGCGCGAGCCTGCGGCCGCGGCAGAGCGACGCCCAGGCGGCGGCCGAGCTCTACGATGTGCCGCCCTTCGGCAACGTCTCGCTCCTTCACATCACCGATGTGCATGCGCAGCTATTGCCGCTGCACTTCCGCGAGCCGAGCGTCAACCTCGGCGACGGCCGCCCGCCGCATTTGGTGGGCGAAGCGCTGCTCAAGCACTACGGCATCGCACCCGGCAGCGCCGCGGCGCACGCCCTCACGCATCTGGATTTCCAGTCGGCGGCGCAGCGCTTCGGCAAAACCGGAGGCTACGCGCATCTCGCGACGCTGCTTCAGCGCCTGCGCGCCTCGCGGCCGCAGGCACTGCTCCTCGATGGCGGCGACAGCTGGCAGGGCTCGGCGACGGCGCTCTGGACGCAAGGCGCCGACATGATCGGCGCGCAGCAGCGGCTCGGCGTCCAGTACATGACCGCGCATTGGGAGTTCACCTATGGCGCCGAGCGCATGCTCGCGGCAGTCAAGGAGCTCGCGCCGATCCAGTTCCTTGCGCAGAACGTGCGCACGGTGGATTTCGAGGACCCGGTATTCAAGCCATACGCGATCCACGAAGTGAGTGCCCTGCCGGTGGCGATCATCGGCCAGGCGTTTCCGTACACGCCGATCGCCCATCCGCGCTATCGCTTTGCCGAGTGGAGCTTCGGCATCCAGGAGGGTCGGCTGCAGCAGCGGGTGGACGAAGTGCGGGCCAAGGGAGCGAGAGCCGTGCTGCTCCTCTCGCACAATGGCATGGACGTCGACCTCAAGCTCGCCACGCGGGTGCGCGGCATCGACGCGATCCTCGGTGGGCATACGCACGACGGCGTCCCCAAACCGGTCCTCGTCGGCAAGACACTGGTGACCAACGCCGGCTCGCACGGCAAGTTCGTCGGCGTGCTCGATCTCGATGTCGGCTCAGGCGGCGTACGCGGCTACCGCTACCGGCTGCTGCCGGTGTTCGCCAATCTGCTGCCGGCGGACCGCGAGATGGCCGCCTATATCGACAGTGTGCGCAAGCCATACGCCGCGAGGTTGAGCGCGCCGCTCGCGCAAACCGAGGGCTTGCTTTACCGCCGGGGCAATTTCAACGGCACGTTCGATGAGCTGATCCTGCGCACGCTGATGGCCGAGAAGGATGCGCCGATCGCCTTTTCACCGGGCTTCCGCTGGGGGCCCACCTTCCTGCCGGGCGAGACCATCAGCGTCGAGGACCTGATGGCCGAAACCGCGATCACCTACCCGCAGGTGACCGTGAACGAGTTCTCGGGCACGGAGATAAAAGCAGTGCTCGAAGATATCGCCGACAATCTCTTCAATGCGGATCCCTACCTGCAGCAGGGCGGCGACATGGTGCGCGTCGGCGGCCTGACCTACGCCATCAGGCCGGCGGCGAAGATCGGCGGCCGCATCTCCGATCTGCGGCTCGCGGGCGAGCCGCTGGAGGCCGACAAGCGGTACAAAGTCGCAGGCTGGGCGCCGGTGCGCGAAGGTGTCACCGGCGAGCCGGTCTGGGATGTGGTGGGCCGCCACCTGCGGGCACAGAAGCGCATTGCACCGCTCGAGGTCAACCAGCCGCGCCTCATCGGCGTTGGTCGTAATGCGGGCCTCGCATGAAGAAAACGATTTTTGCGACCGTGGTGCTGCTGCTGGTTGCCGCCGCCGGCGCAGGGACCTGGTATGCCCTGCGCCCGGACGGCGAGGCGGTGCGCTATCGGCTCGCCAAGGTGGAGCGCGGACCGATCGAGGTGGCGGTTGCCGCGACCGGCACGGTCAACGCCGTGAGCACCGTGCAGGTGAGCACGCCGATCCCGGGCCAGGTGAAGGAAATCTACGCCGACTTCAATACGCCTGTGAAAAAGGGCCAGGTGCTCGCGCGGCTCGATGCGACGGGCTACGAGCTACGCGTGAACCAGGCGCGCGCAGACGTCGACGCCGCACAGGGCGCCGTGGCGGCATTACGTTCGAGCCTGCAGGCCGAGAAGGCAGATCTGGGCCGCGCGAACGCCGCGGTAGCGGCCGCCGAGCGCGATTTCGAGCGCCGGCGCCCGCTCGCGGAGAAAGGCTTCATCTCGCCCGCCGAGCTCGCCAGGGCGCGCGCCGCGCTCGAGGCCGCGCGCGAAAACCGCGCGGCGCTGCAGGCCCAAATCAAAGCCAATGAGACGCAGCTCGCGCAGGGCGGCGCGGTGCTGAAGCAGCGCGAAGCGGCGCTGCGGCAGACGCAGGTAGCGCTCGAGCGCACGTTCATCCGTGCGCCCGAGGACGGCACGGTGATCCTGCGCAATGTCGACACCGGGCAGACCGTGGCTACGGGGCCGCAGGCAGGCGCGCTCTTCACCATCGCGCACGACCTGCGGGAGATGCGCCTCGAGGCGGCGCTCGACGCGGCAGACGCGGCGCGCTTGCGCGCCGGCATGAACGCCAGCTTCTCGGTGGATGCCTTTCCGCGGCACACTTTTTCGGGGGAAGTGCGCGCGATCCGCGAGTCTCCGCAGAAGGGCGAAGGCTCGGCCGCCTATGCGCTGGTCATCGCCGTGCCAAACCCGGACCTTGCGCTACTGCCCGGGATGAGCGCCAAGGTGCGCATCGTGCTCGAGAGCCGCGCCGACGCGCTCAAGGTGCCCAATGCTGCGCTCACCTGGCGGCGGACGTCAGAGCCGGGCCCGCACATCTGGGTGCTGGCGAACGGCGCACCCAAGGCGGTGCGCGTACGCCCCGGCATCAATGACGGCGTGAACACCGAGCTCGTGCAAAGCCCGCTGCCCGCCGGGACCGAGGTGATCGTCGGCACGGCGACAACCCCCGGCAGTTAGGGTCCGCGCGCCGGCGCGCCGCTGCGCTATTCTGGCGGTACGTTCTTAACAACAAGCGTGCGAATTTGACGCTCGCGGAGTTCGTCTACACCACCCTGCTCAGGCCCCGGCTCCTGCGCCGCGCCGCGAACGCCGCGATTCGGGCAGCGCTGCCCAAGCACGTGCGCGTCGGCAAGGCGCTCGTGTGGCTGAACCCCGATGATCCGGTGGTCTCCGGCGCCCTCGCCTTCGGTGTCTACGAACGCGGCGAAATCGCCTTCTTTCGCTCGCGCTTCGCGGCCGACATGACGTTCATCGATGTCGGCGCGAACGTCGGCCTCTACAGCGCGCTCGCGCTGTCCACACCAGGATTCCGCGGACGCGTGCTGGCGATCGAGCCGCACCGCGAGAGCCGTGTTTACCTGCAAAAGACGCTACAGAGCAACGCTGCGCCAGCCGCCACGGCGCTCGTCTGCGAGCTCGCGGCTTCCGATCGCCCGGGCACGCTTACGCTCTACCAGAATCCGGAGAACAAAGGCGACAACCGCGTTTATCCCGATCCGCTGCTGCAGGCGCAGGAGACGATCGGCGCCGACACGCTCGACAACATCTGCCGCCGCCACGACATCTCGAGCGCACAGTTCATCAAGATCGACGTGCAGGGCGCGGAGGCGACGGTGATTCGTGGTGCGAGCGGCCTGCTTGCGGCGAGCGACCAGTGCGTCCTGATGACCGAGTTCTGGCCCTATGGCCTCGCGCGCTGCGGCGCGGACGGGCTCCAATATCTCGAGATGCTCGGCGAGCTCGGCTTCCGCCTCTACGAGCTCACCGGGTCGAGCGGCGTGCCGCTAGCGATCGCGAGCCCGCGCGCGTTGGTCGAGCGCACCCAGGGACGGCGCTACGCCAACTTGGTCGGCTTAAAGGGGAATCTATTCTCAAGACTGTAAACTCGGTTCGACAAAGCTGAAGGGAAGCAACATGGCATCCTGTTTGGTGCTGGGAGGCGCCGGATTCATCGGATCGCACCTAGCGCAGGCGCTGGCGCAGCAAAACCACCGCGTGAAGGTGTTCGATCGCCCCCACGTCGACCGACTGCCGCTCTTTGCGCCGGCCAAGGGTTTCGAAGTGTTTACCGGCGATTTTCTCAATCCGCACGCGCTCGCTCCGGCGCTCCAGGGAACGGAGGTCGTCTTCCACCTCGTGTCGACCACGCTGCCAAAGAACTCGAACGACAATCCCGTGTACGACGTCGAATCGAACGTGCTTGGCAGCTTGCGTCTGCTCGAGCTATGCCGCGAGCACGGCGTGCGCAAGCTGATTTTCGTCTCCTCCGGTGGCACGGTCTACGGCGTGCCGCGCACGACGCCAGTCGCCGAAGACCACCCGACGGAGCCGATCTGCTCCTACGGCATTCACAAGCTGATGGTGGAGAAGTACATGGCCCTCGCGCACCGACTGCACGGCCTGGATTACCGCATTTTGCGGCCCGCCAACCTCTACGGTCCGCGCCAGCGCCTGGACATCGCGCAAGGCGCCGTGGCGGTATTCCTTGATCGTGCGCTGCGCGATCAGCCGATCGAGATCTGGGGCGACGGCTCGGCAGTACGCGACTATGTATATATCGACGACGCCGTCGATGCGATGCTGAAAGCGGCGAGCTTCGAGGGGGCGCAGCGCATCTTCAACATCGGCTCCGGAAAGGGCGCGAGCCTGAACCAGCTGGTGGCGCAGATCGAGAAGCTGCTCGGCCGGCGGGTCAAGGTCAAGCACAGCGCGCCGCGCGCGCTGGACGTGCCAGCAAACGTGCTCGATTCCTCGCTCGCCGAGCGCCTCCTCGGATGGCGCGCAGGTACGGCTCTCGGCGTGGGACTGCGCCGGACTTGCGAGTGGCTCCGCGCAGCACGCTGACTAGTACTGCGCCGCTGCGCGTCACGCTTGTCACGCACTATTACCCGGCGCATCGCGGCGGTGTCGAGCGCGTTGCCTGGCAGCTGGCCGAGCGCCTCGCCGGCGCCGGCGTCGCCGAGATCGAGTGGCACGCGAGCGACTGCGATGCTGCGCCAGCGCCCGCGCCGGGAGTGAGGAGTGTGCCGGCGCCGAGCTGGAACGGCATCGAGCGTCTGCTCGGCGTGCCTTACCCGCTATGGAGCTGGGCCGCGCTGCGCCGCCTGGCGGACGCTTGCCGAGACACCGACGTCGTTCACCTCCACGACTGCCTTTATTTCGCCAACCTCATTGCTTTCATCGTCGCCCGTCGCGCCGGGAAACCAGTGCTCGTCACGCAGCACATCGGCCACGTTCCGTATCGCAATCCGCTGCTGCGCGGCCTGCACAGCGCCGCCAACCGCCTGTTCGGTCGGTGCGTGCTTGGGGGTGCCGACCAAGTCGTGTTCGAGAGCGCGACGGTACAGGACTATTTCAGCCGCTTCGTCCGGTTTAGGCGACCGCCACTGCTGATAGAGAATGGAGTCGATACGGCACGCTTCCATCCGGCGAGTGCGGAGGAGCGTCGGTCGCTACGCCGTCGACTGGCATTGCCGGTGGATAAGCCGATGGTCCTGTTCGTCGGACGCTTCGTAGAGAAGAAAGGCCTGCCGGTCGTGCGCGCCCTCGCCGAGCGCTTGCCCCGCCTTCACTGGGTACTGGCCGGCTGGGGGCCGATCGATCCCGCGAAATGGCAGCTCGGAAACGTCGGCGTCGTACGTAGCCCGGGTACCGAAGACCTGCGTGCGCTCTACGCGAGCGCCGACCTGCTGGTGCTGCCGAGCGTCGGCGAAGGTGTGCCGCTTTCCGTGCAGGAGGCGATGGCCTGCGGCACGCCGGCGCTGATCGGCGAGGAGACCGCCGCCGGTATCCCGCAGTCGGAAGAGGTGCTGCCACGCGAGCGCGTCGGCGATGACGACACAGTGCGCCGCTGGGTGGCGCGGCTCGAGGCGCTGCTGCCTGCGCTGGAGACGCTGCGCCCGCACGTCGCTGCCTTCGCCCGCGAGCGCTGGGCCTGGGAGCGCTGCACCGCGCGCTACGCCGAGCTTATAGTCGGCCGCAGCGCATGAAGTATCTCGAGGCGCGCGGGCTTGCGCTCCTTGGCGGGCTGGCGAGCGCGCTTTGCGCGGCTTTCATCCTGCAATACACCGGCTTTCCGCAGGAGCCGAAGCGCGTCTACATCTTCGATTACCTCCTGCGGCTACAGGACCTGCCGGGCGCCGCACTACTCGCCGGCATCGCGCTCTGCGCGGCGCTGCCAGGGCTGCATCGTCCGGCGCTTGCGCTCGTTGAGGCCATCGGTCGCAGGCCACGCACCACGGCCACACTAACGTTCATCCTACTCTGCGCGGGTCAGCGACTCGTCGCCAAGGATCATGCGCTCGCCGGCGACGAGCACCTGGTCCTGCTGCAGGCGAAGGCCTTCGCCGCCGGCCGGCTGACCGCGCAGTTCCCGCCGGAGCTGCTCTCCTGGGTGATACCGCGCCCCTACATCGACCTGTGGCTCTACGCTTCGCCGCGCAGCGGTGCCGTGGTTTCGGTGTACTGGCCGGGATTCGCGCTGTTGCTCGCGCCGTTCGCGCTGCTCGGTATCCCCTGGGCATGCAATCCGCTGCTCGCGAGCGGTGCGCTGGTGCTCATCGGCCGGCTCGCCGAGCGACTCAGCGGCGCGCCGCAGGCAGCCGGCTGGGCGATGCTGCTCACGCTGGCGTCGCCCGCATTCAGCGGCATGGCACTCGGCTACTTCTCGATGCCGGCGCATCTGTTTTTCAATCTCCTGTACGTCTGGCTGCTGCTCGAGCACCGGCTGTTTCTGGCTGGGCTGGTGGGTTCGCTTGCGCTGGTCTTGCACAATCCGTGGCCGCATTTCCTGTTCGCACTCCCCTGGATCGCGTGGATCGCCTGGCACGATGGCAAGCGCGCGCTCGTGCGGCTGCTCGCGGGCTATGCGCCGCTGACGGCGATCATCGGAGGCGGCTGGTGGCTGCTGATGCGCGAGGTGCAAGGGGACCTCTGGTTCGCGCCGCATGCCGGCGATTTGCTCTTTTATTGGCAGCTGCAGCTGGTGCGCGTGTTCACGCTCCCCGACAGCGCCACACTCGCGAAGCGCGCCGCTGAGCTCGTGAAGCTGTGGCTGTGGACCGTTCCGGGGCTACTGGCGCTGATGGTCATGGGCTGGCAGCTGGCGAAGCGCGAGGTCGAGGCGCGCCTGCTCGGACTTTCCTTCGCCTGCACCTTGATCGGCTACCTCGTCGTCTGGTTCGACCAGGGCTACGGGTGGGGCGTGCGCTACCTGCACCCGGCGTTCGCCGCGCTGCCGATCCTAGGCGCCAGCGCTCTCATCGCGCCGCCGAACGAGGCGTTGCGCCGCTATGCCGCGGCGGCCGCGCTCCTCAGCCTAGTCGTGGCGGTGCCGTTTCGGTGGGCGCAGATCGAATCGTTCATGAGCGAGCAGCTTGCACGCCGGCCGCCGTTCGAGAAGGGCCTGCGCCAGATCGTGTTCGTGACCTTGAACTACGATTACTACACGCAGGACTTCGTGCAGAACGATCCGTTCCTGCGCGCACCAGTGATCTTCATGCTCAGCCGCGGACGCGCTGCGGACGAGAAGCTGCTGCGCGAACGCTTCCCGAGCGCGCGGCTAACTCACGAAGCACAGTACGGTCAGGTCTGGCGACTGGATTAAGCCCGCCGGGCACGCAAAGCCCAACGACCACCGACAAAGTTGAACGCCGCCAACATCGCCGTGACCGCGGGTGCGGCGAGCGGCACGCCGAGCCCCGCCAGGTCGACGAACATGAACATGCCAGCGAGCGACAGCGGCAGGTTGAGCGCCATGGTAACCGTATATAGCGTGAACGAGGTCGCGCCGCGCCTTGCGCCGGGAAAGGTCCAGGAACTGTGCAGTCCGTAGCCGACCAGCACCACGATCGCAAACGAGATCAAGGAAGACACGGCGTAGTGCAGCCCGAACCAGTCGCCGCCGATCATGATCGCGTTGTGCAGCAGCGCGCACACGAGGCCAACGGAGAAGAAGCGGCCGATCACCATTGCTAGATGCGGCGGAAAAGCGCGATGTAGGTGCAGGCGTTCACCGCCGTGATGGCGCGCGGCGTAATGCGGTCCTCGAGCCAGGCCCACGCATTCAGCGGCACCACTGCGGCGCCGGCGAGCAGCGGCCCCACGAGCGGCAGCGACTTGAGCAGGTG
Organism: Burkholderiales bacterium; assembly: GCA_035652275.1. Lineage (GTDB taxonomy): Bacteria > Pseudomonadota > Gammaproteobacteria > Burkholderiales > SG8-39 > SCGC-AG-212-J23. The sequence continues at coordinate 15,184 of DASREB010000027.1, forward strand.
GGCGACGCCGAGGGCGCGGAAAACCGTGGTCCAGGCGAGCGGTCCGACCACGGGCTCCATGCGCAGCATACGAAAGCCGCGGGACTCGACCTCGCGCTGGAGCCCATCCGGGGTCCATCTGCGGTAATCGGCCGGGTGCGGATGATAGAGCCAGGTGCCGTGCGTCGAGAGAAGCAGCCAGCCCTGAGGCCGCAGCACGCGATGCGCCTCGCGGAGGTAGATATCCAGATCCCAGACGTGCTCGAGCACCTGGAAGGAGCCGACGCCGTCGTATTCGCAGTCGAGCGCCGCGAGCCGGCCGGCGGCGGCGATCGCGACCTCATGAGCGCCGTCGAGGTCGGCGCCGTGGTACTGGGCGCCGGCGTCGGTGAACCAGCGCTCGTATGGACGCGCGCCGCAACCGAAGTCGAGCACACGCGCGCCTGCAAGCCGCAGCGCCGGATCCGCAAGCATGGCGCGCAGCACGCGCGCCATGTCGCGCAGCACGAGCCAGTCGGGTTGCCAAAACCGCGGCGTAGCCCGCGAGTTACCGTGTTGCATATACCGAGACCATGCGATCGACAAATACCGCGCGGCGCCGCTGCGGGTCCCAGCGTGGACCGCCCCGATCGCTCTGGGCCACGACGTACCAGCGGATGCCAAGCGAGCGAAGCCGAGCAAGCGCCGCATCGGGGTTCCTTTCGCGCTCTACGGCGCGCAGGGCGGCGTAGCGTTCGAGCGCGATCTGCGCGCGCAGACCACCGCTCGCCGCATGCATGAAGGGCCGGCTGAGGTAGGCGGGGATCCCGCTCATGGCCGTCAGTTCGACGGGCAAGTCCGCCGGCACGAACTCCGTGCTCAGGCCCGCGGCAGCGAGCACGTCGCCGTACTGCGACCGGCTGCGCATGTAGCTCGCGGCCTGCGGCAGGCCGTCGGCCACCTTGTAGCTTTTCGCCCATCGCCAATCCGCCACGGTGTAATGGAGCCCCCATAGCACGATGAAGGCCGCGGCGACGACGAACGGCAACCACACTCGGCGCTGCCGCAGCCCGTGCATGGCGAGCCAGCTGGCGAAGCCGGCGGCGGTCCACACTGCGAAGATTGCGTACACCACGACGAATGGGCGTTGCGTAAACTCGGTAGCGTCGCCGTGTGCCGGGATCGGAGCCGTAAGGATCAGCAGCAGATAAGTAGCCAGCACTGCGAGCGGCATGAGGTCAATGAGCCCGAGCGGCCGTACCCGCCGCACCGCTAGCAGCGAGAGCGGATAGAGGATGCCGAAGTTGCCGAGCGTCGCTGCGAGCACCAGCAGCACGCCCACCGGCACTGCCACCGCAGGCCCATAGCCCGCCATGAGGCGCGGGTACAAGTCGCCGTACGCGACCGGCTGCTGGTCGAGGTGGGTGACATCCAGGAACACCCCGAGCGCGAGCGGCATGTCCGGAAACAGGTGGTAGAAGGCCCAGACGAACAAGCCGAAAACACCGACGGCCGCGCCCATGACGAGCAAGGCGCGGCGCCGAACCCAGCCCAGGGACAGCGCAGTGCAGGCGAGCCATGCCGGAGCAAACACCATGAAATTGTGCACGCGGATCAAGACCGAGCCCGCGACCAGGGCCGCGCTCGTGAGCAGAGTCCGCGCGTTGCGCAGGGCGAACCAGCGCCTGAGGAGCGCGATGGCGAGAAGCGTCACGCCAACGCTGTACGACGCGGTCGGCACAGCAAGCACGTACCAGTAGTAACCATAGAGGCGGTTGTGCAGGCCGTAACTCGCGGCATCCGGCAGCAGCGTCAGCGCACCGAGCGCGGCAAAACCGCCCGCCGTGCCGGCGAGCGCCGCGCCGAGCGCGAAGGCGCCGGCGCAGGCGGTCAGGAAGCCGAGCGGCACCCACACGGACGTGGCGAGCGTAAGGCCGGGAAGGTCAAGCGGCCAGGCGAGCACTGCGGGAAGCATGTAAGAGGCGTAGTGGTAAGGCTCACGGGGAACACCGGCGAGCTCCATGTGCTGCCAACCAGCGGTGCGCGGGTCGCCAAACTGCGAGATCGTATTGCCGTGGATGTATTGGTCGACCCAGGTGGTGAGCACGCCATCGCGCCAAAGGATGTGCGGCACCTTGGCGAGGTCCCAGCACCAGTAAGCCGTGACCGCCATGCATAGCGCAAGGGCCACGGACTCGGCAGCACCCAGGGGCCGCGAAACCGGCGCCGTGCGTCGCATCGCCAGCTTTAGGCCGATGACGAGCAGCGCCCAGATCACGAAGGCGCTCGCCGCAAGAAGCTCGAAGGCGAACACCAGCGCACTCAGTGCCATGGCGGTGGCGAAGATGCCGAGCACCCACGCGGCAGGCGCCGGCATCTCGTCGCATCCGGCGAGGCGCAGGCAAAGTCCGCCCGCGGAAAGCACGACATAGCTGAGGAGCGCCATCGCCGCGACCGCAGTGGCGAGCGACACCGCCCCACTCAGCCAGAAGAGCAGCGCGAGCGGCGGCGCAACCACTACCGTGCCGCCGAGCGCCGTACCCGGCAACGTCAGCGCGCCTTCAATCCTGGAGCGCGCTACGGCAGCGTTCAATGACGTGCTCCTGCAACGATTCGAGCCCGATCCACAGCGGCAGCCGCACCAACCTTTCGCTTACGGCGTCGGTGACTGACATGCTGGCGCTCGCGCGGCCGTACTTGCGTCCCGCCGGCGAACTGTGCAGCGGGACATAGTGGAACACCGCGTAGATATCGTCTTGGCGCAGCCTCTGGATGAAGCGGCTGCGCGCGGCGCTGTCGCGCAGGATCAGAAAGTAGGTATGGGCGTTCGGCGCCGCCTCGCTCGGCACGATCGGCCGCCGGGCGCGTCCCGCGCGCTCGCTATCGGCGAACGCCTGGTGGTAGCGCCGCCACAGCGCCTGGCGCGCCGTCGTGATGCTGTCGGCCGCCTCGAGCTGTGCCCACAGGAACGCGGCCAGGATGTCGCTTGGCAGGAACGACGAGCCGACGTCTACCCAGGTGTACTTGTCCACGTCGCCGCGGAAGAACTGGCTGCGGTTGGTGCCCTTCTCGCGGATGATCTCCGCGCGCTCGATCAGCTGGTCGCGGTTCAGCAGCAGCGCGCCGCCCTCGCCCGAAATGAGGTTCTTGGTCTCGTGAAAACTGATGGCGGCCATCTCGCCGAAGCTGCCGAGCGGCCGCCCGCGGTAACTGGCGCCGAGCGCCTGCGCCGCATCCTCGATCAACAGCAGCCCGTGGCGCTTTGCGATGGCGCAAAGCCGGTCCATGGCGCAAGCGATGCCGGCGTAGTGCACCACGACTATTGCTCGGGTACGCGGTGTGATGGCGGCCTCGACCTTCGACTCGTCGAGATTCAGCGTGTCCTCGCGCACGTCGACGAACACCGGCACGCCCCCGCGCAGCACGAACGCGTTGGCGGTCGAGACGAAGGTGAACGACGGCATGATGATCTCGTCGCCCGGCCCAATGCCGCTGAGGAGCGCCGCCATCTCGAGCGCGCCGGTGCATGAGTGCGTGAGCAGCGCCTTGCGGCAGCCGATCGCGCGCTCAAGCCACGCTTGGCAGCGCTTGGTGAACGGCCCGTCGCCGGAGAGGTGCATGAACTCGTGCGCCTGCCGAATGTACTCAAGCTCGCGGCCCGTGAGATACGGCTTGTTGAAGGAGACCTGCGTCAGGATCGGCTTCCTATAGCGATGCCGGCGACGATCAGGCACACCGCGAAGATGCGCCAGGCGCTCAGGGGCTCGCCGAAGAGGTAGATCCCGCCCAGCACCACCGCCATGACGGTGAGGCCGATGTGCAGCGGGAAGGCGAGCGACACCGGGTGACTCTCGAGGACGAACATCCAGGTTATTGAGCTGGCAAAGGCGGCAACGTACGCGCCGAGCACATAGGGATCCGTGAGATAAAGCGCCAGCCTGTCGAGCGGACCGGAGGCCGAATGCGCAGCCGGCGAAAGCACGCCAAGGCGCCACTTCATGAGAAGCTGCCCGAACACCACGAGCAACATCGTCGGCAGGATGGCGAGGATCAGCCTCATGCCCCGGTATGCCCGTAGCGGTACATGTCGAGCATCTCCGGCGGAATTCCCCAGTCGTGCGCACCAACCTTGTCGTGCAGGCGCTCGAGGTCGTCGCGGTGCAGCTGCGCGATCTGGTCGGGCATGCGGCTCCTCGAGGGTGTAAAGCCGTGCTGGTACGAGGCGCTGATCAGATGACGCACCGCCTTGTCGATCGCCTCGGCGCGGCTCAGGCTGCGGATCGGCGCGCGCTCGGGAGCGAAGCGCGCGAAGTCCTTGTCGAGCGGCTCGCCAAACAGCATCGCGATGATCTTTTCGGAGATGAGCGGCGCGAGATGGAAGCCGTCGCGCTTCGTGCCCGTGGCGATGATCAGGTTGTCGATCGAGCTGCGCCCGAGCAGCGGATAGGTATCGAGTGATGTTGGCCGCCAGCCGACGTTCACCCGCACAAGGTCGGCGCGATAGAAATTGGCGTTGAGCTGCTCGATTGCGCCGCGCAGCAGCGTGTCGACGCTGGTGAGGCGGCCATAGGCGTAGGGCGCGGGCGAGATGAAGTTGCTCGCCCCCACCAGGATGTGATCGGTCGGTGCGCCGCCGGTGAAATACGGAACGCTGTAGAGGCCGCACGCTAGGCCCCGGTTCGGCGTGCGCACGCACTTCTTGTGCGGGAAGTCCCGGCTCTTGATCTCGAGCGACACGCCGACGCCGTAAAACACGCGCTGGACCTTGATGCCGAGGGTGCTTTCCCGCAGCACGTCGCTCGCCGTGGCGCCGGTGGCGAGCACGAAGCTGTCGCCGGCGATCGACTGGCCGCTTTCGGTCTTAACCGCACCGATCTTTTGCGCCTGGCGCACCAGGCTGCGCGCCGTATCGTCGACCAAGCTGACCTGCGGATGGCGGGCAAGTACCGCGTCGAGCCGCTCCATCACCAGGCGAGGATTTATCCATCCCTCGCCGGGGATATGGACGGCGCGGCCCGCCCGGCGGCGCTGTTGCGGCATGTAGTTCGGAATGTCCCGCGGCGCGACCGGCTCGAAGGGCTCGCCGAACTCCCGCAACGCGGTCACGATGGCGTCGAAGTTTTCGTCGTCGAGGTCATCGGCGGCAGCGTTGTTGATGACATAGGTGCCGTATTCCACGCCGCCACCGGCAGGGAGCGCTGCGCCCGCCTCCGCCATCTGCTTCTCGAATTGTGGCCACATGCGCGCCGCAGCGCGGCTCAACTCGAAGCGATAGCGGTCCAGCTCGGATTTGAGCGAGCCAACCTCGACTTCGGCGAAGGAATTCAGCATCGCCGCCGCCGCGAGCGTCGCCGAGCCCGGCCGCGAGCGCCTGCCGATAACGGTGATGCGGTCCCTGGCGGCGAGACGCTGCGTGAGGCGAAACGCGATGCTGGCGGCGAGAATGCCGTTGCCGAGGATGACGGTGTGCATGCGGCTCTACCGTTTCACGAGGTAGCAGAGCCCCGGGTACGTTACCGCTCGATGGAGCGTGTGCGCATGCTTGCCAAGGATGTTCTCGGCATAGACGCGTGCCTCGGCAGGGATGGTGTCGCGCGTGAGTTGCCAGAACGCCGCCACGCCACCCGGCACGAGACGTGCCCAGACCGCTTCGAACGCCTTCAGTGTCGGCTCGTAGGAATTCACGTCGAAGAACGCAAGCGCTACGTATTCGTTCGCGTTGTCGCGGAAGAAACGCGGGATCGTCTCCCGGCAATCCCCTTTGATCACCTGGTGTTTGCCGTGATTATGGCCCATGGCGTTGCTCTTCTCGTGCAGCACGAGGAGCTGGCGCAGGAAGTCGGCATAGTCGGTACCGCCCACGCCGTAGGTGCCGTCGCGGTGAAGCTTGGTGGCTTTGTCTTTTTCGGAAAAGCCCTTGTAGCCCTCGAAGGTGTCGAAGCAGAAGATGCGGCGGTTGAAGTGCAGGGGCTCAAAAATAGCGCGCAGGTTCTCGCACAGCACCGCGGTTTGCCCGCGCCAGGTGCCGACGTCGAAGATCGAGCCGGGAAGCTCGACGATGCAGCGATAGATGTCGGCGACGGCGAGGATACGCGCCAGCAGCGAACCGCGCAGGAATAGGCCAAGCGAGCGCTCCTTCTCCTCGTCGCTCGCCTCGTAAGCGCTCATCAGGCGGAAGATCTGCATTCGCGCATCGATGCTCTCCTCCGATGAATAGCTGATCACCGCGGATTCATGTGTTTTGCTCATATCGTTCCCTGACGATGTAAAGCGGGCGGTTCTGCACTTCGCGGAAAATCTTCGCGACATACAGGCCGACGAGGCCGGTGCAGCCGAGCTGGATGCCGAACGCGATGAGAGCGATCGAGGCGAGTGAAGCGTAGCCCGGCAGGTATTCCACGCCGAACAGGCGCTCGATGACGATATAAGCGGCGAGCACCAGGCCGAACAAGGCGACGACCAAGCCGGCGATTACGACGAGTTGCAGCGGGCGATCGGAGAAATACAGGATGCCGTTGACCGCAAGGCGCAGTCGCGACCAGAAGTTATAGGCCGAGCGTCCGTCGGCGCGGGGCTGATGCTCGATCTCGACGTATTTGTGCCGGAAGCCGAGCCACTGGTCGAGCCCCTGCGGAAAGCGCGACTTTTCGGTGAGCGCGTTGTAGGCATCGACGAAGCGCCGGCTCATCGCCCGCAGCGGCGAGGTATTCTGCGGCGTATCGAAGCCGGTGAAGAAGCGAAACAGCACAAAATAAAGGTAAGCCGTAAGCCGAGTGATCCAGGGACTCCTGCGCGCCGAGTACAGGCCGGCGACGAGGTCGTAGCCGCCCTGCTGCATCGCCTCGAGCAGGTTCGGGATTGCGGCTGGCGGGTCCTGCATGTCGACGTTCATGCGCAGCACGATGTCGCCGCGCGCGTCGCGCAGGCCGCAGGCGATCGCCGAGTGCTGCCCGAAGTTCCGCGAGAGATCGATGACGCGCACGAAGCGGAAGCGCTGGCGCGCCTTCAGCAGCGCATCGAGAGAGCCGTCGCGACTGCCGTCGTTGACGAAGATCAGCTCGAGCTTCTCGTGCAGCGACGCGCCGCCGAAATGGCGCGACATGACGCGCTCGAGCTCCTCGCACAGCGCCTGCGCGAGGTAGCCGTCGCCGTAGATCGGAACGACGATCGAGCAGTCGAGCGCCAACTAGCGCCTCCCCACGAACCGCATGTAGCGCGGCGCGTCTTTGCCGCAATTGAACAGCAAATCCAAGATCGACACCTCGTGCGAGAACACCCCCCAGAGCTGAGGATATTCGGGGTAGCCCGTGTAATCAAACCAGCTCAGCCGGACGCCGCGTGTGAAAAATGCCCGCTCGTCGATGTAGCTCTTGGCGCTCGGTCCGGAGACATACTCCGTGGCCCCGGCCTGCAAGGCGAGCGAAACCAGCCGCTCCGTCTTGCCCTCGATAAGCTCGTAGTCCCAGCAGTTGGTGATGGACGTTGTGATGCCGAGGTAGCGGCAGATCGCCTCGATGAATTCGCGATTAAGTGCCGAGAGATGCTTGTGGCAGCGCTCGAGGTACAGCGACTGGAAGACGCGCGCTAGCTCGGCGAAATGCGGCGCGCGTCCGTAATTTGCGGCGAGAGTCTTCCAGTGCTTTTCCTGCCAGCGCGCATCAGGCAGCTCGACGTCGCGGATCCTGCGGCGGATGTCCGGGCCCACGGGAATCGTGAGCCACTCGACGCCCTTCGGCGTCTTGATCTTGTTGCGGTTACGCCAGTCGTTCTTCGTGAACTGCGCCTCGTCGTAGATGATGAATTCGTCGACCGCCGCGATGAGGTCGAAGTACCCCTTCCACGGAATGTAGTTCGACTGCACGATTGCGACCTTCTTCATCCGCCGTTGCACGCGGCCGATAGCGGCGGATTCGCGCGTTCCCAGTCCGCCAGCCTTCCGAGATCGACATAGGTATCCATGCGGTAGCGATGCAGCACGAGCCCGCCGCCGAAGCCTTCGAGGCGCGCGTCGAGGCCCGGGTAATTGCGCGACCAGCCGATGCCGAGCGGTTCGGTCACCGCGGATTGCCCGCGAAACAGCCGCGGACAGGCCCGTTCGACGCGGTCGAAGACCAGTGATGCGTGGCGCTCGCTTTCGATTTCTGTCGGATCGCGCGGCGCGGCGCGCAGGGCGCAACTCGCGACCGAGAGCGGCTCGTACGACGGCCGATTGCCGGCGAGCCAGTTGGCCGCTCGTGAAAGCCAATCTTCATCGTCCGGCCGCCATGGAATGGCAAAGCAGTCCGCCGGGTCGACCTGATAGCCCAGGCGCCGCAGCCTCGTGTCATAGATGCGCACTTGGTCAGCGCCTGGCTTGCCGCCTTCGAGCTCGAGCTCGCGGCCCACGGTGCGAACGCGTCCGCGATAGCGCGCGAGCAACGTCTGCAGTCTCGGGGCATCGGCGGCAAGGGTGTGCTGCCCGCGAAAATTGACGAAAGAGGAGTCCTTGTCCACCAGCGGTGCGATCACCGCCATGGGAAGTATCTCGACGGTCAGGTAAAGCGCCGGCTCGCGCTGCGCGCGCTCGGGCACGACGTAGGGCAACCAATGGGCTGACCAGCGCTCGGCCACGAACCAACGCGTCGGCGAGGCGATGAAGGTCATCGCGAACTGGACGATGACCAGCACGGCGAGCGCAATACGTGCCAGACCGGGCGGCAGCAGGAGCTCCACCGCCCGCGCGACGCATACGCCGACCAGTAGCAGCACGACCATGCCATAGCGGCCGTTGGCTGAGCCGGCGAGCCACAGCGTGAGCGCAAAGCCGAAGAACGCAAGCACGCGCCAGTCGGCGCCGACGAAAGCACCGCGCGCGGGCGCGCCTCGCTTCGCCGCCAGCGCCGCAAGTGCCAGCAACGCCAGCAACAGCGCGGCAAAGCGCAGGTCCGGCGCAAAGTTCTCCGCGTAAATCCGCGGGTCGAGGGTCACCATGCGGAACGGAAAGGCGAGCACGGCGCTCGCGTCATGCACGGCGAAGCGCTCGCCGATCATGTTGAATGGCAGCGCGTCGGGCGAACGGAACCAGCCGTTCATCAGCGGAAACACCGGATTGCCGAACTTGTGCCACAGCAGCGCCAACCATGGCCCGGCGAGGATTGCGAGCGCCAGCGCCGCAGCCGACACATAGGCGAGACAGGCGCGCAGCCGCAAAGCGCCGCTCACGCCCGGCATGGCGAGGCTCAGCGGCAGCGCGGCAAGCGCATAGGCGGCGTTGGAGTATTTCAGCGCCGCGGCAGCGCCGAATAGCGCGCCGGCGGCTGCTGCTCGGCGCGCGGCGTGCGAGCCTCCGTGCAGCATGAAGAGCAGCCCGCAGAGCAGCGGCGGCACCAGCAGCGGATCGAGGAAGCTGCCGCCCACCGTCATCCAGAACACGCCGGTGGCTGCGCCCAGCGCCGCGGCTAGCGCAGCGAATAGGCGCCGCTCGCCTGCCGGAAGGTAAGCGAAGAGCCGCCAGGCGATAAGGTAGAGAAGGCCGATGCTAAGGCTGTGCGCTGCCGCCAGGACGATCGACACCAGCACGCTGTGCGCGCCGAGCGACACCATCAGATAGAACGGCAGATAGCCGACCGGGTTGAGGTAGCTCTGGGCGCTCGCGGCAAAAAAATCCTGCTCGAGCCGCATTCCGAGCAGCTCGTAAGGCAGGTAGTAGTGATAGTTGAGCAGATCCCAGTTGACGTCCTTGCCGGCGTGCACGCTCCAGGCCGCGCAAACGAGGGCCGGCAACCCGAACACCAGCCAGAGTGACGGGCGTGCCACGCCCTTCGGTTACCGGTGCACGCGCGATTTGAGCTTGCTCACGCGCTCTTCGACGGCAGCCGCCGACTTTTCGTCCCCGTTTCGGCGGTACTGATTCTCGAGCTCCTCGAAGGCCGCGTTGCCCGGCGACGGCCATACCGACACGGCCGTATCGAGGTCGCGCAGCGCGCCTTGGCTGTCGCCCATGTTGGCGCGCAGCACTCCACGAATATAGAAGAAGCGCGACAGGTTTTCCTTCGGCACATCGGCAGGCATCGCATCCCTCGCCTTCTCGAGGAAGCCGGCCACCACGCCGGCCGAGTAGCCGTCCTTGTTGGCGAGCAGGCCTTCGGCGATACCGAGCGCGCCGTAGAAGTCCCGGCCGAGAAGATCGATCTGCTGCGCGGTGCGCTCGTCCGGCAGATGGCTGCGCGAGAGCGTCCGGGCGATGAGCATGGCGTAATGGCGACGCAGCTCGCCCTGAATGAAGGCGACCCAGGCGTTGACGTCGTAGGCGCCGAGGATCGACTCGTCGAAGAAGCGCGTCGCCTCCGCCGGAATGTCGACGCTGACGCGAGTCGTATCTGTGGAGGATTTGTCCACCTCGACGAAAAGCCAGTGGTCGCGCTGCGCATAGCGCGGATAAGTATCGAGGGTGAACACCACCGGCTTTGCCTGCTCGTCGATCATCTGGTCGAGCACGCGCCGCTGCGTAGCGGCATCGGTCCGCAGCGGATGAAACAGCCGATTGCCGAGGATCATGCCTTTCGGGTCGTAGAGCGTAATGTCGGGCCGCTGGTTCTCGATCATGTGGAAATAAGCGATCGGTGCGAGATCCGGGTCTCCGGTCGTGATC
>DASREB010000028.1:0-2819 GCA_035652275.1 Burkholderiales bacterium
CGAGATCAAGCAGGTCGACATCAACGAGTCGATGATCCGGGCGATTGCGCGGCAGGCGGAAGCCGAGCGCGAGCGCCGCGCCAAGGTGATCCATGCCGAGGGCGAGCTGCAGGCGTCCGAGAAGCTGCTGCAGGCGGCGAATATGCTCGCCCAGCGTACCGAGGCGATGCAGCTGCGCTACCTGCAGACGCTCACGCAGATCGCCGGCGACAAGGCCTCGACCATCGTCTTCCCCGTGCCGCTCGACATGCTCGCGCCGCTCCTCGGCCGCAAATCGGGGACCGGTACGTAATTCCGATCCACGGTCGAGGCTGCGGCGAGCCTCGCCTCGAATTAATTGGTGCCTGACACCGATTTCCGGCCATAAAAAAAGCGGGCCGATCGCTCGGCCCGCTTTTTGACTGCGACAGTAAAGCGTTACTTGCTGGTGCCGCTGGTCGAGGCGCCGCTGCTCGGGGTCTTACCCATGCTCGAGCCGCTGGTGCTGCTGCTCGGGCTGGAAGAGCTCGAGGAGCCGGAGCTCATGCCGGAGCTGGACGAGCCGGAGCTCATGCCGCCGGTCGAGCTGGAGGTGCCGCCGCTCGACGCGCCATGCTCTTTCTTCTGGTGCGCTTCCCACTCGGACTTGCTGATCTGGCCGTCGTGGTTGGTGTCGATCTTGTCGAACTCGTCGCTGCGCGAGCTCGAGGCGCCGGCGGAGCTGCTGCCGGAGCTCGAGGGCGAGCTGGACGACGAGCCGGAGCTCGACGGCGAGCTGGACGACGTGCCGCCCGCGGCGGACGACTTGTCGCTCGACGAGGACGTGCCGCCGGTGGACGAAGAGCCGCTCGACGACGGGGTGCTGCTTTGCGACATGGACGGCGAGCTGCTCGAGCCGGAGCTCGACTTGGACTTCGAGTCGTCGGCATAGGCCGACACCGCCGCAAACGCCAGCAGCGAGAAGCTAAGCAGTACAGGTTTCACGAATTGCATACGGGTGTTTCCTCCTAAATCGTTAACGAATCGGAAATAGCTGCACGTTGTCGGCGTGCCCCTTACCGGAAGCACACAACGTGCCGAGCGCTTAAGCCGTTTTTAAGGTTCCAGGCAGACCATGGGGGCCATGAAAAACATTCGCGCTGGAGGCAACACCCCATGAGGACGAAACCGATACGCGCTGCCGTGCTGGCGGCGTTCGTTCCCTTTGTGATCGCCGGCTGTACCGCGTCCACCGCGGCGCCGCAGCCGGCCCCAGTACCTGCGGCCACTGCAAGCGCGGCGGTGCGCGGACCGGGGTTCGACTTCACGCAGCTCGCGAAGGAAGAAGGCCCGGCAGTCGTCAACATCAGCGTCACCAAGGAAGTCGCGGCGCAGATGCCGCAGCTCGACCCGAACGATCCGTTCTATCAGTTCTTCCGCCGGTTCCAGGGCCAGACGCCGCGGCAGATTCCGGAGCGCGGCATCGGCTCGGGCTTCATCATTAGTCCGGATGGCTACATCCTGACCAATGCGCACGTCGTCGACGGCGTGAAGGAAGTGCACGTCAAGCTCACCGACCGGCGCGAATTCACCGCCAAGGTGATCGGCACGGACCCGAAGACCGATGTGGCGCTGATCAAGATCGATGCGAACAACCTGCCCACGGTGCGCGTCGGCAGCGCGAAGAATGTGGAAGTCGGCCAGTGGGTGGTGGCGATGGGCTCGCCGTTCGGCTTCGAGAACTCGCTCACCGCGGGCGTGGTGTCGGCGAAATCGCGCTCGCTCCCCGGGGACGGCTATGTGCCGTTCATCCAGACCGACGTCGCGGTCAATCCCGGCAATTCCGGCGGACCGCTTTTCGACATGAACGGCAACGTCATCGGCATCAACTCGCAGATCTACAGTCGTTCAGGCGGCTACATGGGTGTGTCGTTCGCCATCCCGATCGATGTCGCGCTGCATGTAAAGGATGAGCTCGCGAAAAGCGGGCACGTCACGCGGGGCCGCATCGGCGTGGCCATCCAGAACCTGAACCAGAGCCTCGCGCAGTCTTTCGGCCTGCCGAAACCGCAGGGCGCGCTGGTGAGCGCGGTGGCGGACAACAGCCCCGCGGCGCGCGCCGGCGTCAAACCGGGCGACGTGATCCTTGCCTGGAACGGCAAGGCGATCGATGAATCCTCCGAGCTGCCGGCGCTCGTCGCCGACACGCCTCCCGGCAAGCATGCGACGATGAAAGTCTGGCGCAACGGCGCGGAACAAACGCTTGGCGTCACGGTCGGCAATATGCCGGACGAGAAAGTGGCGAGCGCCGATCAGGCGAGCCCGCAGGCGAATTCCGGCAAGCTCGGCCTGACCGTGCAACAGAGCGAAGACGGGCTCGTGGTCGCCGGCGCCTCCGGCCCGGCAGCCCGCGCCGGCGTGCAGGAGGGCGACGTGATCCTGGCGGTCAACAACCAGCCGGTGAAAAGCGTTGAACAATTACGCCGCCTGGTGGACAAGGCCGGCAAGCACGTGGCGCTGCTCGTGCAGCGCGACGAGGCGAAGGTGTACGTGCCAGTGGATCTCGGGTGACATGATGAGACTCTTGTTAGTAGAAGACGATGCGATGATCGGAACGGGCGTGCGCGCGGCGCTGCGCCAGGACGGCTACGTGGTCGACTGGGTACAGGATGGCGCAGCCGCCGAAGCGGCGCTCGCTGCCGAGCCTGCGTTCGCGCTGCTGCTGCTCGACCTCGGGCTGCCGAAGAAGGACGGCCTCGCGCTGCTCGAGGGCCTGCGCCGGCGCGGCAAGCGCATTCCGGTGCTGATCATCACCGCGCGCGACGCGGTGGCCGATCGCGTGCGCGGCCTCGATCTCGGCG
>DASREB010000029.1:0-4746 GCA_035652275.1 Burkholderiales bacterium
GAGCCCGAGCCGCGACAGCGTGCAGCCGCGGCCGGAATCCTTGACGCCGGTCCACGCGAGCGCCGGATCGAGGTAATCGCAGCGGTTCATGAACCACGTGCCCGTCTCGACGCGATCGCCAATGCGCACGGCCGCGTCCGCGTCCGTGGTCCAGATTGACGCCGTCAGTCCGTAGCGGCTGTCGTTCATCCGCTGGATCGCTTGCTCATCGTTCTCCACCGGCATGATGCCCGCCACCGGTCCGAAGATTTCCTCGGCCATCATCTGCTGCTCGAGGTTGACCAGGACCTGCGGCGCGAGATACGCCGTGCCGTCCTTGTCCGCCGCGAATGACTTGGGGTCGATAAGCGCCTTCGCGCCTTTGCTCACCGCCGCTGCGACTTGCGCGCGTACGCCCGCCGCGGCATCTGCGCGCACCATTGGCCCGAGCGTCGTCTTGGCGTCGAGCGGATGGCCGAGCCGGTATTTACGCGTCAGCTCGACGAAGCCCTCGACGAATGGCCGATAAAGAGAGCGGTGCACATAAATCCGCTGGATGCCGCAACACGACTGCCCGGAGTTGAAGTACGCGCCATCGACCAGGTTTTCGATCGTCGACTCCAGCGGCGCATCCGGCCGCACGTACGCCGGGTCGTTGCCGCCGAGCTCGAGGCCCGTCGCGATGAAGCGCTCGGCCGCCGCGCGCTGCACCGCGTGGCCGCCGGGCACCGAGCCGGTGAAGGCGACGAATGCGACGCGCGCATCGCCGATCACGCGCGCGGTCTGCTCATGATCCATGTGCAGATATTGAAAGACACCGGTCGGCAGGCCAGCCGCGGCACAAGCCTCCGCATAGCGTTCCGCCACCAGCGGCGTCTGCTGCGCCATCTTGAGCACGACCGTATTGCCCGCGAGCAGAGCAGGCACGATCGCATTCACTGAGGTGAGCCACGGATAGTTCCATGGCGCGACCACCAGCACGACGCCGAGCGGCTCGCGGCGCATGAAGCGCTCGAAGCCGGCCTTCGGTTCGACTCGCACGTCGGCGAGCGCGGCCTCGGCGATGGAGCACATGTAGAGCGCGCGCTCCTGGAAGCCGCGGCGGATCTCGTTGGGCGTGTAGGCGATCGGGCGCCCCATCTGCCAGGAAAGCTCCTCGCCGATCTTGTCGGCGCGTGACACGCACCACTCGACCATGCGCCGCAGCATCGCGACGCGTTCGCCGATCGGCACGTGTTTCCACTGCCGCTGTGCGGCCATGGCCCGCGCCAGCGCGGATTCGATATCCGTTTGCGCGGCGAGCGGCCGCTCTACGTAAACGGAGCCATCGATAGGGGTAATGGTCTTTTGGCTCTGCGAGCTCATGCGGCCGATTCTAGTGCCGCGTCCTTTTCAAGACCCGCGCCGGGGTCCCAAAGGCTGGTGACTAAGTCACAAGAAACGTGCGTATCCCGATGCAGAACGAAGCGCCGCCCGGCTGCGACACTGCGCTCCACAAAATCATCCGCGCTCCGCACGAGCGCCAAGAGGGGAGCAGCCATGAGGGGAAGCGCAACAGCAGTCGGTCTGGTTCTTTCTGTTTCCACGGCATTACCCGCCAACCTGGTGGCCGACGAGCAGCACATCGGCGTCATGCAGCTTGCGCACTTCCGGGCGCTCCCGAACGGCCTGCCGTTCCCGAATCCGTCGGGCGCGGCTGCCACGTTCAGCACCGCCGGCGAGATCGACCTCACCGGCGAGTTCTTCCAGGATCTGGGCGGGAACGGCCGGCGCTGCGTCAGCTGCCATCTGCCGAGCGCCGGCTGGACGATCACGCCGCCCCAGGTTCGGGAGATCTTCGAGAAGTCGCGAGGCGGCGTGATCGCCGACGAGCTCGGGCTCTCCGCCATCTTCCGCACCAACGACGGCTCGAACGCGCCCAACGCCGACGTCTCGACCCTGGCAGCCCGCCGCAGCGCCTACAGCATGCTGCTGACAAAAGGGCTGATGCGCGTGGGCATCGGCGTCCCGGCGAACGCCGACTTCGAGCTGATCGCGGTCGACGATCCGTATCATTTCGCGAGCAGCGCGGAGCTGTCGCTGTTCCGCCGTCCGCTGCCCTCGACGAATCTGAAGTTCCTCTCCGCGGTCATGTGGGACGGCCGCGAGACCTTCCCCGGGACCGATCAATGCAGCAAGGCGGCGGAGGGCGGCGCCTGCTACGCCGGCATCCATTTCGATCTCGCCGACCAGTCGAACGGCGCGACCACGGGGCACGCGCAGCGCCCGACTCCGATCACGAGCGCTCAGCGCGAGGCTATCGTCGAGTTCGAGACCGGCCTTGCCACGGCACAGGTGCGCGACAACGAGGCGAAGAGCTTGAGCGCGGCCGGCGCCGACGGTGGTCCGCGGCCGATTCTCGAGCAGACGGCGTACTACGGCATCAACGACAACCTCGGTGACTACCGCAGCAATCTGCCCTTCACGCCGATCGTGTTCGATCTCTACGACGCGTGGAGCGGCCGTGACGGGCGCGGCAGCGACGAGGCGCGCCGCGCCATCGGCCGCGGCCAGGCCATCTTCAACTCGAAGACCTTCACCATCTCGGGTGTCGGCGGTCTCAACATCAACAGTCCTTTCAACCCGCCGCTGCCCGGCTCTTTCCAGGGGACGTGCACCACCTGCCACAACACGCCGAACGGGGGCAACCACTCGATCGCGGCGCCGCTCGACATCGGCCTTTCGGACGCGTCGCGGCGCACGCCCGACCTGCCGCTCTACACCTTCCGGCAGAAATGCGGCGCACCGAGCTGCCCGACGCGCGCCGTCACCGATCCGGGGCGGGCGCTGATCTCGGGGAAGTTCGCCGACATCGGCAAGTTCAAGGGACCGGTCCTGCGCGGCCTCGCCGCGCGCGCGCCGTACTTCCACAACGGCTCCGCGGCGGACCTGGGCGCGGTCGTCGATTTCTACAACCAGCGCTTCGGCGCCGGCATCGTGGGAAGCGAGCGGGAGGATCTCATCGCCTTCCTACGGTCGCTCTGAGCCAGGATAGAGCCGGCGCCTATTCCGGTGTCACATAAGCGGCGGTAATGCCGCCGTCGACCAGGAACTCGGTGCCGGTGATGTAGGAGGACTCATCGCTCGCGAGGAACAGCGCCGCCTTCGCGATCTCCTCCGCCTCGCCGAAGCGCCCCATCGGCACGTGCACCAGGCGCCGCTGCTTCTTGGCTTCCGTATTGAGGAAGCTCATCAGGAGTTCCGTCTTCAGCGGCCCCGGCGACAGCGCATTTACCCGGATGTTCTGCCGCGCATGGATCACCGCGAGCTCACGGGTCATCGCCAACACCGCGCCTTTGCTCGCCGTATAGGCGATCTGCGGCGTCGCCGCGCCCATTCGTGCCACGAAGGAAGCGGTGTTGATGACCGAGCCGCCGCCGGCACGCTTCAGCGCGGGTATGCCGTATTTGCAGCCGAGGAACACGCCCTTGGCGTTGATGTCGAGCGTCAGGTCCCAGACCTCTTCGCTCGTGCTAACGGCGTCGTCGTCCTTCGCGTGCATGATGCCGGCGTTGTTGAAGAGGACGTTCAGCTTGCCGAATTCGCGCTCCGCCGCAGCCACCATCTGCTCCGTCTCGCGCGCCTTTGAGATGTCGGCGCGGCAATAGCCGGCACGGCCGCCGGCCTGCTTGACCATCGCGACGGTCTCGTTCCCGCCGGCATCGTTCACGTCCACGACCAGTATCGCGGCGCCCTCGCGCGCGAAGACGAGCGCCGCCTGGCGGCCGATGCCGCTGCCCGCGCCGGTGATGAGTGCTACTTTGTCTTTGAGTCTCATATGCGTTCGAAGTAGCGCTTGCGCTCCCAGTCGGTCACCGCCTTGTCGAACGCGGCGACTTCGGTGCGGTAGAAGTGCGCGTAGTGCTCGTGCACGTCGGCGCCAAACGCGCGCTTGGCGAATTCGCTGCGCTCGAAGGCATCGACGGCCTGCGCCAGTGTGTAAGGCACGCGCGGCAGGTTGCGCGCGGCATAGACGTCGCCGACGAACGCTGCCGGCGGTTCGATTCGATTGGCGATGCCCTCCAG
This sequence comes from Burkholderiales bacterium, assembly GCA_035652275.1. Lineage (GTDB taxonomy): Bacteria > Pseudomonadota > Gammaproteobacteria > Burkholderiales > SG8-39 > SCGC-AG-212-J23. The sequence goes on from DASREB010000029.1 coordinate 4,045, forward strand.
CCCGGAAGCCAGGCACGCGGCGAGCGCGAGGTACGGATTCGCGTCGGCGCCGGCGATGCGGCACTCAATCCGTAAGCTGTTGCCCTCGCCGACGACACGGAAACCGGCGGTGCGGTTGTCGTAGCTCCACGCGAGCCGCGTCGGCGCCCACGAGGCGTCGACATAGCGCTTATAGGAGTTGACGGTGGGCGCATAGAGCACCATCACGTCCGGCACGTGCGCGATCCAGCCGCCGAGGAACCAGCGGAAGGTCTCGGCCACCTTCGCACGGCCGAGCTGCTGAGTGCCGGGGAACACGTTGGCGCCGTCTCGCCACAAGCTGAGATGGATGTGGCAGCTCGAGCCGGCCTGGCCGGCATCCGGCTTCGCCATGAACGTCAGGCTCATGCCCGCCGCTTCGGCGATCTCCTTCATGCATTGCTTGAAGATGACGTGGCGGTCCGCCATGTCCAGCGCTTCGGCATAGCGGATGTTGAGCTCGTGCTGGCCGTTGCCCCACTCGCCCTTCGAGGTTTCCACGGGCACGCCGGAATGCTTCAGATGGCGCCGCGCCGCCGCGTGGAAGCTCTCGGTGCGCGTGCCCTGCAGGATGTGATAGTCCTCGAGGTACCACCCGGCCGGCTCGAGGTCCTGGTAGCGCTTCTGTGCCGCGTCGCGATAGCTCGTGCGGAAGAGATAATGCTCGAGCTCTGTCGCGGCGAA
>DASREB010000030.1:0-9678 GCA_035652275.1 Burkholderiales bacterium
GCTTCGGTGATCACCTGGTCGAATGGCTTGCCCGCGCCCCAGTCACGGCTGAAGACCGGCAACCCGCCGACCAGCAGCGGCAGCTCCGCGCTCGCGCGCGCGAGGTCGAAGCGCACTATGCGCGGAGCAACGACCACCGCGCGCTTAACGTCGCCATACACGACACGGTACGCCGGCGAGGCCTCCTTGCTGATCAGGCGCTCGAACGAATACTTCACGTCCTCGGCGAGCACCGGCTTGCCGTTATGGAAACGTGCAGCGGGATTCAGCCGGAAGGTGACTGAGAGCTTGTCGGGCGCCACCTCCACATCCTCCGCAAGCAGCCCATAGGCGGTGGTCGGCTCGTCCAGCGTGCCGGTGAGCAGCGTCTCGATCACCAAGCCGCCGATCGCCGGCGGCGCGGTGCCCTTCAGCGTAAACGGATTGAGCTTGTCGAGCGTCGTGATGCGCAGCGGCGGCACCAGCTCCAGGTCGCCCCCCTTGGGAGCGTCCGGATTCACCCACTCGAAATGAGCGAAGCTCTTCGGGTACCTGATGTCGCCGAATTGCGCGTAGGCGTGCGCTGCCCGGGCCGCCGGCGCGGCCAGCAAGATGAGCAGAGCAAAAACAGGGACCGCGAAGCGCGCGAGAGTTTTCGAAAGAATGGGGTGGGTCCCTGATTAGATGGGGTCTATCCCTATTTAATGCGCGCGGCCGGGAATCGACGACAGCAGGAGCCGCGTGTACGGATGCTTGGGACTGGCGTAGAGCTCGTCGGGCCCGGCGATCTCCACCACCTCGCCGTCCTTCATCACCATCACCTCGTCGGCCATGTAGCGCACCACCGCGAGGTCGTGCGAGATGAAGAGATAGCTCATCGAGTATTCGTCCTGCAGATCCTGCAAGAGGTTCAATAGCTGCGCCTGCACCGAGACGTCGAGCGCCGAGACCGACTCGTCGCAGATCAGGAGTTGCGGCTTGAGCGTCAGCGCCCGCGCGATGGCGATGCGCTGGCGCTGGCCGCCGGAGAACTCGTGCGGATATTTCTCCAGCGACAGGGGCGGCAGCCCGACTTTCATCAGCAATTCACCCGCCATCGCGCGCCGCTCGCCGTCGTCCGCGCCGATGCCGTGGATCTTGAGCGGCTCGGTCAGAATCTGCGCGACCGTGAAGCGCGGGTTGAGCGAGGCGTACGGATTCTGGAACACGATCTGGATACGCCGCTTGTAGGGCATCGCGTGGCTCGCATCCACCTTGAGGAGGTCGCGGCCTTCGAAGCACACTTCGCCTGCCGTCGCCGGGTGGAGGCGCGCGACCAGCAATGCGACGGTAGTCTTGCCGGAGCCGGATTCGCCGACCACGCCGAGCGTCTTGCCTTTCGCGATGCGAAACGATGCGCCTTTGACCGCCTTAAGCTCGCGTTTCTTCAGCAGCCCTTCTCGAAAGTAAAAGCTCTTGGCCAGTCCGCGCGCTTCCAGCAGCGTCGGTTCGTCCCCGCGCAGGCCGCGCTTGCGCTCCGCGCTCGCGTCTTGGGCGGCGGCATCGCGACGCCTCGATTCAAGACCTGACCCCATGAAGTCGTTGATGACCGGAAGGCGCTGCGGCCGGCGCTCGAGCGGCGGCCGGCAGGCGAGGAGCGCGCGGGTGTACGCATCGCGCGGGTCGCGGAAGAGCTGCGATGCCGGGGCCTGCTCGCGCACTTCGCCATCGCGCATCACTACGACGTAGTCGGCGATTTCGCTGACGAGTGCGAGATCGTGCGTGATGAAAAGCATCGCCATCTCGTGCCGCTCCTGCAGCGCGCCCATCAGGTCCAGGATCTGGCGCTGCACGGTCACGTCAAGGGCGGTGGTCGGCTCGTCGGCAATCAGCAGCTTCGGCTCGCAGGCGATCGCCATGGCGATCATCACGCGCTGCTGCTGGCCGCCGGAAAGCTGGAAGGGATAGGCGTCGAGCCGCGCCTGTGGCTCGGCGATGCCGACCTCGGTCAGGAGCTCGATGGTGCGGCTGCGCAGCGCCCGGCCGGTGAGGCCGAGATGCTTGCGCAGCACTTCGCCGATCTGGAAGCCGACGGTGAACACCGGGTTGAGCGAGCTCATCGGCTCCTGGAAGATCATCGCGATCTCCTTGCCGCGCACACGCTGCATCTCGTCGCTAGCCACGCTGAGCAGATCGCGCTCGCGATAAAGGATGCGGCTCGTGCTCCCAACGGTAGCGTTCTCCTTCGGCAGCAAGCGCATGATGGAGAGTGCACTCACCGACTTGCCGCTGCCGGATTCGCCGACCAGCGCCACGGTGCTGCGTACCGGTACATCGAAGCTCACGCCCTTCACGGCCTGAAGCCGCGTCGCTTCGTCGATGCGGAATTCAACGGCGAGATCGCGCACTTCGAGCAGGTTCATTTCAGGCGCGGATCGAGCGCGTCGCGCATCGCGTCGGTGAAAAGACTGAACGCCGTGACCAATATCGCCATCGCCACCGTCGCGGCTGTCAGCTGCCACCATTTGCCGAGCAAGAGCTCGCTCCCCGCCTCCGCCAGCATGCTGCCCCAGGAGACGGTGTCGACGCCAACGCCGAAGCCGAGGAACGTAAGAATCACCTCCGACTTGATGAAGAGCACGACGCAGATCGAGAGCTGCACCAGCACGACGTGGCTCACGTTCGGCAGGATGTGCACGAACATGCGGCGCGCGCCCGAGGCGCCGATCGCGTCGGCGGCGAGGACGTATTCGCGCACGCGGTGCTTCAGGTACTCGGCGCGGATCAGCCGGAAGATGCCGGTCCAGCCGGTCAGGCCGAGAATCAGGATCACGGTGAACGTGCCCTTCTGGTTCACTACCGCGGCGATGGCGAGCACGAGCAAGAGGTACGGGATCGAGGTGAAGACGCTGTAGAGCCAGTTGAAGAAATCGTCGACCCAGCCGCCGCGGAAGCCGGCGAGCGCGCCGAACAGTGTGCCGAGAAACGCGGCGAGCGCGGCGGCGCTCAGGCCGACGACGAGAGAGGTCTGCGTGCCTTTGAGCACCTTCTTCAGGACGTCGCGGCCCCACTTATCCCCGCCGAGCGGCAAGGTCACTGCTCGCGCCGAGGTGGTCGATTCGCCGGAGAGTGTCTTCGCGATCTCCGTGAGATCCGGCGCGAGCGGATCCGCAATACCGTAGTCCGCCACGGCTTGGGCGCCCTCAGCCGCCTTTGCGAGCTGCGGGCTTTCCACCGCCTCCGGGCCGAGAAAGCTCGGCGGCGCGAAGCTCACGCCGGCCTCGGCGTTCCAGTCGCGCCCGAGCCAGCCCGCGGCAGCGCTGAGCATGATCGCCACATAAACGAGCACGACGATGAGCGAGGCGAAGCCCAGCCGATCTCGGCGAAAGCGCTTCCAGGCGAGCGCCCAGACGCCCTGCTCTCTCATTTCAGCACCACGCGCGGATCGATCGCCTTGTAGAGCAGATCGGCGAGCAGGTTGATGATCATCGTCGCCACCGCGACGTAGATGGTCACCGCCTTGATGATCGGGAAGTCGCTGCGCTCGACCGCCAGGATCACTTCACGGCCGATGCCGGGGATGCCGAAGAAGCGCTCGATCAGGAAAGCCCCGGCGAGCAGGCCCGGCAGCTGCAGCAGCACGTTGGTGACCATCGGAATCGCGGCGTTGCGCAGCACGTGCACCCACATGATGCGCGTCTCGCTCATGCCTTTGGCGCGCGCCGTGCGCACGTAATCCTGATTGATCTCGTCGAGGAAGAAGGTGCGGTAAAGGCGGATATCCGGGGCGAGCGACACCGCGATGCCGACGATGATGGCGAGCGCGCTATAGCGCAGCAGGTTGTCGGCGAAGGTCACGCCCCAGCCCTGCACCGGGAACCAGCCGAGCTGATAGGCGAAGAGGTATTGGAAGACGAGGATATACACGAGGATGCTGATCGACTGCCCCACGGTGCAGGCCACCATGACGGCGCGGTCGGTCAGCGAGCCGCGCACATGGGCGACGAGCATCGCCGCCGCCATGCCGAGCAGCGTGCTGATGAGGAGCAGCGGCACGAGCACGGTGAGCGACGGTCCGAGGCGCGTGGCGAAAATCTCCGCGACGCGCTCGTTGGTCGACCAGCTCGCGCCGAAATCGCCGCTCAGCACCTGTTTCAGGAAAATCCAGAGCTGAACGCCGTAGGGCTCATCGACGCCCAGCTGGCGCCGGATATTGGCGATCATGTCCGGGCTGGAAATCTTGCCCGCGAGCAAATAGGCCGGATCGCCGCCCACCCAGTTGAAGAGGAAAAACACGAGCAGGATCACCCCGGCGAGCGTCGGGATGAACTGCCAGAGCCGCCGCAGCGTGTAAGCGAGCAAGACCTACGTACCCTCTGCAGCCGTCCGCCCCGCGAAAGCGCGGGCCGAGGTCATTAGAAAATCATGGGTTCCCGCTTGCGCGGGAACGACGAATGGCCGCTTGTTCAGAGATTTCCTAGTACGCGGGCTTCGGTTCGAGGTCGATGTAAAGCCACTCGGCATGCAGCACCGGATGCTTGGTGAAGCCGACCACCCAGGGCTGCTGCAGCGAGTTGCGCACGCGGCTGTCGAGGAGCAGCCACACGGTCTCGGTCTCCATCAGCCGCGTCATCTCGTGATACAGCCGCTCGCGCTCGGGGCCGGGATGGAGCTGCTGCGATTTCGCATAGCGTCGGTTGAAGTCGGCGGAGTCGTAGCAGGCGTTGTTGCTCTCGTGGATGTTCGGCCCGTAGAGCAGCTGCATGAAGTTGTCGCCGTCCGGGTAGTCCGCGATCCAGGCGGCAACGCCCAGCATGACGCGGCACTGCTTCTGCGCCTTCAGATACTCGGGAAAGCGCTCTTTCTGGATCTCCATGTGGATGCCGATCGAGTCGAGCGAGCGCTTCATCAGCTCGTCGAACTGGCGGTCGCGCTCGGTCGGGGTCGAGGTGTAGCGCACCACCAGCGGCGCGCCATTGGGCTGGCGCCGATAGCCGTCAGGGCCTTTCCTGTAGCCGTAGCGATCGAGCAGCGCGTTGGCCGCGCGCGGATCATAGGGAATCAGGCTCGTGTATTTCGGGTCGAAGCCCTCGACGCCGGGCGGAATCGGGTACTGCGCGCGCACCGCCTGGCCCTTGCGAATGATGCGGATCTGGTCGTCGATGTTGTAGGACATGGCGATGGCGCGGCGCAACGCGATGCGCTCCTTGCTGGTGCCGCCGAGCGGGTTCGGCGCGTCGCCGACCTTGTCCTGCATGTTGAAGGTGAGATAGGTGATTTCAGGATCGACCGTGCGGTCGAGCTGGATGCCGCGGCGCACGAACTCCGGCTTGAGCTTGCCGTCGTCGGTCATGTAGGTCGGCGCCACTTCCCAGAGCTGGTACTCGATGTCGGTCTCGGCGCGCTGGAACGCAAGCCAGCGGCTCTGCGTCTCCTCCATGATGCTGATTTCGACGCCGTCGATCGCCGGCAGGCGCTTGCCACGCATGCGCTCCGCGATCTGCTTGAAGCGCTCGTTCTGTCCCGGATCGAAGTCCCAGGTCTTGCCGCGATAGCCGGGATTGCGCGCCAGCACGATCTTGGATGAGCGCACGTAGCGCTTGAGCAGGAACGCACCGGTGCCCACCGGGTGCGACGGCGACTCGTCGCCGTAGGCCTCGATCACTTCGCGCGCCACCGCGCTGGTAAGCGGGAACGCGAGCACGTAGCCGAAGTTGACGTCCGGCTCTTTCAGGCGGATGACAAGCGTGTACGGATCCGGCGTCTGCAGGCCGGCCACCGGCGTGTCGTACTCGAACCGGCCGCTTTTCTTCGCCCGCTCGCCGAGCTCGTCCATGCCGACGATCTTGCCGGTGAAGAGAAACGCGTATGGCGAGCGGTTCTTGGGGTCATAGAAGCGGCGGATGGCGTAGGCGAAGTCCTGCGCGACGAGCTCGCGCTTCCCGCCTTTGAACGCGGGATCTTCGGCGAAGTAGATCCCTTTGCGGACGTGGAACGTGTAGGTGCGCCCGTCGGCGGAAACCTCGGGCAGCGCCGCGGCGGCGTTCGGCACGAGCTTCGCCGGCCGCGCGAGATAGTCGTAAGTGAGGAGCGTGTCATAGATCGCTTCGATCACCATGCCCGAGTAATAGTCGTGCACGCGCGCCGGGTCGAAGCCGGTCTCGGCGGCCTGGAAGGTGACACGCAGGATCTTCGATTCGGGCTGCGCCCATGCCGCTTGCGCGGCGACCAGTGCGACGAGCGCGAGCAAGCGAGCGGCGTGGCGCATGGGGCCGAAAGTATAATCGGTTGATGGCGCTGCTCGCCGGCAAGCACATTCTCGTCACCGGGCTTCTCTCCAACCGCTCCATCGCCTACGGCATCGCCAAGGTCGCGCGCCGCGAAGGCGCCGAGATCGCCCTCACCTACCAGAACGAGCGCTTTCGCGAGCGCGCCGAGGAGATGGCGCGCGAGCTCGGCGCCAAGGCCGCGCTGCCTTGCGAGGTCACGGACGACCGCGAGATCGCCGCGCTCTTCGAGCGCTTAGGCGAGCACTGGCAGGCATTGGACGGCCTGGTGCACGCGCTCGCGTTTGCGCCGCGCGAGGCGATCGCCGGCGACTTCCTCGAGGGCATCAGCCGCGAGGCCTTCCGGCAGGCGCACGACATCTCCGCCTTCAGCTTCCCCGCGCTTGCCAAGGCCGCGGCTCCGATGATGAAGGGGCGCAATGCTTCGCTGTTGACATTGACGTACTTGGGAGCGGTGCGCACCGTGCCGAACTACAACACCATGGGACTTGCCAAGGCGAGCCTCGAGGCGGCGGTGCGCTACATGGCGGCGAGCCTCGGGCCGCAGGGCATTCGCGTGAACGGCATCTCGGCCGGGCCGATCAAGACACTGGCCGCCGCAGGCATCGGCGGCTTCGGGAAAATACTCAAGTTCGTCGAGGAGCACGCGCCGCTTCGCCGCAATGTCACGACCGAAGACGTCGGCAATGCGGCCGCGTTTCTGCTCTCCGACATGGCGGCCGCCATCACCGGCGAGATCCTCTACGTCGACGCCGGCTTCAGCCACGTGGTCGCCGGCATCACCAGCCCAAGTTCCGATGCCGGGTCGTAGTTACTTCTTCTCGAGGTTGGTGCTGTTGATCGAGATGTCGGCGCGGCCTTTCAGGCTCGCGAGATAAGCCTCGAACTGCGCGCCGCCGGCGGCAGCGGCGACGCGTGCTTCGCGCTGCTTGTCTTCAGCCGGCGGCTTGCTCTCGACCACCTTGCTGATCCGCAACAGGAGGTAGCCCGCGTCGCCCATCGGCATGCCGAGGTACGCCGGCAGCTTGGACACGTCAGCCGCGACGACCTTGCGCAGCACCTCGCCCGGCAGCCCCTGCGCGTCGCGCCGCGAGACGAGCTTCGGCGCGCTCCAGGCGAGGCTCGCGTTCTCGCCCTTCTGCAGCTCGGCAAGCTTTCCGCTGCCCTCCTTCTCGGCGAGCTTGAACGCCTCCTGGCGGCGCAGGATGTCGGCGATCTCGTCCTTAACCTCGTCGAACTTGCGCTGCGCTTCGGGCTCGTGCGCGATGACGTGCGCGGCGACGAGCGTATTGGGCGCCACCTCGATCGCGTCGGTGTTGCGCTTGTTGGCGATCGCGTCCTGCGAAAAAAGCGCAGCCAGCAGCTTCGGGTTGTCGAGCGCGCCGAGCTCCTGGCGCGCCGAGCGCGTGATCCAGCCGGTGGTCTGGATCTGAAGCTTGTACTTCTCGGCGACCGGCTTCAGGCTCTCGGACTGCTCGTAGACCATGTTGCCGAACTGGTCGGCGGCCTCGGCGTACTTCTTCTGGCCCTTCTGCTTCGCGAGCTCCGCGGCGAGCTCCTTCTTCACTTCCTCGTACGGCCGTGTCTTCCCGGGCTGCACACCGGTGAGCTTGATCACGTGGAAGCCGAACTCGCTCTGCACGATGCGAAGCTCGCCCTGCTTCATGCCGAAGACCGCGTCCTCGAAGGGTTTCACCATCATGCCGTGCCCGAACCAGCCGAGGTCGCCGCCCTTCTCGGCCGAGCCAGGATCCTGCGACTGCTTCTTGGCGAGCTCGGCGAACGCGCCCGGATTCTTTTTCAGCTCGACGAGGATCTTGTCCGCCTCGTCCTTCGTCTTCACCAGGATGTGGCTCGCGCGCCGCTGCTCGTCGGCGCGGAAGGACGAAGCACGCGCCTCGTATGCCTGCTTTATCTCGTCCTCGGTGACGGGCTCCTGCCTTGCCAGGTTGTCGGCGGACAGCACCACGTATTCGGCACGCACGCGCTCGGGCGTGCGGAAATCGGCCTGGTGGGAGTCGTAGTACTGCTTTAGCTCGGCCGGGTCGATCTTCACCTGCGCGAGATACTGCTTCGTCGGGATCTGCAGCTGCGATACCTCGCGCTGCTCGGCTTCGATGGCTGCGAGCCGCGTGACCAGCGTATGCGGCACGATGGCGCTCTCGGCGATCGCGCCGGGAATCTGCTGAAGCGACATGCTCTGGCGGATGCGCTCGGCGAACTGGCGTGCGGTGAGCGGCGGATTTTGCGAGCGGGCGACGTCCTCGAAGCGCTGCTCCGAGAACTTGCCGCCGACCTGGAACTCCGGGATCGAAAGAATCGCCTCGGAGAGCCGCTTGTCGTCGAACCACAGATTTCGCTTGGCCGTCTCGGTGGCGACGACGCGCTCGTTCACCATCTGGTCGAGCACCGCGCGACGCATTTCCGGATTGTCGAACGCGGCCGGATCCATCTGCCCGCCGAACATGCGCCGCATGCCCTCCTGCTGCGCTCGCACCTGCTCGTCGAACTCGCGTTGCGAGATCTCGGAGCCGTTCACCTTGGCCACCGCATCGCGGCCGCCGGCGAAGCGCGTATAGGACTCGATTCCCCAGGTGGCGAAGGTAATCGCGATGAGGGCGAGCACCACCTGCATCGCCCGCCGGTATTTCTGGACCAAATCAAACATGGAGGGGCGCGATTCTACCGCGCGGTGTAGGCGTACGCGGCCGGCACTTCGACGCCGAGCGCGCTTAAGGCTTCGACCAGGCGGCGCACCGGCTCCGCGCTCGGGCCGAGATTGCAATGGTCGTGAATCCCGAGCACCGTGCGCGCGGTGCGCGGCGCGCGCAGATCGTAGTACCAGACGCCCGCCTGATCGAGGTCGGCCGCGGTGAGCTCGCGCCCCTGGGCATTCTCGATTCGCGACAGCGTCCACGCGGCGTAGGGCGTGACCTGCGATGGACCGTGCTGTCCGGTGAGCTTGCGATAGCCGCCGGCTGACCACATGCCCTTGTCGGTGAACCAGCATGCCGGGACGGTCGATTCGCCGGCGAGCGTGTTGCGCGCCGGCTGGGAGTTGATCTGCTGCAGGAAACCGACCGCGATCTCCGCTGGCAGCAGCGTCGCCGTCCGCGACGGCGCCGCGGTTTGCGCGCCGCCACGATAGCGCGCGCAGCCGCTCGCGGCGAGCGCAGCCACGACGAGCAGCCACCCGCCGTTACTTAGCGGTGATCGACGCCCCCACCATCTCATCGCTTAGTTTGTGCCCCTCAGGTATCGCGGAAACGAGATTACCGGAAATGCGCCGCACCACCATCGAGACGCGCCGGCCATCGCCGAGATTGGCATAGAGGCGGTCGCCGAGCTTGAGCGAGCCGGGCTCAGACACCTCGGCGACGAGAAAGCCCCAGTTGCGGTCGATCGACTTCACCTTGCCGGACAGCGCCGGCGG